>NZ_JAYRDE010000078.1:0-14438 GCF_041909575.1 Microbacterium sp. | reverse complement strand
CGAGCTGATCGAGGGCGAGTGGCCGGCTCCGTGGTCCGGCGCCGGTCCGGTGGAGATCGTCCTGAGCGAGTCCGCGGCCGAGACCATGATGTGGCCCGTCGGCGAGGTCCGCAGCACAGCGCCGGATCGGGAGGTCGACTCGATCGACGACTGGCTCGATGGCGCGGCGGAGGTCGTGCTGGTCGGCACGGTCGACGCCGTCGCTCCCGACGACGATCGCTGGGCCCACCTTCCGACCGCGCTCACGGCGACGGTCTTCGACGACGGCAATCGCCGGCCCACGGCGACCTCGGTGGCCTGGGTGCACCCGGCGACGTGGGAGCAGGTCTCGCCGGTCGTACGCGCCGAGGCGCAGATGTGGTACCCCGTGGACGGCGGCGCGGCGCTCGGCGAGGACCCCGCGGAGCTGCTGGCCGCCCTGCGGGCAGCCACGTCGTCGAGCGTGCCGGTCGACGACACCGGCCAGCTGAGGGTCCGCTTCGAGAGCGACATCGTCACGGTCCTGGCCACCGCCCTCTCCCGCGCGAACTCGGCGAGCGCGATCCTGGCTGTGGCCGCCGTCGGCCCGCTCGCGGTGAGCGTCGCGCTCGTCGTTTTGGCCGCCGCGCTCATGATCCGTCGCCGGCGAGCGGACCTGTCGCTGATGTCGGCCCGCGGCGCCCCGCTGGGACGCTTGAGGCGGCTGCTGCTCGGGGAAGGCCTGATCCTCGGGCTTCCCGCCGCCTCGGTCGCCGCGGCCGTCGCGATCGCGGTCACGCCGAACGACGCCGGTCCGCTTCCGACCCTCGTCGCGGTCGCCGTCGGCGTCGTGCCGGGACTGGCGCTCGCGTTCACGCTGCGCCCGTCGCTGCTGGAGCGATCCCGGGCCGATCTCGACGCGCCGGTCCGCAGCAGGACGGTGAGGATCGTGGAGTCCGTGGTGCTCCTGCTCGCCGTCGTCGCCGTGGTGCAGCTGTTCGTCCGGGGCATCGGGCCGGCCACCGACGGCATCGACCCTCTCGTCGTGGCCGCGCCCCTGCTGGTGACCGTCGCGGTGGCGCTGATCGTCGTGCGCCTCCATCCCATCCCCATCGCCGCCGCGCTGCGCGTCGCGCGTCGCGGCCGCGGCGTGGTCGGGCTCGTCGGGGCGGCGCGCAATCTCCGGGACTCGTCCGCCGGCACGACGGCCGTTCTCGCGATGCTCGTGGCCGTCGCGATCGCCGTGTTCTCCTCGCTCGTGCTGGCCACCGTCGATCGCGGAGCGGTCGTGGCCGCGCAGCGCGACGTCGGTGGCGACATCCGCCTCTCCGGCCCGTACTTCGACGCCGACCTGATCGACCGGATGCGATCCGTCGACGGAGTCGACGACGCGGTCGGCGTGCTCCGCGGCGATTACGTCACGGTCACGGGGCCCGGAGGACGCGACAGCGTGCAGGTCGTCGTGACCGAGGCGGAGCGTCTGGCCGACGTGCAGCGCGGCATGGTGGGGGCACTCCCGGAGGGCCTCATCACGCCGGGCTCGGTCCCGGCGCAGGTCGTGCTGTCGTCCGTCCTCGCCGAGGGCCTCGGGAGCGGGCAGACCGCCGTGGTGACGGATCCCGTGGACGTCGTCGGCTCGCTCGATCGGGTGCTCGGCGTGCAGGGCTCGGAGAAGTTCGTCCTCATGGACGAGGCCGACTACGCCGCGCTCACCGGATTCGGCTTCTTCCCGCGCACCGTGGTCGTCGATGTGGCCGACGGCGCGGATGCTGCGACCGTCGCGGCCGACCTCGGCGACATCGTGGGCAGCGCCCATTCGGTGCGCATCCTGGCGGAGTCGACGGCCGAGATCCAGGCGTCACCGGCGGTGTCGGCGCTGAGGTTCGTCCTCTTCGCCGCGCTCGGCATCGCCGTCGCGCTCTCGGTCGTCGCGCTGCTGCTCGTCGCCGGAGTGTCCCGCGACGCGCGCTCCCGCGTGATCGCGCTGCTGCGCAGCATGGGCCTGGACCGCGGCCGCGCGCGCGGGGTCGTGGCGTGGGAGTTCGTGCCGCTGGGCATCACGGCGCTCGTGGGCGGAGTCCTGCTCGGGGCGGTGCTCCCGCTCCTCGTGGTGACCTCGATCGACCTGCGGCCCTTCACCGGCGGCGGCGGACAGCCCAGCGTCGCCGTCGACCCCGTGCTGAGCGGGACCCTCATCGCCGTGGTCGTCGTGGCCCTGGCCCTCGCCGTCGTCGGCGGCGTGGTCAGTGCGCGCACGACCTCGATGGCGACCGTGCTCCGGACAGAGGAGGACTGATGACCGAACCCGACATCGTGTGCGAGGGTCTCGTGCGGATCTTCGCCGTCGCCGACATCGAGGTGCAGGCCCTCCAGGGCCTCGACCTGGTGGTCGGCCGAAGCGAGCTGGTGGCGCTGGTGGGAGCATCCGGCTCCGGCAAGTCCACGCTCCTGTCGATCCTGTCGGCGCTCGACGCCCCCACCGCGGGATCGGCACGCGTGGCCGGCCGCGACCTCCCGTCGCTGTCGGCCCGGGACCGCGTCACCTACCGGCGGGAGGTGGTGGGATTCGTGTGGCAGCAGACCGCGCGGAACCTCCTGCCCTACCTCTCGGCGCGCGAGAACGTGCAGCTCGCGCGGGCGATCGGCGGTGACCGCAGCAACGCCGGGCGGGCAGGCGAGCTGCTCGACCTCGCCGGCGTCGCCGATGTCGCCGACCGCCGCCCCGCCGAGCTGTCGGGCGGACAGCAGCAGCGCGTGGCGATCGCCGTCGCCCTCGCGAACGAGCCGCGGGTGCTCCTCGCCGACGAGCCGACCGGCGATCTCGACGAGCACGCCTCCGCCGAGGTGCTGGCCACGTTCGAGACCGTCAACCGCGAGCTGGGCACGACCGCGCTCATCGTGACGCACGATCCCGCCGTGTCGGAGCACGTGCAGCGCACCGTTCAGATCCGCGACGGCCGCACCTCCACCGAGGTGCTGCGCTGGACGCACACCGACGACGAGGGCCGCGAGCACGACATGGCCGAGGAGTTCGTCGTGCTCGACAAGGTCGGACGACTTCAGCTGCCGACCGAGTACATGCACCACCTGTCGCTGCGCGACCGCGTGCGCCTGAAGCTCAACCCCGACCACGTCGGCGTCTGGCCCGGTGACGGCCGCCAGGCGCCGCCTGCGGGCGAAGCGCCGGCGGCCGGACCGCCGGCCGAGTCCCGCCGCAGTCGCCGGCGGGACGCCGAGGAAGGAGACGCCGATCATGAGTGAACCCGTGCTCGAGGCATCCGGTCTTTCCGTCGTGCACCGCACGCCCGCCGGTGACGTGCACGCGCTGTCGGATGCCTCGCTCGCGCTGCATCCCGGAGAGCTCGTGGTGCTGATCGGCCCGTCGGGAGCCGGCAAGACCACGCTGCTGCACGTGCTCGGCGGGATCCAGCCGCCGACGACCGGACGCGTGCGCGTCGGCGACGTCGTCCTGACGGAGGCCCCGGAGCGCGACGTCGACGCCGTGCGCCGCGACGACATCGGCTACGTCTTCCAGTCGTTCGGCCTCATCGGCGCTCTGTCTGCGGAGGAGAACGTGGAGCTGCCGCTGCGGATCCGCGGCACCGACGCCGCGCAGCGATCGGCCGGCGTGTCGCGGCTGCTGGAGCGCGTCGGGCTCGCCGACCACGCCAAGCAGAGGCCGGGTGAGCTGTCGGGCGGCCAGCAGCAGCGCGTCGGCATCGCACGGGCGCTCGCCGGATCGCCGCGCATCGTGCTCGCGGACGAGCCGACGGGCCAGCTCGACTCGCACACGGCGGCGGCGATGATCGACCTCATCGCGTCGATCGCGCACGAGGACGGCGTGGCCGTGCTGCTCTCGACGCACGATCCGTCGATCGTGCTGCGCGCCGACCGGGTGCTCGAGCTGCACGACGGCGTGCTGCGCGCGGCAGGGGCGCCGGCCGCGATCGCCTAACCCCGCCCCACCCCGCCCCGGCCCGCCCCGCCCTGCACAAACGGAACAAGGCACGGCGCGGCTGTCGGGGGTGGGTGGAAAGATGCTGGGATGGAGCTCTCCGCCGTCGTCGAGGCCGCCGATACCGCCGCCGCCACGTCGTCCCGGCTCGCCAAAGTCGCCGCGATCGCGGAACTGCTCAGGGGGCTCGAACCCGACGAGGTCGCGCCGGCGATCGGGTTCCTCGTCGCCCGACCGCGCCAGGGGCGGCTCGGCGTCGGATGGCGCGGCCTGGGTGCCCTCGAGGTGGCGCACGCCGACGCGGCGATGCTCACCGTCGGCGAGGTCGACGCCGCGCTCGATCAACTCGCACGCGCTGACGGCGCGGGGTCCGTCGGCGTGCGCCGCGACGTCCTGACGGACCTCGCCAGCCGCGCGACGGCGGCGGAGTGGGACTTCCTCACGCGAGTGATCCTCGGCGAGCTGCGCACCGGTGCCCTCGAAGGAGTGGTGCTCGATGCGATCGCCACAGCGGGGGAGAAGGATGCCGCGGCCGTGCGTCGCGCCGCGATGCTGTCGGGCGACCTCGGCGAGACGGCCGGCATCGCGCTGTTCGGCGAGGCGGCCGACCTCGACGCCGTGGGACTCATGGTCGGCCGGCCCGTCATGCCCATGCTGGCGTCGACGGCGACCTCCACCGATGAGGCGCTCGCGAGCATCGGCGGTCCGGTGTCGGTGGAGTACAAGCTCGACGGCGCCCGCATCCAGGTGCACCGCGACGGCGACGACGTGCGGGTCTACACGCGCAGCCTCGCCGACATCACGCACCGCGTGCCCGAGCTCGTCGAGGCGGTGCGCGCGCTTCCCGCCGAGCGCGTGATCCTCGACGGCGAGACCCTGTCGCTCGACGAGGACGGCGCCCCGCGCCCGTTCCAGGACACGATGGCCCGGTTCGGGTCCGAGGGCGCCGCGAGCGTCGCCCTGCGGCCGTGGTTCTTCGACATCCTGCACCTCGACGGACGCGACCTCATCGACGAGCCGCTCGCAACGCGGCTCGAGGTGCTCGAGCGCGTCGCGGGCGAGGCGCGCATGCCCGGCATCGTCACCGACGACCCGCAGCTGGCCGGGGAGTTCTCGCGCGAGGCGCTCGCCGCCGGGCACGAGGGCGTGATGGTGAAGGGCGTCGACTCGCTCTACGCAGCCGGGCGCCGCGGCAAGAGCTGGCTCAAGGTCAAGCCTGTGCTCACGTTCGACCTCGTGGTGCTCGCGGTCGAGTGGGGCTCCGGCAGACGGCACGGGATGCTCTCGAATCTGCACCTGGGGGCGCGCGACCCCGAGGGGGCGTTCGGCGAGCCGGGCGGCTTCGTCATGGTGGGCAAGACGTTCAAGGGGCTGACCGACGAGCTGCTCCGATGGCAGACCGCGCATTTCCCGACGATCGAGACGCATCGCTCCTCGTATGCGGTGCACGTGCGCCCCGAGACGGTCGTCGAGATCGCGATCGACGGCGTGCAGCGCTCGACGCGGTATCCCGGCGGCGTTGCGCTCCGGTTCGCGCGGGTGAAGGGATACCGCCCCGACAAGAGCGCCGCCGAGGCCGACACCATCGGCTCGCTGCGCGCACTTCTGCGCGGCTGAGGGCCCGCCAGCGGCGGGAATCGGCCCGGCGGCCCGGGGGCAATCCTGAGGCGATCCTGAGGTCCGACGGGGAATCCGTCTGGTGCCGTGTATCGGCCGGTGAAACGATGAACTCGGGACCGGACTGGGGCGATGACGCCTCCGCCGGTGGGGAGAATGGGGACTCATCATGGCGCTTTCTCGTGCGCTCACATCCGCTGTCGCGCTCGCCGTGGCCGCACTGCTGGTGATCGGGGGAGGCGGCGTCGCCGTCGCCGACCAGTTGGAGATCGACGGAGACGGAGTGACGCCCGTCACCTCCAACGCCGCCTCGATCACCGCCTGTACCGACAAGCCGGTGCAGCTCACGGTGCTCATCGCCGCGCGTCGCAACGGCAATCCGAACACCAACACCACGAACAACGTCTTCCGCAACGGCGCCGACGTGACCGTCGGCTTCGTCTCCGGCACGGCCGGCCTGACCGCGTCGCTCGCCGACGGGGTCATCGGCCTCGAGAACACCTGGCAGAACACGGGCACGCAGAACAATCTGAGCGGCGAGGTGCTCGCGGCCGTCGTGACGGTGCCCGCGCGCGGGACTTCCGCGCTCACCGGCGGGTCGGTGACGTTCTCCTACTCCGGGCGGAACAACAGCGCGACCGGGCTCGTGACGGGCACCGCCTCGGTGAACGTGAACTGGGGGACCCCTGTCACCTGCATCACCGACTCCACCGCGCCCTCGCTCAGCCTCCCCGGAACGATCACGGCCGAGGCCACCGACCCGTCCGGCGCGGTCGTCACCTTCTCGCCCACGGCGACGGATGCCGACCCCGCGAACCCGACGGTGACGTGCCTCCCGGCATCCGGCGCCACCTTCGCCCTCGGCACGACGACGGTGTCCTGCTCGGCGACCGACGCCGCCGGGAACACCGCCGCCGACTCGTTCAGCGTCGTTGTCGTGGACACGACTGCTCCTGCCGTCGGTGCGATGTCGAACATCACGATGGAGG
Source organism: Microbacterium sp. (assembly GCF_041909575.1). Lineage (GTDB taxonomy): Bacteria > Actinomycetota > Actinomycetes > Actinomycetales > Microbacteriaceae > Microbacterium. Next base: position 7,919 of record NZ_JAYRDE010000078.1, on the reverse strand, counting down.
CCACCGGCCCCACCACCGCGGTGTCGTGGACGAACCCGATCGCGACCGACGCGGTCACGACGGCACCGACCGTGACCTGCGCTCCCACCTCCGGCACGGAGTTCGCGGTGGGCGAGACGCTCGTCACCTGCTCGGCGACGGATGCCGCGGGCAATACAGGGTCCTCGACGTTCACCGTCTCGATCTCCGACGAGACGAAGCCCAGCCTGGTGCTGCCGGCGGAGTTCACGGTCGAGGCCAGCGGTGCCGCCGGCGCGAACGTCGTGTACGCCGCCTCCGCGCTCGACGCAGTCGACGGCGCCGTTCCGGTCGACTGCACCCCCGCCTCCGGGACGCTGCTCGGGCTCGGTGACACCACGGTTCAGTGCTCGGCGACCGACGCGCAGGGCAACGCCGCCTCCGGTTCGTTCGTCGTGCATGTCGTGGACACCACGCGGCCGACCGTGACGGTGCCGGACGACCTGGTGGTCGAGGCGACCGGTCCGGCCGGGGCGGACGTGGAGTTCACGGCACCGTCGGACGACGTCGTGAGCGGTTCCGGCCACGCCACGTGCGTGCCGGCCTCCGGCTCGACGTTCCCGCTCGGTGCCACCGAGGTCGAATGCACGGCACTCGACGCCGCGGGGAACACGGGCACGGCATCCTTCACCGTGACGGTGGTCGACACGACCCTGCCGCAGTTGGACCTTCCGCTCACGATCACCGCGGAGGCGGCCGGCCCGGCCGGCGCGGTCGTCGACTTCAGCGCCACGGCATCCGACATCGTGAGCGGCGCACTGACGCCCTCGTGCGATCCGGCAGCGGGCTCGACGTTCGCACTGGGCACCCACCAGGTCGACTGCGAGGTCTCCGACGCTGCGGGCAACACCACGACGGGGTCGTTCGCGATCTACGTGGTGGACACGACCGGACCCACCCTCACCGTGCCGGCCGACATCACCGCCGAGGCCACCGGTCCGGGCGGAGCCGTCGTCGAGTACGAGGCGAGCGCGAGCGATCTGGTGAGCGGCCCGGTCCCGCCGACGTGCACGCCGACGTCGGGCGGGACGTTCCCGCTCGGCACGACCACGGTGCAGTGCACCGCCGAGGATGCCGCGGGCAACGACGGGAGCGCGAGCTTCGACGTGATCGTCGAGGACACCACTGCCCCGGTGATCACGGTTCCGGCCGACATCACCGAGGAGGCCACGGGGCCGGCCGGCGCGGCGGTCGGGTATGCGGTCACGGCAGATGACACCGTGGACGGCGCAGTGACGCCCGTGTGCGTCCCCGCTGCGGGCTCGACCTTCGGACTGGGATCCACCGTCGTCGAGTGCACCGCCACCGACGCCGCGGGCAACACCGCTGAGGCGCGGTTCGGCGTCGGCGTGGTCGACACGACCGCGCCCGTGCTCGAGGTGCCGGCGTCCGTCACCGAGGAGGCAACCGGTTCCGGAGGCGCGGCGGTCGACTTCACGGTGACGGCGAGCGACCTCGTCGACGGCGACGTCGCGCCCGCCTGCGCGCCGGCATCCGGCTCGACGTTCCCGCTGGGCGTCCACACCGTGGACTGCACGGCGACGGATGCCGCGGGGAACTCGTCGAGCGGCTCGTTCACCGTCACGGTCGTCGACACGACGGCTCCCGACATCGACGTTCCCGACACGATCACGCGCGAGGCCACCGGGCCCGACGGCGCGGTCGTCGGCTACGCGGCGACCGCGAGCGACCTCGTCGACGGTGCACTCACGCCGGAGTGCTCGCCGGAGTCGGGATCGGTCTTCGCGCTCGGAACCCACACCGTGACCTGCGCGGTGGCGGATTCGGCCGGCAACGTCGGTGAGGGTGCATTCGAGGTGAAGGTCGTCGACACGACGGCGCCGTCGCTGACGCTGCCCGGCGCGTCGTCCGCTGAGGCGACGGGGCCGGCCGGTGCTGCGGTGACCTTCACCGCAGCCGCCGCCGACATCGTCGACGGCTCGGTGACACCGGTCTGCACGCCGGCGTCGGGCAGCACGTTCGCCCTCGGTGCGACGACCGTCACCTGCGTGGCGACCGATTCGCGCGCAAACGCGGGGTCCGGCTCCTTCACGGTGACCGTGGTCGACACGACGGCCCCGGCGATCGTGTGGCAGGGAGGTCCGGCCGACGGAGCGACGTACGTCTTCGGTTCGGTGCCCCCGGCCGGGAGCTGCACGGCCACCGACCTCGTCGTCGGCCCGGTTCCCTGCGTCGTGACCGGTTACGGCACGACGGTCGGCGCGCACACGCTCACGGCGGCAGCGACGGACGGCGCGAACGCGAGCGCTGCCACCCGCACCTACGCGGTCGCGAAGTGGACGTTCAGCGGGTTCTATCAGCCCGTCGACATGAACGGGGTGCTGAACGTCGTGAAGGGCGGCTCGACCGTCCCGCTGAAGTTCGAGGTGTTCGCCGGGACGACGGAGCTCACGGGCACGTCGGCGATCAAGACGTTCACGCAGCGCCAGGTCACCTGCGGGACGACGACCGGAAGCGACGACATCGAGATCACGTCCACCGGCGGCACCACGCTGCGGTACGACTCCACGGCCGGACAGTTCATCCAGAACTGGCAGACGCCCAAGCAGCCGGGAGCCTGCTACATCGTCACCGTGACGACGCAGGACGGCTCGACGCTGTCGGCGAGCTTCAAGCTGAAGTAGCCCGCTGGGCAGGAGGCCCGGGCCGCTGGGTCCGGGCCTCCTGCCGTCCCTGCGGGCACACTGGTCTCATGCGCATCGTCGTCCTCACCGGCGCCGGGATCTCGGCCGAGAGCGGCGTGCCCACCTTCCGCGACGCCGACGGACTGTGGGAAGGGCACGATGTCGAGGATGTCGCGACGCCCGAGGGCTTCGAGCGCGATCCCGACCTCGTGCAGCGCTTCTACGACGCGCGGCGCCGGGCCGTGGCATCCGTCGTCCCCAACGCCGCCCATCGCGCGCTGGCGCGCCTCGAGGGCGCGCTCGGCGAGCAGGTGCTGGTCGTGACGCAGAACGTGGACGATCTGCACGAGCGCGCCGGCGCCCGCAATCTCGTCCACATGCACGGCGAGCTGCTGCGCGCGCTGTGCACCGCGTGCGGCGCCCGCCCGGTGTGGGACGAGGACCTCGAGCCCCGTCCGCCGTGCCCGGCCTGCGGGGAGCGGATGCTGCGCCCCGACGTGGTCTGGTTCGGCGAGATGCCGTACGACCTCGACCGGATCGAGCAGGCCGTCGTCGCGTGCGACGTGTTCGCGTCGATCGGCACCTCGGGCGCGGTGTATCCCGCGGCGGGGTACGTCGCCCTCGCCGCCGCGTTCGGTGCGCGCACCGTCGAGCTCAACCTCGAGCCGAGCGACGCGCTCATCCCGTTCGACGACGCTCGCGCAGGCCGGGCGAGCGAGCTCGTGCCCGCGTGGGTCGACGAGCTCCTCGCCGCGCAGGAGTGAGCAGCGCGCTTCCTCCCTGCCGCGGTGCAGAAGTGCGTCGATGTGCAGGATGACGGAGCGGATGCTGCCGTGGGATCCGCATTCGTGCACATTTCCGCATTCGTGCGCGCGGGATCTGGCGGGCCCCTGGAGCGAGCGGCGCCGACGGGCCCGGCGCGGACGAGAAAGGCGCCGGGCGAGGAGGATCGCCCGGCGCCTTCTTCGCGGATGACGCTACATTCGCACTCCGTTGCCACGCAGGCGCGAGAGGGCGTCGACGGTGGCGGCCAGGATGAGGACGCCGCCGGTGACGAGCAGGTTCACGCCGGCCGGCAGGTTCAGCAGGCCGAGGCCGTTCGTGATCGTGGCGATCACGAGGGCGCCGATGGCCGCGTGCATGAGGCGTCCCTTGCCGCCGAAGAGGCTGACGCCGCCGACGACCGCAGCTGCGACGCCCGACAGGACGATGTCTCGTCCGACGGTGGCGTCGACGGTGCCCACACGCGACACGCTCAGCAGGGCCGAGAAGACGGCCAGGCTCGAACAGATCACGAACGCCCACCACTTGATCCACCGCACCTTGACGCCCGATCGGCGGGCGGCCTCGGCGTTGCCGCCGATCGCGTAGATGTAGCGGCCGAACTTGGTGCGGTCGAGCACGAAGGTGCCGATCCAGAGGATCACCAGCACGATCGGCACGACGTTGGGCACGCCCTGCACCGCGTTCACGGACTGGCCACGGTCCTGGTTCAGGATGAAGACCACCGCGCCGCCGACGACGGCGATCACAGCGAGCTTGATCCACACCAGCGAGATCGCCCGATTGGGAACGCCGGCGCGCGTGCGCCGTGCGCGGTCCCAGAACGAGGTCCCACCCGAGATCAGGATCATGATCGCGAGCATGACCCAGCCGCCCCACACCGGCAGGTTGCCGTTCTGCAGGGCGATGAGCTCGGGCACCTCGAGGCGGAACAGGCCGCCGGGTCCGATGATGACCAGTGCGAGCCCCTGCAGGCCGAGGAACAGGCCCAGTGTCACGACGAACGATGGAATGCCGATCCTCGCGACGAAGAAGCCGATGAACGCGCCGATCAGGAACCCGAACCCGAATCCGATCAGCAGCGCCAGTGGCCACGGGATGTTGAACTGCGAGTTCAGCACGACGAACAGCGCCATGCCGACACCGCCGGTCACACCGGCCGACAGATCGATCTCGCCCAGGAGCAGCACGAACACGAGCGCCATGCCGAGCACCACGAGGGTGGCGGCCTGGTTGAGCAGGTTCGCGAAGTTGCGCTCGGTGAGGAAGAACGGACTCAGGGCCGTGAACAGGATGCCGAGCACGACGAGTCCGCCGATGGCGGGGAGGGCTCCCATGTCGCCGCCGCGGACGCGCTGCCACCACGCCCTGGCCTGATCGGCCACGCCCCCTTCGACACCGCTGCCGATGAGGTCGCTGGCGAGCGGGTCGGGCGCGGCCTCCGTACGGGTCACGTTGCTGCTCATACCGTCCCCTCCTCGGTGCGGATCGTGGACGTGTCGACGATGCTGACGCCGCCCAGGGTCTTGGTTCCCGTGATGTACCCGACGACGTCGTCGCGGGTGGTCTCGCTCACCGGGATCTGCGCCACCATCTGGCCCAGGTACAGCACGGCGATGTCGTCGGCGACCTCGAACACGTCGGCGAGGTTGTGGCTGATGAGGATCACCGCCACGCCCTGGTCCGACAGCCGCTTGACCAGGTTCAGCACCTGCTCGGTCTGGGCGACGCCCAGTGCGGCGGTGGGCTCGTCGAGGATGACGACGCGCGCCTTCTTCAGCACGGCGCGCGCGATCGCGACCGTCTGGCGCTGACCGCCGGACAGGCTCGACACCTTCTGCCGCACCGACTTCACGGTGCGCACCGAGAGCGAGCGCAGCGTGTCGGACGCCTCCTTCTCCATGAGGCCCTCGTCGAACGTGCCGGCCGAGGTCTCCTCTCGACCGAGGAACATGTTCTGAACGATGTCGAGGTTGTCGCACAGGGCGAGGTCCTGGTAGACCACCTCGATGCCGAGGCCCGAGGCATCCCTCGGCGCGTGCAGGTCGCGGTGAGAGCCGTCGATGAGGACTTCGCCCTCGTCGTACGGCTGGACGCCGGCGAGCCCCTTGATGAGGGTGGACTTGCCGGCACCGTTGTCGCCCACCAGGGCGGTCACCTTGCCGGGGAACACCTTGAGGTCGACGCCCTTGAGGACGCTGACCGGACCGAATGACTTCTTGACGCCGACCAACTCGATGATCGGCTCTGTGGCTGTGATCGTCTCTGACATACTCGCTTCCTTGCGAAGTGCCGGTACAAGCGCAGAGGCGCCGCGCCCGATGACGCGACGCCCCCGCGGCTTGACCGATAACTTACTCGGTGACCCCGTACTCCTCGCAGGCGGCCGCGACATCCGGCGTGCAGACATCGTCGAACGATGCGTCACCGGCGGCGACGACGTCCTTGACCTCGTTCGGTCCGACCAGGATCGGCGTGACCTGGATGTAGGGCGTGCCGTCCTCGAGCTCGGCGCCGGCATCCGGCGTCTCGCCCTGGAGCAGCGCGACAGCCGTCGCGACAGCAGCCTCGGCCTCGTCCTTCACCGGCTTGTAGACCGTGGCGGTCTGCCAGCCGAGGAGGATGTTCTGCAGGCCGGCGACGTTGGCGTCCTGACCCGACACGGCAACGCCCTTGAGGTTGTTGTCCTGCAGGACCTTGATCACGCCGGCCGCGTTGGTGTCGTTGGCGACCCAGACGCCGTCGACCTGACCGCCGAGCGAGGTGAGAGCCTGCTCGAAGTTGGTCTGCGACTTGGCCTGGTCCCACACGCCCGGGGGCTCGGCGGCCGGGGTGATTCCCGCGGCCTCCATGACCTCGACGGCGCCTTCCTTGAACATCGCGGCGTTGCCGTCGGTCGGGTCTCCGCCCATGTAGACGACCGTGGCCTCGGCCGGGTCGACGCCCGCGGCCTCGAGTCCGTCGAGGACCGTCTGGCCCTCCATGCGGCCGACCTCGACGTTGTCGAACGACACGTAGTAGTCGGCGCCCGCGAACGGACGGTCGTACGCGATGACCGGGATGCCCTCGGCCTTGGCCTTGGTGGCCACGGCCTCGGCGGCGCCCTGGTAGTCCACCAGAAGCATCACGCCGCAGCCCTGGGCGAGCTGCTGGTCGGCGATCGTCGCGTACTTGTTGACGTCGCCCAGTGCGTTCTGGATGTCGGTCTCGAAGCCGGCGGCCTCGAGGCCCTCCTGCAGGTACTTCGCGTCGAAGTTCTCCCAGCGCGGCGACGACGCCGCGTCAGGCAGGATCACGCAGGCGCGGCCGGCCTCGGTTTCTCCGCCGCCGCCCTCGCTCGGGGTGCCGCCGGAGTTGCCGGCACAGCCTGCGAGCATCACCGCGGCCGCGCCCGTGAGGGCGGCCACGGCGAGGAGTGAAGACTTCTTCATCATTCGCCTTTCGTCATTGAAGTGCGCGAGCCCCAGGTTCGTCCCTGCTGCACTTCGCGCTTGATGAGATCCTTTCCGGGTCTGTTCTTGGCGTCAAGTCTTGAACGTAACGCTTTGGCAACGCCGACGGATGCCGCATCCCTTTCGTCGGCGGGCGTTCACGCTACGACGAAAGAGGGTGCATAATGTGCGTTCCCGGGAGATCGAGCACGCAATGTGCATACCCCGATGCGAGGGATCGCTCCCACCCCCGGTGAGCGTGTTTGCCCTCTGAACCCAGGGGAGGTCAGGCGAGGCCGGTGGCCGCGCGCGTGCGCCGCGAGATCGAGTCGACGATCACGGCCAGGACGAGCACGATGCCGGTGATCATGAACTGCACCGAGGAGTCGAGGCTGAGCAGCGTCAGGCCCGACGAGATCGACTGGATGACGATGATCCCGAGCAGCGCCGAGAAGGCCGAGCCGCGCCCGCCGAAGAGGCTCGCGCCGCCGATCACCGCGGCCGCGATCGCGTTCAGATTGACGTCTCCGGTGCCGGAGCTCTGATTCGCCGAGGCGAGGCGCGCGGCGGCGAGGATGCCGCCGACGGCCGCCAGCGTGGAGCACAGGGCGAAGACGGACAGGTAGATGCGGTCGACCCGGATCCCGGCCCGCCGGGCAGCCTCCACCGAGCCGCCGACGGCGTAGACGGCGCGTCCCCATCGGGTTCGCGTGAGCACGAGGTTCATCGCCACGACGAGCGCGATGAAGAACACGAACATCACGCCGACACCGCGGTGGAGGTTCAGATACCAGGTCGCGAGCAGCAGGAAGACCAGCAGCGCTCCGCTGCGCAGCCCGATCTCGAGCCGGCTCTGGCTCACGAGGTTCGCTGCGGCCCGGCGCCGCGCCCGGCGCAGCAGCACCCAGGCGTACGCCCCGACCGACAGCGCGACAACCGCGTACGAGACCCAGGGCGGCAGGAACCAGTCCTGCGCGAACTCGACGATCCAGGAGTCGAACGGCAGCCCGATCGTGCCGGTGTCTCCCAGCACCCACAGCTG
>NZ_JAYRDE010000077.1:0-14495 GCF_041909575.1 Microbacterium sp. | reverse complement strand
TAAGCCGTGGGTTACGCCGGGCAGTGTGGCGGAATCCACCAGTCCGGCGACGTCGGAGGGCTAATCCTCGGCGGCCGAGGCATCCGCCCCCGACGTCGCTTCGGTCACCGGAAGTCCTCCGCCGAGTCCACGAGCGCGTGCGATGCGATCGCCTCACGGATGCGGCGCACGGCGTCGGCGATGGGCACGCCGTTCTCCTGCGAGCCGTCGCGGAAGCGGAACGAGACCGTGCCGGCCGCGCGGTCTTGCTCGCCGGCGATCAGCATGAGCGGGACCTTCTGCGTCGTGTGGGTGCGGATCTTCTTCTGCATGCGGTCGTCGCTGTGGTCGAGCTCCGCGCGCACGCCCTCCGCCTGCAGCTGCGAAACGACGCCGGCCAGGTAGTCGGCGTACTCCTCGGCGACGGGGATGCCCACGACCTGCACGGGAGAGAGCCACACCGGGAACGCTCCGGCGTAGTGCTCAAGCAGGATCGCGAAGAACCGCTCGATCGAGCCGAAGAGCGCCCGGTGGATCATGATCGGGCGCTTCTTCTGCCCGTCGCGGTCGGTGTACTCGAGCTCGAAGCGCTCGGGCAGATTCGGGTCGACCTGGACGGTCGACAGCTGCCAGGTGCGACCGATCGCGTCACGCGTCTTGAGGTCGATCTTCGGGCCGTAGAAGGCCGCCTCGCCCGGCACCTCGGTGAGCTTCAGACCGCTCGCGACGGCGACGTTGCGGAGGGCGTTGGTGGAGTAGTCCCAGAACTCGTCCGAGCCGATCCACTTGTCCTTCTCGTCGTCGCGCATCGACAGCTCGAGCTCGAAGTCGTCGAGTCCGAAGTCGCGCAGCATCGAGATGACGAATTCCAGCACGCGCGTGGCTTCGGTCTCGAGCTGCTCGGGGGTGACGAACAGGTGCGAGTCGTCCTGGGTGAATCCGCGCACCCGGGTGAGGCCGTGCAGGGCGCCGGAGAGCTCGTTGCGGTAGACCGTGCCGTTCTCGGCGAGCCGCATCGGCAGGTCGCGATAGCTTCGCGCGCGCTCCTTGTAGATCAGGATGTGCATCGGGCAGTTCATCGGCTTCAGGTAGTAGTCCTGGCCGTGCTTGACGATCTGGCCGTTCGCGTCGCGCTCCTCGTCCATCACGATGGGCGGGAACATGCCCTCCTTGTAGGTGACGAGGTGGTTCGACTGGAGGAAGAGGTCCTCCTTCGAGATGTGCGGCGTGTAGACGTAGGTGTAGCCGCCGCCGATGTGACGGCGGCGCGCGTGCTGCTCCATCTCGCCGCGGACGATGCCGCCTCGGGGGTGCCACACCGACAGTCCCGACCCGATCTCTTCGGGGAACGAGAAGAGGTCGAGCTCCTTGCCGAGCTTGCGGTGGTCGCGCTTGGCGGCCTCCTCGAGGCGCTGCTGGTAGGCGCGCAGCTCGTCCTTCGTGGGCCACGCGGTGCCGTAGATGCGCTGGAGCTGCGGGTTCTTCTCGCTCCCCCGCCAGTACGCGCCGGCCACGCGCTGCAGAGCCCAGCCGTTGCCGATCATGCGGGTATTGGGAAGGTGAGGGCCGCGGCACAGGTCCTTCCAGACCGTCTGGCCGTCGCGGTCGACGTTGTCGTAGATGGTGAGCTCGCCGGCGCCGACCTCGACCGATGCGCCCTCGGCAGCCTCCTTGGATCCGCCCTTCAGCCCGATCAGCTCGAGCTTGAACGGCTCGTCGACGAGCTCGACGCGCGCCTCCTCGTCGCTCACGACGCGGCGCACGAAGCGCTGACCCTCGCGGATGATGCGCTGCATCTCCTTGTCGATCGCCTTCACGTCCTCGGGCGTGAAGGGATGCTCCACGCCGAAGTCGTAGTAGAAGCCGTCGGTGATCGGCGGTCCGATGCCCAGGTTCGCCTGCGGGTTGATGCGCTGCACCGCCTGGGCCAGCACGTGCGCCGTGGAGTGGCGCAGGATGTCGAGACCGTCGGGGCTGTCGATGGTGACCGGCTCGACGGCATCCGTCTCCTGGACCACCGTCGCGAGGTCCTTCAGCTCGCCGTTGACGCGCAGGGCGACGACGGAGCGGTCGGGGAAGAGGGCGAACCCGTCGGCGGGGAACGGCACGGCGGGCGGAAGGGCGTCGTCGGTCACGGAAACTCTCCTGGAGGGTGGCTCGGATCAAGGCTACTCAGCTTCGGACGCCGCACACGTCCTGCCCGCTCAGGCGCCGAGCGTTCGCGTGCCGGTCGTCGCCGCGAAGACCGCGCGGGCCGATCCGACGAGTTCCATGCCCCGAGTCTATCCGGCGGGCGCCCGGGCGCCGGCGACATCCGCGGGTACGCTCGTGCGCATGAGACGGCGGCCCCTGGAATCCGGTGCGATCGCGTCGGCAGGGTACGACCCGGCGCTGTCCGTGCTCGAACTGGAGTTCACGTCGGGGGACGTCTACCGCTACTACGCCGTGCCCCCGTCGGTCCATCGCGCACTGCTGGGCGCCGACAGCGCGGGCCGCTACTTCCGGGAGCACATCCGCGACGTCTACCCGACCGAGCACCGCCGCTGACGCCGGGTACGACGAAGCCCCCGGCGAACCGGGGGCTTTCTGTCCGTGCGCGATACTGGGATCGAACCAGTGACCTCTTCCGTGTCAGGGAAGCGCGCTACCGCTGCGCCAATCGCGCCCAATGGGCTGTTCACTTGCAGAGTGGAGGTGGCGACGGGATTCGAACCCGTGTAAACGGCTTTGCAGGCCGGTGCCTAGCCGCTCGGCCACGCCACCGCGTGTGGTTTGACCCCACGTGCCGTGACTCCCCCGGAGGGGAATCCCTGCACTCGAGCGGATGACGAGACTCGAACTCGCGACCCTCACCTTGGCAAGGTGATGCGCTACCAACTGCGCTACATCCGCATTTCGCTCCCGGGATTCGCACCCCGGGCACTTCATCGACTTTAGCCCACGAACGGCGCAGTGCAAAACCGGACGCGCGCCGCGCGTGTCTCCCCATCTCGGTCGGAGAGACCCGTCGGCATCGGGTAGTATCGTGTCTCGGCCCCCCGGGGTCACGGGCGTTTGGCGCAGTTGGTAGCGCGCTTCCTTCACACGGAAGAGGTCATCAGTTCGAGTCTGGTATCGCCCACCACCTTCTCTCCCCCGAGCCGCGTCTCAGCCGGCTGACGCACCGTCCACGCGCCACCCGTAGCGACTCTGCAGGGCGGCCGCGACGCGCGTGAACCGGTCCAGGTCCAGAACGGATGCCTCGCGCCGCATGCCCTCGCGGTGCACGCGGTAGATCTGCTCGACGTCGACCCAGGACGGCCGGCCCGCGGCATCCCACGGTCCCGCGCCGATCTCGAGATAGTCGCGATCCCCCTCGTGCGTCTTGGTGGTGAGGCGCACCGCGAGCACGCGATCGCCATCCTCGCGCGCGATGACCAGCACCGGACGGTCCTTGCCGCGGCCGTCGCGCTCGTCATAGGGAACCCAGGTCCAGACGATCTCGCCGGTGTCGGGTTCGCCGTCGACGTCCGGCGCATAGGTGATCGTCAGTCCGTCGGGACGCGGCGGTTCGATCTCCACGGTCTCCACGGTCTCCGAAAGGCCTGAGCTGTCCATGCGGTCAGACTAACCGGCACGCGGAAGGGGCGCCGCGGAGGATCCGCGACGCCCCTTCACTGCAGAGGAGATCAGACCCGGGTGTTCTCCAGGACGTAGCCCTCCTCGCCGTGGATGATGGTGTCGATGCCGGCCACCTCGTCCTCGTTCTTCACGCGGAAGCCGACCGTCTTCTCGATCGCGAAGCCGATGATCCAGGCCAGGACGAAGGAGTAGATCAGCACCGCGAAGGCCGCGATGGCCTGAACGAGCAGCTGGGTGCCGTCACCGCCGGTGAACAGACCGGTGTTGGTGGCGAAGAAGCCCAGGTAGAGCGTTCCGATGAGACCGCCGACCAGGTGGATGCCCACCACGTCGAGCGAGTCGTCGAAGCCCCACTTGAACTTCAGCTCGATCGCCACGGCGCACACGGCACCGGCGATGAACCCGAGCAGGATGGCCCAGCCGGGCGTGAGCGAGGCGCACGCGGGGGTGATCGCGACGAGGCCCGCGACGGCACCGGACGCGGCGCCGACCGACGTGGGCTTGCCGTCCTTGATCTTCTCGACGACCAGCCACGCGAGCAGCGCGGCGGCGGGAGCGGCGATCGTGTTGACGAAGGCCAGCGCGGCGACGCCGTCGGCGGCGAGCTCGGAGCCGGCGTTGAAGCCGAACCAGCCGAACCACAGCAGACCGGCGCCGAGGAGCACGAACGGCGGGTTGTGCGGGACGTGCACGCCCTTCTGGAAGCCGACGCGCTTGCCCAGGACGAGGGCGAGCGCGAGGGCGGCCGCACCGGCGTTGATGTGGACCGCGGTACCACCGGCGAAGTCGATCGCGCCGACGCCGAACCACTCCTGCATGCCGTACGTGATCCAGCCGCCGTAGGCGAAGCTGCCGTCATCGGCGAGGCCGAAGTTGAAGACCCAGCTGGCGACCGGGAAATAGACGATCGTCGCCCAGATGGCGGCGAAGATCAGCCACGAGCCGAACTTGGCGCGGTCGGCGATGGCGCCCGAGACGAGCGCGACGGTGAGGATCGCGAAGGTCGCCTGGAACGCGACGAACGCGAGCGGCGGGTACGCGGCTCCCTCGGGAACCTCGATGAGGGCGGAGAGCCCGATGTTGTTCCAGTCGATCGACCACGGCGGCACGAGGCCCTCCGAGCCGGGGAAGGCGATCGCGTAGCCGTAGACGACCCACAGGACGCCGATCAGACCGAGCGCGCCGAAGCTGAGCATCATCATGCTGATGACGCTCTTCGCCTTCACGAGTCCGCCGTAGAAGAATGCGAGTCCGGGCGTCATCAGAAGCACGAGCGCCGCGCATATCAGGATGAATGCGGTGTTGCCTTGATCCATCTCAGGGAGAACCTCTCTGCAGGGACGCAGGTATAGCGTCGGGTCCCCCTAGTGTCGCGATGGCCGGTTTCGGCCGCGGTTCACCCTGTGTTTCCCACCGGTTACGCGATCCGCTCGTGCGTAAACATCGTGTTTCGGCGAGCCGGATCGACGCCGCGAATCAGGCGAGAGTCGACGCCACGAGGCGTGAGATCGCGCGGAGATACTTCTTGCGATACCCCCCGGCGAGCATCTCGTCGGGGAAGACGAGGTCGAGCGAGGTGCCGGTGGCGCGGATGGGCAGCTCGGCGTCGTACACCCGGTCGATGAACGCCACGAATCGCAGCGCGGCCGACTGGTCGGTGAACGGCTCCACGTCGCGCAGGCCGACGGCCGAAAGTCCTTCGATCAGCCGGATGTACCGCGACGGGTGCACGCGCGCGAGGTGCGCGACCAGGTCTGCGAACACGTCGTCCGATACGGCCCCGCGGGCCGCGGCATCCGCCAGCGCGGCTTCGTACCCCGGCCCGTCGAGCACTGCGGCATGGCCGTCGACGGCGCGGTGACGGTAGTCGGTGCCGTCGATGCGGATGGTCTGGAAGCTCGACGCCATGGCGTGGATCTCGCGCAGGAAGTCCTGCGCCGCGAAGCGCCCTTCGCCCAGGGCGTTCGGAGGGGTGTTGGATGTCGCCGCCAGACGCGTGCCCGTCGACACGAGCTCTCCCAGCAGGCGCGTCATCACCATCGTGTCGCCCGGATCGTCCAGCTCGAACTCGTCGATGCACAGCAGATCGGATCCGCGGAACAGCTCGACCGTGTTCTGGTACCCCAGCGCCCCGACGAGCGCGGTGTACTCGATGAACGAGCCGAAGTACTTCCTGCGCACCGGCATGGCGTGATAGACGGCCGCCAGAAGGTGCGTCTTGCCGACGCCGAAACCGCCGTCGAGGTACACGCCTGGCTTGGTCTCGGGCTGCTTCGTCCTGCGGAAGAAGCCTCCCTTGGCGGGCTGAGCAGCGCCCGCGAACACCTGGAGGAGATCCTTCGCCTCCTGCTGCGAGGGATACGCCGGGTCGGCACGGTACGTCTCGAACGTCGCGTCGGCGAACTGCGGCGGCGGCACGAGCGCGGCGACCATGTCGGCGCCGGCGAGCTGCGGGGTGCGATCCGCGAGGTGGACGATGCCGGACGGGGCGGGCGCGCTCATGGGGAATCCTGTGTCGGAGTCTTACGGGAGCCGGATGCGGCGTCCCGCGGGAATCTAAGGTCGAAGTCGACGGTTCAACCCTAGTCGTCACACCTTCCGCCCCCCACCGAGGAGCAGCCATGGCCGTCGAGACCGACACATCGTCGCCGAAGTTCGCCGAGTACGCCGATCCGGGGCGGCTCGTGACCGGGGACTGGCTCCAGGAGCGGCTCGGGACCCCGGGCCTCGTCGTCGTCGAATCCGACGAGGACGTGCTCCTCTACGAGACCGGTCACATCCCCGGCGCCGTGAAGGTGGACTGGCACACCGAGCTCAACGACCCGGTCGTTCGGGACTACGTCGACGGCGCGGGCTTCGCCCGGCTGCTGTCGGCGAAGGGGATCTCGCGCGACGACACGGTCGTGATCTACGGCGACAAGAACAACTGGTGGGCCGCCTATGCGCTGTGGGTGTTCTCGCTGTTCGGGCACGAGGACGTGCGCCTCCTCGACGGCGGTCGGGACCGGTGGATCGCCGAAGGGCGGCCGCTGACCACCGACAAGCCCGCGCCGACTCCGACCGAGTACCCCGTCGTGGAGCGCGATGACACAGAGCTCCGCGCCTACAAGGAGGATGTGCTCGCCCACCTCGGCAACCCGCTCATCGACGTCCGCTCCCCCGAGGAGTACGACGGCTCGCGCACCTCCGCTCCGGCGTATCCGGAGGAGGGGGCGCTTCGCGCCGGCCACATTCCGACCGCCAAGAGCGTGCCGTGGGCGCGCGCGGTGGCAGAGGACGGCGGCTTCAAGAGCCGCGCCGAGCTCGAAGCCATCTACCTCGACGAGGTGGGGCTCACCGAGGGCGACCGCGTCGTGGCGTATTGCCGCATCGGCGAACGGTCGAGCCACACGTGGTTCGTGCTCCGGCATCTCCTCGGCTTCGCGGACGTCCGCAACTACGACGGCTCATGGACCGAGTGGGGCAGCGCCGTGCGCGTTCCGATCGCCACGGGCGCCGAGCCGGGCGAGGTCCCGGGCCGCTGAGCCGAGGCATCCGCCCCGTCCTCGACGTCGCGTGAAAGGATGGCGGGGATGACCGATTCCGTCCTTCCCGACAGCCTCGCCGAGATCCGCGACGAGTTCCTCGAGCTGCCCGAAGCCGATCGGCTGCAGCTGCTCCTGGAGTACTCGCAGGAGCTGCCGGCGGTGCCCGCGGAGTACGAGAACCACCCCGAGTTGTACGAGCGCGTCGCGGAGTGCCAGTCGCCGGTGTTCATCGTGATCGACGTGTCGGACGACGACATCGTCGCCATGCACGCGACGGCTCCTCCCGAGGCTCCGACCACGCGCGGCTTCGCGAGCATCCTCGCGCAGGGCCTCACCGGTCTCACCGCCGACGAAGTGCTCGCCGTTCCGTCCGACTACCCCCAGACGATCGGCCTCACGAAGGTGGTGTCGCCCCTGCGCATCTCGGGCATGACCGGCATGCTCATGCGCGCCAAGCGCCAGGTGCAGGCCAAGCGCCACCGCTGACGGCGCGCACGGTCAGCCGTCAGGCGTCAGGCGGAGACGGATGCCTCGGCGAGGCCCTGTTCGACCAGCCACACCGTGATGCGGTCGGTCCATCGCTCCTGGTCGTAGTTCCACAGCTTGGTGTGGCGGGCGACCTCGAAGACCTCGAGCTGCACGAGGTCGGGGCGTGCCACGACGAGGTCGTGCGAGGCGTCGGACGGCACGAAGCCGTCGTCGTCGCTGTGCAGGATGAGGACCGGATGCCGCAGCTCGGCCGCGCGGGCGACGACATCGAGGCGGTCGAACGGGATCGCCCCGCCGGAGCGCGTGATCGGCGAGGCCCATTCGTGCTGGAGCGCTTCGATGGCCAGTCCGCTCACCGACGGGGGAACGTTCATGACCCGGGCCTGATACCGAAGGACGACCCGCCAGTCGATGACCGGCGATTCGAGGATCAGGCCCTCGATCGATCCGCGATGGGCGGAGTTGAGCGAGACCTGCAGGGCGATGGCGCCGCCCATCGACCACCCCATGAGGATCACGCGCTTCGCGCCGCGACGGCGCGCGAATCCCACCGCGGCGTCGACGTCGCGCCATTCCGTGGCGCCGAGCGCGTACGTGCCGGCGCGGCTGCGCGGCGCCTCGCCGTCGTTGCGGTACGACACGACGAGGCTGGTGACGCCGAGGCTGTGGAAGAGCGGCACGGCGCGCAGGCATTCCGCGCGGTTCGTGCCCCGGCCGTGGATCTGGATCACCCAGACGTCGCCGTCGCCCGCCGGAAAGAGCCAGGCCGGGCATGGTCCCACGGACGATCCGATGAGCTCGGGCGTGAACGGGATGTGCAGCTGCTCGGGGCGGTCGTAGTACCACCCGCTGAACGCGGCGTCGGGAGAGAGTCGGGCGTCGGAGCCGACGTGCGTGAGGAGCTTGCGCTTGACGCTCGTCTCGTCCTCTGACAGCACCGATCCGAGCTTGACGTAGCTCGAGGTCCCCGCGGTGAAGAGTCCGTAGCGGCCGGGCAGCCCGGTGTCGGCGGTGCGCGAGAGAGTGATCGTCTGAGCGGACGTGTCGAGGGAGAGGATGCGGGTGTCGGCGCGGCGGACGGCCGGCGTGACGATGCGGCGAGCCATGTGGATCGACGCCACGGCCGTCGCCGAGAGCACCCCGGCCAGAGCCACGCTCAGGATCGTGAGCGCAGCCCGGATTCCGGTGAGGACTGTGGGTGAGGCGCCGCCCAATGCGGCGCGCCTGGGGGCGACCATCGAGGCCTCACTCTAGTCTGTCCGCGTGGCTGAGCTTCGTCCTCCGGCGGCTACGACGCCGTTCGCACATGCCGCCGAGTCCGTGCGCGCCATGCAATTCCGCGACGACATCTCGGTGCAGGAGATCGCCGCGCCCACGGGCCTCGCGCCCGACTCCCTCGCGCTGCGGGGGGATGTGCGCCCCGAGGCCGAGGGCGAGGAGTCCGCGTACGGCACGGGCCGCCTGGTGCTCCTCTACGACGTCGAGGAGCCGGCCCAGTGGAACGGGCCCTGGCGGATCGTGTGCTTCGCCCAGGCGCCGCTCGAACCCGACATCGGAACCGACCCGCTTCTCGCCGACGTCGCGTGGGCGTGGCTGACGGATGCCCTGAAGTCCCGTGGAGCGGGCTTCCACTCGGCATCGGGAACGGCCACCAAGACTCTGTCCAAGGGGTTCGGATCCCTCGCCGCGGAGGGCGACGGCGCGCAGATCGAGCTGCGGGCGTCATGGTCGCCCGAAGGCGAGATCACGCCGCACGTGGAAGCATGGGCAGAACTGGTGTGCATGCTCGCGGGTCTTCCCCCGGGCTCGGAAGGGATTGCCATGCTCGGTTCGCGCAGGACGACGCGTGACTGAATACGTCGTCATCGATCAGCTCGAAGAGCTTCGCAGTGCGGCAGAACGGCTCGCCGCCGGACACGGTCCGGTGGCGGTCGACGTCGAGCGCGCGTCCGGGTTCCGCTACTCGCAGCGCGCCTACCTCATCCAGGTGTTCCGCCGCGGTGCCGGGGTCTTCCTGTTCGATCCGCCGCCGATCGGCGACTTCTCGGCGCTTCAGGAGGCCATCGGCGACGCCGAGTGGATTCTGCACGCCGCCAGTCAGGACCTGCCGTCGCTGCGCGAGCTCGAGCTCGAGCCGGCGTCGATGTTCGACACGGAGCTGGCCGCCCGTCTTCTGGGTCATGAGCGCGTCGGGCTCGGTGCCGTCGTGGAGGACACGCTGGGGATCACCCTCGCCAAGGCGCACTCCGCCTCGGACTGGTCCACCCGGCCGCTCCCCCAGTCCTGGCTGGAGTACGCCGCGCTCGATGTCGAGCATCTGGTCGACGTGCGCGACGCCCTCGTCGCCGAGCTCGAGGAGCAGGGCAAGACCGAGTTCGCGGCGGAGGAGTTCCGCGCCGTGCTCGAGCGCGAGCCGAAGCCTGCCCGCGAGGACCCGTGGCGGCGCCTGAGCGGCCTGCACACCGTGCGCGGACGCCGACCCCTCGCCGTGGCCAGGGCCCTCTGGACGGCGCGCGAGGACTACGCCCGCGAGCAGGATGTCGCGCCCGGCCGGCTCGTGCCCGATCGCGCTCTGATCGCCGCTGTGCTCGCCGACGCCAAATCCAAGTCCGAGCTCGCCGCCGTCAAGGAGTTCACGGGCCGTGCCAGTCGCACGCAGCTCGATCGCTGGTGGAACGCCATCGAACAGGGACGCACGACGACGGACCTGCCGCTCGAACGGGTCCCGGGCGGTGACACTCTCCCCCCGCCGCGTGCCTGGCCGGACCGCAACCCCGAGGCGGATGCACGCCTGAAGGCCGCTCGTCCCGCGGTCGAGCAGCGCGCCCAGGAGCTCGGCATGCCGACGGAGAACCTGCTCACCCCCGAACTGCTGCGCCGCGTGGCGTGGTCGCCGCCGGAACCGCTGACCGCGGCATCCGTCGGCGAAGCGCTCGGAGCGCTCGGAGCACGGGCCTGGCAGGTTGACCAGACTGCACAGGTGATCGTCGATGCCTTTGTGGGTTCCGTGCAAGCGGCTGTGACGGCGCCCAACGACGCTTCGTAGGATTCCCCCACCCGATTCCGGCGCTCCCGAGCGCGCTCCTAGGCTGGCGGCATCCCTACTTTTGGAGGCAGAGTGGCCGAGCTTTCGGACGTCTTCTTCGTCGATGGAGTGCGCACCCCCTTCGGGCGCGCCGGCGAGAAAGGCATGTACTGGAACACCCGATCGGATGATCTCGCCGTGAAGGCGACGATCGGGCTCATGGAGCGCAACGCGAACGTTCCGAAGGATCGCATCGACGACGTCGCCATCGCCGCGACCTCGCAGACCGGCGACCAGGGACTGACCCTGGGGCGCAGCGTCGCGATCCTCGCGGGCCTCCCCCAGACCGTGCCCGGGTTCGCCATCGACCGCATGTGCGCGGGTGCGATGACGAGCGTCACGACGATGGCCGGGTCGATCGGTGTCGGCATGTACGACCTCGCCCTCGCGGGCGGTGTCGAGCACATGGGGCATCACCCGATCGGCGGGAACGCCGACCCGAACCCCCGTTTCGTGGCCGAGCGCATGGTCGATCCCGGCGCGCTGAACATGGGCGTCACCGCCGAGCGCATCTTCGACCGGTTCCCGCACCTGACCAAGGAGCGGTCCGACCGCTACGGCATGCTGAGCCAGCACAAGGCGCAGGCGGCGTACGACGCCGGCAAGATCCAGCCCGACCTCGTGTCGGTGGCGATCAAGGACGCCGAGGGCTCGTGGGGCCTCGCGACTGAGGACGAGGGCCGTCGTCCTCAGACCACGATGGAGGACCTCGCGGCCCTCAAGACGCCGTTCCGTCCTCATGGGCGCGTGACGGCGGGCACGTCGTCGCCCCTCACCGACGGCGCGACGATGTCGCTCCTCGCGGGTGGCGGCGCCGTCAAGGAGCTCAGCCTCGCACCGAAGATGAAGCTCGTCTCGTTCGCCTTCGCCGGCGTGCAGCCCGAGATCATGGGCATCGGACCGATCCCCTCGACCGAGAAGGCCCTCAAGAAGGCCGGCCTCACGATCGACGACATCGGCCTGTTCGAGCTGAACGAGGCGTTCGCCATCCAGGTGATCTCGCTCCTCGACCACTTCGGCATCGCCGACGACGACCCGCGTGTCAACCAGTGGGGCGGCGCGATCGCGCTCGGACACCCGCTCGCGGCCTCGGGCGTGCGTCTCATGATCCAGCTCGCGGCCCAGTTCGCCGAGCGTCCCGACGTCCGCTACGGCCTCACCGCGATGTGCGTCGGCCTCGGACAGGGCGGCTCGGTCATCTGGGAGAACCCGCACTACGACGGCAAGAAGAAGTAGGGCCCGCCTCGCATGACGAACTACGAAGAGATCGACTTCTCCCCGCTCGATGCCCTCGCCGAAGGGGAGGTGGTCACCCACTCGCGCGTGCGCGACATCCGTCTCGCCTCCGGCAAGGTGCTGGCACTGATCACCCTCGACAACGGTCGCGACCACAACCGCCCCAACACCCTCGGCCCGACGACGCTGAAGGAGCTCGGCGCGACGCTCGACGCCCTCAGGGCGCGGGCGGCGGCCGGCGAGATCCAGGCCGTTGCCGTCACCGGGAAGCAGTACATCCTGGCGGCGGGCGCTGACCTGAGCGACATCTCGAAGGTCGGATCCAAGGACAACGCACGTCTCATCGCGCAGCTCGGACATCACGTGTTCGGCAAGCTGTCCGAGCTCGGCGTGCCCTCTTTCGCCTTCGTCAACGGGCTCGCACTCGGCGGCGGGCTCGAGATCGCGCTGAACTCGTCGTATCGGACCGTGGATGCCTCGGCGGCCGCGATCGCGCTGCCCGAGGTGTTCCTGGGGATCATCCCCGGCTGGGGTGGCGCGTATCTGCTGCCGAACCTCATCGGCATCGAGAACGCGCTCGAGGTCGTGATCTCGAACCCGCTCAAGCAGAACCGGATGCTCAAGCCTCAGCAGGCCTTCGACTACGGCATCGTCGATGCCATCTTCCCCGCCGCGAACTTCCTCGAGGATTCGCTGCGCTGGGCGGACGGCGTGCTCGGCGGATCCGTCAAGGTGGACCGCAAGAACGAGCCGGGCAAGCTCGAGCGACTCACGAAGTGGCCGATCGCCGTCAAGGTCGCGCGCGGCATGCTCGAGTCCAAGATCGGCACGGTTCCGAAGTCGCCGTACGCCGCGCTGGAGCTTCTCGACAAGGCCAAGAGCGGCACGAAGGCCGAGGGGTTCGCCCGCGAGGACGAGGCGCTGGCCGAGCTCGTCGTCGGCGACCAGTTCGCGGCATCCATGTACGCCTTCGATCTGGTGCAGAAGCGGGCCAAGCGACCGGTGGGGGCTCCCGACAAGGAGCTCGCCAAGAAGGTGACCAAGGTCGGCATCATCGGCGCGGGTCTCATGGCGAGTCAGTTCGCGCTGCTCTTCGTGCGCAAGCTGCAGGTGCCGGTGCTCATCACCGACCTCGACCAGGCGCGCGTCGACAAGGGCGTGGCCTACATCCACGACGAGATCGGCAAGCTCGAGGCGAAGGGCCGCCTGGACGGCGACGCCGCCAACCGGCTGCGCGCGCTCGTGACGGGTACGACCGACAAGAGCCTGTATGCGGACTGCGACTTCGTGATCGAGGCCGTGTTCGAGGAGGTCGGCGTCAAGCAGCAGGTCTTCGGCGAGATCGAGCAGATCATCGCCGAGGACGCGATTCTCGCCACCAACACCTCGTCACTGTCGGTCGAGGAGATCGGCGCGAAGCTCGCCCACCCCGAGCGTCTCGTCGGCTTCCACTTCTTCAACCCGGTCGCGGTCATGCCGCTGATCGAGATCGTGAAGACTCCGCAGACGTCGGATGCCGCGCTCTCGACCGCGTTCGTCGTCGCCAAGAACCTCGGCAAGAACGCGGTGCTGACGGCGGATGCGCCGGGTTTCGTCGTCAACCGACTGCTCGCCAAGGTCATGGGCGAAGCCGCTCGCGCCGTGTACGAGGGCACGCCCGTCGCGGACGTCGAGAAGGCCTTCGCGCCGCTCGGCCTGCCGATGGGACCCTTCCAGCTCATCGACCTCGTCGGCTGGAAGGTCGCCGCCCACGTGCAGGACACGATGGTGCACGCCTTCCCTGACCGGTTCTACGCGAACGAGAACTTCCACGCGCTCGCTGAGCTTCCCGAGGTCGTCGAGAAGGACAAGGGCGGTCGCGTGACCGGCTGGACCAAGGCTGCGGAGAAGCTGCTGAAGCCCGTCGTCGGCTCGTCGCCGGCGTCGGCCGACACGATCCTCACGCGTGTCCAGGACGGGCTCGCGCAGGAGATCAAGCTCATGCTCGATGAGGGCGTCGTGCCCGAGGTCGAGGACATCGACCTGTGCCTCATCCTCGGCGCGGGCTGGCCGTTCATCGACGGCGGCGCCTCGCCCTACCTCGACCGCGAAGGAGCGTCGCAGCGCGTGTTCGGCGACACCTTCCATCACCCGGTGATCAAGGGCATCGGCGCCTGACGCCGAGAGGATGTCGGCCGGGATCCGCGCTCGTGAGAGCCGGGTCCCGGCCGATTCTCGTCACCGCCGATCGCGCTGGTCGGTGCGGTCGAGCGCGCGGGTGCGGGGTTCGGCGGCGCTGCGCCCAACCGCCACCCTCAGAAGTGCGTCAGGTGCTCCGTGCCCGCCTCAGAAGGGTGCGTCGGACACCCCGGCGTCGGATGGTTGGAAGTGGGGGGTGGGTCGTTCGGGGTTGACGCGGTAGCGGCGTCCGGCCGGTGAGGTCCACAGGAGGGCGCCGCCGGTGTGGGGGATGTGGTGGACGGTCCAGCCGCCGTGGTGTTTGACGGTGTGGTGTCCGGTGCATAGCGGGGCGTGGTTGGTGAGGGCGGTGGGTCCGCCGTGTTCCCAGGCGATGGTGT
>NZ_JAYRDE010000076.1:0-14554 GCF_041909575.1 Microbacterium sp. | reverse complement strand
CGACGCCGAAGACATGCTCGCCACCCTCGACCGCTGGTCGCGCTTCCCCGTGCCGCCGTCGGTGTCGATCGACATCGCCGAGACCGTCCGCCGCTACGGCCGCCTCGTGATCGAGCGCACATCCGTCGCCGAGGACGGATCGGGCGGCGAGCTCGTGCTGCGGTCGACGGATGCCGCGGTCCTGGCCGAGGTCGCGAAGAACAAGCGCATCCAGCCGCTGCTGATCGGGCGCCCCTCTCCCGACACCTACGTCGTCGACGCGTGGGCGCGCGGGCACATCAAGCAGGAGCTGCTGAAGATCGGCTGGCCGGCCGAGGACCTCGCCGGCTACACGCCGGGGACGCCGCATCCCATCGACCTCGCGGAGGACGGCTGGCACCTGCGTCCGTACCAGCGCCAGGCGGTCGACATCTTCAGCGACGGCGGCTCGGGCGTCGTGGTGCTCCCCTGCGGTGCGGGCAAGACCCTCGTCGGCGCCGGCGCCATGGCCGCGACCCAGACGACGACGCTGATCCTCGTGACGAACACCGTGAGCGCGCGGCAGTGGCGCGACGAGCTGCTCAAGCGCACGTCGCTCACGGCCGAGGAGATCGGCGAGTACTCCGGCCAGTCCAAGGAGATCAAGCCGGTCACCATCGCGACCTACCAGATCCTGACCGCCAAGCGGAAGGGTCAGTACGCCCACCTCGCGCTGCTCGATGCGCTGGATTGGGGCCTGATCGTCTACGACGAGGTGCACCTGCTCCCCGCGCCGGTGTTCAAGCTCACCGCCGACCTGCAGGCGCGCCGCCGGCTGGGCTTGACCGCCACCCTCGTCCGCGAGGACGGCCGCGAAGGGGATGTGTTCAGCCTCATCGGACCCAAGCGGTTCGACGCGCCGTGGAAGGAGATCGAGGCCCAGGGCTTCATCTCCCCCGCCGTCTGCTACGAGGTGCGCGTCGACCTGCCCGCGGGCGACCGGCTGGAGTACGCGGCCGCGGCCGACGACGAGCGCTACCGGCTGGCCGCCACCGCGCCGGCGAAGATCGGCGTGGTGCGCCGGCTCGTCGAGCGCCACGCCGGCGAGCGCATCCTCGTGATCGGCCAGTACCTCGATCAGATCGACGTGCTCGCCGAGGCGCTCGATGCCCCGAAGATCACCGGCGCCACCCCCGTCGACGAGCGCGAAGAGCTCTACCAGGCGTTCCGCGTCGGCGAGATCTCGCTCCTGGTCGTGTCGAAGGTGGCGAACTTCTCGATCGACCTGCCCGAGGCATCCGTCGCCATCCAGGTCTCGGGATCGTTCGGGTCCCGCCAGGAGGAGGCCCAGCGGCTCGGACGGCTCCTGCGGCCGAAGGAGTCGGGCCACACCGCGAGCTTCTACACGCTCATCGCGCGCGACACCGTCGACCAGGACTTCGCCCAGAACCGGCAGCGGTTCCTCGCCGAGCAGGGCTACGCCTATACGATCCTCGACGCCGACGGCATCGCCGCCTGACACACCCGGTGGCGAGAGCTGCTCGCCCTTGCACTACATCCATAGTAGTCATACACTACGGACGTAGTACCTCTCCCCGATGAGAGGTGCGAAGGGGGATGCGCTCATGCCCACTGCATTCGTCACCGGCGCGCGGCGCGGGATCGGTCTCGCGATCGCCCGGCGCCTGGCCGCAGCCGGCTGGACGGTTCACGCCGGAGTCCGCGACCGGAGCAGTTTCGAGCGCCTCTCCATCGAGGACGGCATCCATCCCGTCATGCTGGACGTCACCGACGAATCCCACATCGAGGCCCTCGCAGACGCGCTGCCGGCGCGCATCGACGCGCTCGTCAACAACGCGGGGTTCGGGCTCCTGGGTCCGGTGGAGGCGCTGACGACGAGCGATCTGCGCCGCCAGTTCGACGTGAATCTCATCGGCCAGGTCGCCGTCACCCAGGCCCTGCTCCCCCGGTTGCGCGAGTGCGGAGGCCGGATCGTCTTCATCTCGTCGGTCGGCGGCCGCTCGGTCGTTCCGATGGAGGGCGCCTACTGCTCGTCGAAGTTCGCCCTGGAGGGGATCGCCGACGCCCTGCGCGTCGAACTGCGTCCGTGGGGCATCCCGGTCTCGGTCGTGGAGCCCGGGCCGACCGACACCGAGAGCTGGCGCGAAGTCGGCACCATGATCGACGACATGGAAGCGCGGATGTCGGCGCATCATCGCGACCTCTACTCCCGCCATGTGACGGGACTTCGGGCGAACATCGCGCGCTTCGGGTCGGCGACCACGCCTCCGGACGCCGTCGCGCGCACCGTCGAGCGCGCCCTGACCGCTCGCCGGCCCCGCGCCCGCTACCTCGTCGGCGCGCCGGCGCACGCGATGATCGCGATGAATGCCGTGCTGCCCGCGCGCGCCGGCGACGCCATCGGCGCCCGCATCGCCGGACTGACCTGACGGCGCCTCGCGCGGGGCGCCCCTGGCCCACGGCATATGGTCGGATCATGGCTTCGACAAGAGACCGCGCGCTGGACGCCGCACTCGCGCTCGTGGGCGAGCAGGGCATCCGCGCGCTGACGCACGCGCGGGTCGACGAGCGCGCCGGCCTCCCGAAGGGATCCACCTCGAACTGGTTCCGCACGCGCGACGCACTCGTCGCCGGTGTCGCCGCGTGGCTCGCCGAGAGCGAGCGGAACGACTTCTCGGCCGGGGCGACCACTCCGTCGATCGACACGCCGGAGGAGCTCGTGGACGCGCTCAGCCTCGTCATCGCCGTCCAGAGCGGGCCGCTCGCCTCACGGACCCGGGCACGGTACGCCCTCTTCCTCGAGGGCGCGGGCGACGAGGCGATGCTCGCACCCCTCGTCGCACAGCGACGCGTGTTCGTCGAGTGGACGACCTCGCTGCTTCGCCATGTCGGCGCCCGATCGCCCGAGGAGTCCGCCCGAACGCTGATGGCGGCCGGGGACGGCCTGCTCCTGCACCGGCTGACGGTCGACCCGGACGCCGAGATCCGCCCGGTGGTCGAGCGCGCGGTACGCGCCTGCCTGGACTGACCCCGACCGCGCCGGATACGCCTCACCGGGTGATATCCAGCCACGACATGGCAACCCTGGCCATAATGAGGGCATGACCGCACCGCGCATCCTCGTCGTGGACGACGAGCCGAACATCCGCGACCTGCTCATCACGAGCCTCCGCTTCGCGGGGTTCCAGGTGAGGGCCGTGTCCAACGGCGCCCAGACGATCTCGGCCGTCCTCGAGGAGGAGCCCGACCTGATCATCCTCGACGTGATGCTGCCCGACATGAACGGGTTCAGCGTCACCAAGCGCCTCCGCGGAGCCGGGTACACGGCGCCGATCCTCTTCCTGACGGCCAAGGACGAGACCGAGGACAAGATCACCGGCCTCAACGCCGGCGGCGACGACTACGTCACCAAGCCGTTCAGCCTCGACGAGATCGTCGCCCGCATCCAGGCGATCCTGCGGCGCACGATGCAGGCCGACGAGGAGTCGGTCATCCGCGCCGGCGAGCTCACGATGGACCAGGACACCCACGACGTGCAGGTGGGCGAGGCGTCGATCGACCTCAGCCCGACCGAGTTCAAGCTGCTGCGCTACCTCATGCTCAACCCGAACCGCGTGCTGTCCAAGGCGCAGATCCTCGACCACGTCTGGGAGTACGACTTCAACGGCGACGCCGGCATCGTGGAGAGCTACATCTCGTACCTGCGCCGCAAGATCGACCCGCACTCGTCCGAGCCGCTCATCCAGACCAAGCGCGGCTTCGGCTACATGCTGAAGGCGGGCAAGACCGCGTAACCCCGCGGTACGACTCGAGGAGCCGCCCTGGCGCACAAGACGGACGCGATCACCCGGTGGTGGCGCGGCACCAGCCTGCGCGCGAAGGTCACCGGGGTCACCGTCGCGCTCCTGGCGATCGGCCTGTTCGTCGCGGGGATCGGCACGATGGCGTTCCTGCGCAACGCGCTCGTGCTGAACCTGGACGAGCAGGTGACCGCGCTGGCAGGAAGCGACGTGGCCGGACAGCTCCTCGATTTCAGCGTGCAGGACGGCCGGCTGCAGGTGGAGCCCGCGGAGGATGCGGTGCCCACCGACTACTTCGTCGCGGTGTACGAGCCGGTCGAGGGAGCGCATCTCGCGACAGTCGGCGGCGACGGCGCGCAGGACGGATCCGCGCCGCTGTTCCCCGGGTCCTATCCCCTGGACGCAGCGCTCACCGCCGAAGGGCAGATCGTGACGCTGCCGTCGCAGGACGGCGACTCGGAGTTCCGGGCGACCGTCACCGTGCAGGAGTACCAGAACATCTTCTACGCGCAGATGGTCGCCGTGCCCGTCGCCCCGATCACGCAGATCGTCGCCAACTACGTCGGCATCTACGGCATCCTCGCCCTGCTCATCCTCGTCGCGGGCGCCGTCGCGACGCGCTGGCTCGTGACACTGACGTTCCGCAGCCTCGGGCAGGTCGAGTCCACGGCCGAGGCGATCGCCGGCGGTGACTTCAGCCTGCGCATGACCGACATCGAGCCGACCACGACCGAGGTCGGACGCCTGAAGACCGCGATCAACGCGATGCTGGACCGGGTGGATGCCGCGATCTCGCAGCGGGATTCCACGGTCCGGCAGATGCGCCGCTTCGTCGGAGACGCCAGCCACGAGCTGCGCACGCCCCTGGTGACGGTCCGCGGCTACGCGGAGCTCTACCGGATGGGCGCGATCCGCGGTGACGAGGACGTGTCGCAGTCGATGGAGCGCATCGAGAAGGAGGCGATCCGCATGGGGGTCCTCGTCGAGGACCTCCTGGCGCTCGCCCGTCTCGACGAGCGCCGTGACGTGGTCATCGCGCCGGTGGACCTCCGTCCCGTCGCGAGGGATGCCGCGCTCGACCTCCGTGCGGCGGCGCCGATGCGGCCCGTGACGGTGATCGACACGACGGCCGATGAGCTCCCCGCCCCGACCCTGCCGTCTCCCCTGCTCCCGTCGACGCCCGACGAGCCGAGCGAGAAGCGCCGTCCGCCGACCACCGCGCTCACGCGGGCGGGGGCGACCCTGTCGCTGCTGCGCCGCCGGCCCAAGCCCGTCCCGGCGACGAGCGCGGCCGGCGTGGGCGACCTGCCCTCGATCACCCCGGTTCCCGAGGCGCCGCATGCCGCCGGGATGCCGGTGCCCGTCGTGCTCGGCGACGAGAACCGCATCCGGCAGGTGGTCGCGAACCTCATCGGCAATGCACGCCGGTTCACCTCCGACGACTCCCCCATCGAGCTGCGGGTCGGCGTGGACACGGCCGCGCTGCGCGGCTGGGTGGAGGTGGTCGACCACGGCGAGGGCGTCCCCGACCAGATCAAGGACAAGATCTTCCAGCGGTTCTGGCGGGCCGACACCTCGCGCACGCGAGAGACCGGCGGTTCTGGTCTCGGCCTCTCCATCGTCGCGTCGATCGTCGAGGCGCTGCACGGCACTGTCGGGGTCACCGACACCCCGGGCGGCGGCGCGACGTTCCGCGTCGCATTCCCCCTCGCCGAGGAGCGCGACGCCGCCGAGCACCTGCACATCCAGACGCAGCCGATCGAGCGCTTCCGGCTCGACGAGGCCTGACCCCCTCACTCGGCTCCCCCTCACGGCGCCGTGCATGGCCGAACCGGCTCCTCCCCAGGTGCGGCGCGGGGGCGGGGGTGCACGGGTCACCCGGACCGGGCCAGGGGGAGAGGGTGCTCGCCGTAGCGTGGCTCGCACATCAGGGCGCGGCATCCGATCCGCCCCGAGGAAGGATCACACATGGCCGTCTTCTCCGTCGACAGCGATGCGGTTCTCGCCGCCACCGCAGGCGTGCGCGGCACGAGCGAGCGCCTGCAGGCCGAGGCCAACGCGATGATGGCGCAGCTCACGCAGCTGCAGGGTTCCTGGACCGGATCGGCCTCGGTCGCGTTCCACGCGGTCACCGATCAATGGCGTGCGACGCAGCGTCAGGTCGAGGAATCGCTCGCGGGCATCAGCATCGCCCTCGCGGCCGCCGGCCGCCAGTACGCCGAGGCAGAGCTCGCGAGCGCCAGCCTCTTCCGCTGACCGGGAACGACGAAGGGCCCCTCCCGGAGGAGGGGCCCTTCGTGTTCGGACGTGGGGTTTCGATGCGCGCGCTTCGCGCGCTACTCAACCTTGATCCGTCACGCGTCAACGCGGCTTCGCCGCATCGACCCGCGCCGCATCAAAAGTCCATGCCACCCGTCGGGTCGCCGGCGGGAGCCGAGACCTTCTCGGGCTTCTCGGCGACGACGGCCTCGGTGGTGAGGAACAGGCCCGCGATCGACGCGGCGTTCTGCAGCGCCGAGCGGGTGACCTTCACCGGGTCGTTGATGCCGGCAGCCAGCATGTCGACGTACTCGCCCGTGGCGGCGTTGAGGCCCTGGCCCGCGGGGAGCTCGGCGACCTTGTTCGCCACGACGCCGGGCTCGAGACCGGCGTTGAGGGCGATCTGCTTCAGCGGAGCCTCGATCGCGACGCGGACGATGTTCGCACCGGTCGCCTCGTCACCGGTCAGCTCGAGGGTCTCGAAGACCTTCTTGCCGGCCTGGATGAGCGCGACGCCACCGCCGGGGACGATGCCCTCCTCGACGGCCGCCTTCGCGTTGCGGACGGCGTCCTCGATGCGGTGCTTGCGCTCCTTGAGCTCGACCTCGGTCGCCGCACCCGCCTTGATGACGGCCACGCCGCCGGCGAGCTTGGCGAGGCGCTCCTGGAGCTTCTCGCGGTCGTAGTCGCTGTCGGTGTTCTCGATCTCGCGGCGGATCTGGGTGACGCGACCCTCGATCTGACCGGTGTCACCGGCACCCTCGACGATGGTGGTCTCGTCCTTGGTGATGATGACCTTGCGAGCGCGGCCGAGCAGGTCGAGGGTGGCGTTCTCGAGCTTGAGACCGACCTCCTCGGTGATGACCTGGCCACCCGTGAGGATCGCGATGTCCTGCAGCTGGGCCTTGCGGCGGTCGCCGAAGCCGGGAGCCTTGACGGCGGCCGACTTGAAGATGCCGCGGATCTTGTTGAGCACGAGCGTCGCGAGAGCCTCGCCCTCGACGTCCTCGGCGATGATCAGGAGCTCCTTGCCGTCCTGGATCACCTTGTCGACGATGGGCAGAAGGTCCTTGATGTTCGAGATCTTCTGGTTCGCGATGAGGATGTACGGGTCCTCGAAGACGGCCTCCTGGCGCTCCGGGTCCGTGACGAAGTAGGGGTTGATGTAGCCCTTGTCGAAGCGCATGCCCTCGGTGAGCTCGAGCTCGGTGCCGAAGGTCTGCGACTCCTCGACGGTGACGACGCCCTCCTTGCCGACCTTGTCGATCGCCTCGGCGATGAGCTCGCCGATCTCGGGGTCGCCGGCGGAGATGGACGCGGTGGCCGCGATCTCCTCCTTGGTCTCGACCTCCTTGGCGTCGCTCAGCAGCTGGGTCGTGATGGCCGCGACGGCCTTCTCGATGCCCTTCTTGAGCGAGATGGGGTCGGCGCCGGCCGCGACGTTGCGCAGGCCCTCGCGCACGAGCGCCTGGGCGAGAACGGTGGCCGTCGTCGTGCCGTCACCGGCGACGTCGTCGGTCTTCTTGGCGACCTCCTTGACGAGCTCCGCGCCGATCTTCTCGTACGGGTCGTCGAGCTCGATCTCCTTGGCGATGGAGACGCCGTCGTTCGTGATCGTGGGAGCGCCCCACTTCTTCTCGAGAACGACGTTGCGGCCACGGGGGCCCAGGGTCACCTTGACGGCGTCGGCGAGCGTGTTGAGGCCGCGCTCGAGGCCGCGACGGGCCTCCTCATCGAAAGCGATGATCTTTGCCATGTGTGTTTCGTCCCTCCAGGACGGGGCTTATGGATTAGCACTCAACGAACCGGAGTGCTAATCCCATTCTGGCACTCACCCCTAGGGAGTGCAAGCCGCCGCTAAGACCCCTGAAACACGTGGAAACGGGATGCCGAGGCATCCCGTTTCCGTACGAGCTGGCGCGCGAGGGGGTCAGACCACCCGCACCGACTCCGCCTGAGGGCCCTTCTGCCCGGTGCCGACGGTGAACTCGACCGTCTGGCCCTCTTCGAGCACGCGGAACCCCGACATGTCGATGTTCGAGTAGTGGACGAAGACGTCCTGTCCCTCCGCCGTGATGAAGCCGAAGCCCTTCTCGGCGTTGAACCACTTGACGGTGCCCTGAGTCATGCGAATCTCCTGATGCTGGTACGACTTCGATCATCGTATGCATCGTGCGGGACCCCGTGAGGCCCCGGAGAGGACTTGTTGACACGCCGGGACACAAGTGTTTACCCGCCTGAAACACTGGCGCGGACGGGGGCCGTTTCGACCCCCGTTCAGGGAGTCGGCGTGGGCGTCTGGCCGGCCGCGGTGCGGTCGAGTCCGATGACGACGGTCAGCTGCTTCGTGTCGGGGCTGGCCGGCTGGTAGACCTCGCTCTGCTCCACGCGCGCCCCTCCGATCACATCCGCGAGACCGGCGGCGGCTGCCTGGTCCTCGGGGGCGAGGTAGTAGACGGTGGTCTCCGGGAAGTCCTCCGCGCTCGCGTCACTCGGGAGCACCGAGCCGTCGGACCAGCCCGCGGCGACGACGACGTCCTTCATCTGGGTCGCCAGGCCCTGCTCGGGCGTCGCGTTGAGAATGACGACCTGGTAGCTCGTGTCGACCACCGGCGTGATCTCGGCCGTCGGCGCGACGGTGGGCTCAGGGGTCGGGAAGAGCTCGATGCGGCCCGACGCGAGCAGCGTGCCGAAGATGCCGACCGCGATGAGCACGATCGTCGCCAGCGCCGCCCAGAGCAGCACCACCCAGCCGCGCAGGCGGGGGTTCTCTGCTCTGTGGGCTCCGACCCGATCAGCGTCGGGAAGGTCGTCGAAGCGATCCCGGGGGTAGGACGTTCTCGGCACGTGACGATGCTATCGGCAGCGCACCGGACGAACCTGCACGTGACGGGTCACCGCGATCCGGCGCCCGCGGCCCGATCCGCGCGCAGACGAGCCCGCGCATCGCGCAGACGGCGCAGCCGCTTGACGAGCATCGGGTCGTGCGCCTGCGCGTCGGCCGTCTCGATGAGGCGCCCGAGCAGCTGGTAATAGCGGGCCGGAGACAGGTCCAGCTCGGCGCGGATGGCCTCTTCCTTCGCTCCCGCATGGCGGACCCACTCGGCCTCGAACGCGAGGATCGCGCGGTCACGGTCGGAGAGGGGCACGTCTTCACGCTAGCCGCGCGCGACCGGATCGCCCGCGCGCCACTCCACGGATGCGCCCAGCGGGTCGACGGACGCGAGCGGCACGCCGTCCCGTCCGAGCACGAAGCCGCCCCACGCGGCGGGATCGATGGGCGGATGCCACGCGTCGTGGAGTCCCGGAGGGTCGATCGAGATCCAGACCGCATCGAGGTCCCGCAGGGCTGCGAGGAGCCGCCGGCGACCGGCGCGCGGGATGTGCGGGAGCACCCCCGGCGTCGTGATCACGAGCGTGGCGCCGGCGGGCGCCGCCTGGGCCGCACGCGCCAGGACGGCGGGATCGGACGCATCGCCCGCCGTCAGCGCGGGAGGATCGGCGGCGGCGACGTCGAGCGCCGCCTCGATGCGCTCCGCACGGCCGGCCTCCCCCGGCCACACCAGGGACGTGAGGAAGCGGCGGTCGGCCGGATCGCGCGCGTCGAGCGGTGCGAGGTCGATGCCGGCCCGCCACACGATCCGGGGCAGGCCCAGCGGCGGTTCGCCGGTCATCGCGCAGTCGAGGACGACGGGCGATGGACCGCCCGGCGGATCGAGCGCGACGCCGTGGGAGTAGCGGTAGGAGTAGCGGTCGGGGAACAGGCACAGCCCGGCGCTCGCACCGATCTCGAGCAGTGCGATCGGGCCGGCGACCGTCGCAAGCGCCGGAAGAAGTGCCGCGCAGCGCCCCGGCTCGTTGGTCTGCAGGCTGCGAGCGGATGCCTCGGCCACGACCTCGTCGGCGTGCGACGAGAGCCACCGGGCCCACTCGGAGAACGAAGCCTCGGGCGCACCCAGCATCCGCGTGACCGCGAAGACGAGCGGCGGCTGGCGCCGGGTCTCCGGGATCCGGGCGAGGATCGCCGCCACCCCGGGATCCCCCGCGACCCCCGCGGCCCAATCGGCGTACAGGGCGCTGCGACCGGGCGCCTCGTCACGCGCGAAACGCCCGTAGCGCTCGGCGACGGCGGGCGCGGCATCCTGGTTCACTCCCCCATTCTCGCGGGCGACGTCCAGCCTCCGCCGTCCATCGGTCCCGCGACTGGGGTTGAATGGACTCATGACCTACGCCGTGGACAAGAGCGACGACCAGTGGCGGGCGGAGCTCAGCCCGCAGCAGTACGCGGTGCTGCGCGAAGCCGGCACGGAGCGCGCCTGGACCGGTGAGCTCCTGGACGAGAGCCGCGCCGGACTGTACGCGTGCGCGGCGTGCGGCGCCGAGCTGTTCCAGAGCGGCACCAAGTTCGACTCCCACTGCGGCTGGCCGAGCTTCTACGAGTCGGTCCGTCCCGAGGCGGTCGAGCTCATCGAGGACCGCAGTCACGGCATGGTGCGCACCGAGGTGCGCTGCGCGAACTGCGGGTCCCACCTCGGCCACGTCTTCCCCGACGGATTCGGCACCCCCACCGGCGACCGCTACTGCATGAACTCGCTCTCGCTCAGCTTCACCCCCGACGAGTCGGCATGACCACCCCCGCGCTCGAGGCCGTGCGGGCTCGGCGCTCGTGGTCCAAGGTCACCGACGAGGCCCCCACCCACGCCGAACTGCTCACCCTCGTCTCGGCCGCCGGCCGGGTCGCCGACCATTCGTCGCTGCGCCCCTGGCGTCTCATCGAGCTGCGCGGCAGCGACCGCGAGCTGCTGGGCCGTGCGATCAACAAGGCCGAGGGCGAGAAGGGGGCGTCGTCGAAGCCGCTGCGCGCCCCGCTGCTGATCGCCGTCGTCGCCACCTACAAGAAGAGCGACAAGGTCCCCCGCTGGGAGCAGGAGGCCGTCGCCTCGGGTGTCGCCCACGTGCTCAGCCTGCTGCTCGACGAGGCGGGCTGGGGCGTGATCTGGCGCACCGGCGGCTACACGCGCTCCAAGGCGGTCGCGAAGGCGCACGGCCTCGAAAAGAACGAGGAGCTGCTGGGCTGGCTCTACGTCGGCGGCAAGCCGGCACGCGCGCGCCTCGGACGCCGCAAGGGCGTCGAAGCGCGCAAGCACGTGTCCCGGATGCCGCGGCCGAAGAAGGCCTGACCCTCGGCGTCAGCGCCGGCGCAGCGAGCGCCACGGCACGGCGGCGATCACCACCGACGCGAGCGCGACCACGACCATCGCGAGCTCCTGGACCAGCCCCGGGCTCGCCGGGGCCGGCCACACGGCGTCCAGCAGGACGGACGCCAGCAGCTGCCCCACGACCGCGCCGAGTCCGAGCAGCAGCACCCCGGTGTACTGCACGATCGCCGCCGAGACGAAGATGTAGACGACCCCGAGCGGGCCGCCGAGGTAGAGCCACCATTCCGAGGGCAGCGCCCGCGGCGGGCCGACGATCGCGACGTGGACGGCCGCCGCCACGACGAGCAGGGCCGTGCCGCCGGTGAAGTTCACGAAGGTCGCCGTCAGCGGCGTGCCGACCCGTTGGCGGAGCCGCCCGTTCGTGGCCTGCTGCCACGCGATCGCGATGCCCGCGAGGAAGGGCAGCACCAGCATCCACAGCGGCACCTCGGACAGGCCGTCCCCGACCAGTGCGAGACCGACCGCGGCAAGCGCCAGCGCGCCGCCGAGGAGCCGCGGCACGGTCACCGCGACCACGCCGGCAGGGCCGAATCCGATGCGATCGAGGAACAGGCCGTTCACGGTCTGGCCCGCGACCACGCCCACGGTGAAGAGCGACACCCCGATGAGCCCGACGGCGAGGCCCTGCGTGGCGACGGTGAGCGCTCCGGCGGCGCCGCCGGCCAGCATCCACCACGGGATCCCGCCCGTGCGCACACCCGCGACCAGCCGTGCGAAGCCCGCGCGGCCTGAGGGCAGCGCGAGCGACAGCACCACGAGGATGACCAGACCCGACCCGAAGGAGACGACCGCGGCGACGAAACCGTCGTTCAGGCGGATGCCGAGCTGCCCGTTGATGCGGGCCTGCACGGCGGTCATGACGCCGATCGCCGCGGCGAGGCCGAGCGCGAGCCACGCGGGCATGCGCGGAGGCGCGGACGAGGCGGTCATCGAGCCGGCTACGGGACTTGAACCCGTAACCCCCTAATTACAAGTTAGGTGCGCTACCAATTGCGCCAAGCCGGCAGTGATTCCAGTCTACTGTCGGCTCGGGCGCGGACTCGCTACGGGGTGGGGGTGGGGGTGGGCGTCTCTTCGTAGTACGCGTCGCTCGCGACGGTCAGCACGAACTGCGCGAACTCCTTCGGGTCGTTCAGCGCCCCGACGTAGGGCTCGCCGTTCACGAGCACCATGGGCGTGCCGGTGAGGGCGACGTCGTCGGTGCCCGGCAGGCCGTCCAGGGCGCGCTCCGTGGCGATCTTCGCCCACGACGCGAAGTCCTGGTCCTCGATGCACGCGCGGACGACCTTGGGGCCGGCGGCACCGGAGGCGATCGCCATGTCGGCGAGCTCTGCATCGGTGTAGCCGTCGGATTCGACGTCGGGCTGCTGCGCGAGGAGCGTGTTGTTGAACGCGAAGAAGTACTCGGGCGAATGCGTCGCGACGCACGCCGCAGCGCTCGCGGCGCGCAGCGAGTACTTGGTGCCGTTCGACTTCGACGTGAGCATCGCGACCGGGTAGTAGCTCAGGGTCGCGGCATCCTCGGTCACCCACTTCGAGAGCTGCTGCACGTTGGCGAGCTGGAACTCCCGCGAGCCGGTCGAGAGGTAGTCGACATACACGCGGATGTCGACGACGGGCTGCTCCGTCGGCGACGCCGAGGGAGTCGGAGTCGCCTTGGGGGTCGCCTTCGGCGTCGGCGTCTCACCCTCGACCGTCCCGGTGCCGCCCACATCGTCGCCGCTGACCGCAACGCCGGCCACCCCGGTCACGACGAAGCCGTCGTCGCTGACGTTTCCGGGGCTGAGGACGGGCTTGGACGCTGCCGAGGAGACCGCCCACGTCACGACGATCGCGACCACGGCCACCACGGCCACCACGGACGCCGCGACGGCGGCACCGCGGGCGAGCCGGGCGCGCGACTGGCGCGCCTGCACCTGCAGGGCCTTCTCGCGCACGGCGTCGCGCCGCTCGCTGGCGGCGGCGTTCGGGGACTCGTCGCTCGACATGGAACCTCTCGGGACGGATGGGGCCGGAAGATCGGCCGGGGCCTATCCGGGGGAATCGGCCGTTGACGATGCTAGCCAGCCACCCTGGGAAATGCCCAGACGAGGCCTCGAAGCGAGCCGTGTCATACTGGTTCCTGCGCCCGATGGCGGGCGTGCGGGTAAGCCCCCGCTCATTCCATCACTACGGATCGTCCGGCACGTACCTGCCGGTGAAGGAGAAGAGAACATGGCGTCCGTCACGTTTGACAACGCAACCCGCTTGTACCCCGGGGGCACGCGCCCCGCCGTGGACAAGCTCGACCTCGAGATCGCCGATGGCGAGTTCCTGGTCCTCGTCGGCCCCTCGGGCTGCGGAAAGTCCACCTCGCTGCGCATGCTCGCCGGCCTCGAAGAGGTCAACGCCGGCCGCATCCTCATCGGAGACCGCGACGTCACCGACGTCCCGCCGAAGGACCGCGACATCGCGATGGTGTTCCAGAACTACGCGCTGTACCCCCACATGACCGTCGCCGAGAACATGGGCTTCGCGCTGAAGATCGCCGGCGTCGGCAAGGAGGAGCGTGCCGCGCGCGTCCTCGAGGCCGCGAAGCTGCTCGACCTCGAGCAGTACCTCACCCGCAAGCCGAAGGCGCTCTCAGGCGGTCAGCGTCAGCGTGTCGCCATGGGCCGCGCGATCGTCCGCCAGCCGCAGGTGTTCCTCATGGACGAGCCGCTGTCGAACCTCGACGCCAAGCTCCGCGTCCAGACCCGCACCCAGATCGCGTCGCTGCAGCGCCGCCTGGGCGTCACCACGGTCTACGTCACGCACGACCAGACCGAGGCGCTCACCATGGGCGACCGCATCGCCGTGCTCAAGGACGGCCTGCTCCAGCAGGTCGGCACGCCGCGCGACCTGTACGAGAAGCCGAACAACGTGTTCGTCGCCGGCTTCATCGGCTCGCCCGCGATGAACCTGTTCCCCGCCGACCTCGCCGAAGGCGGCGTGCAGTTCGGCTCGGAGGTCGTCCCGCTGGACCGCGACACCGTCGGCCGCGCGCACGGCAGCCAGGTCACGGTGGGCGTCCGCCCCGAGGACATCGTGGTCGGCCCCGCCGACGGCAAGGGCCTCTCGGTGGTCGTCGACCTCGTCGAGGAGCTCGGCGCCGACGGCTACCTCTACGGGCACACCGACATCGCCGGCAAGCGCACCGACCTGGTCGCCCGCGTCGACGGCCGCAGCCACCCGAACGCGGGTGAGACGGTCACGCTCGCGGCGACCGCCGGTCACGTCCACGCGTTCGACGTCGAGTCCGGCCTGCGCCTGAACGAC
>NZ_JAYRDE010000075.1:0-14817 GCF_041909575.1 Microbacterium sp. | reverse complement strand
AGTCGGCGGGCGAGCCGTACCGCTCGTCGACGCCCGCGAGCAGCGCCTGCCTCACCGGCGCCGGCGAGCGCGTCGCGAGGGCCTCGAGATGGACGGCCTCGGGATGCATCGCCCGCAGGAACTCGACGATCCGCCGGTTGCGCCACTCCGGCAGCAGACCCTCGGTGCGGGCGTAGTCCGCCACCACCGCGTCGGTCTCGACGCCGGCCGCGGCGAGCGTCAGGGCAACGGTCACCCCGGTGCGGTCCTTGCCGACGGTGCAGTGGACGAGGACGGGCTGATCGGCGAGGATGCCGCGCACGACCTCGACCACGAGCGCCGAGGAATCCTCGACGAGGCTCCGGTACATCTCGTCGAGGCTGATGTCGTCGGCGAAGAACGACTCGACGGAGCCCAGGAACAGCGGGACCCGCTGGGTCGTGACGTCGAGCCCGTCGATGCGGCTCGGCGCGTGCGCGACCTCGTCGTCGGCGCGGAGGTCGATGATGCGGCGGAGCCCGAGCCCGCGAAGAGCGGTCGCACCCCGCGCGTCGAGCTGCGCGAGATTGCCCGAGCGGAAGAGCACGCCGTGACGCGTGACCGCGTCGCCCGCGGGCAGTCCCCCGACATCGCGGAGGTTGACGGCGCCCGGAACGTCGAGCGCGCCGGGAGGTGTCACCATGCGGCGCCGGTCGCGGCGTCGCGGTCCTCGCCGGCCAGGTCGTCCCGTGGCGGCACGCTGTAGCGGCCGGCGATCGCGATGCGGTTGAAGGCGTTGATCGACACGAGGATCCAGCTCAGGGCGACGTACTCCTGCTCGCTGAGGATCGTCCCGACGCGGTTGTACACGTCGTCGGGCACGCCGTCCTCGTGGATGAACGCGAACGCCTCCGCGAGCTCGAGGCCCGCGCGCTCGCGATCCGAGAAGACGCCCGAGTCGCGCCACACCGGGAGCTGGGCGATCACGTCGGCGGTGACGCCCTCGGCGAGGGCGCGCTCGACGTGCACGCGCACGCAGAAGGCGCAGCCGTTCAGCTGCGACGTGTGGATCTGCACGAGCTCCTTGAGCCGCACGTCGATACCACCCTCGGCGGCGATGGTGCCGACCGTCTTCGAGAAGGCGGACAGCGCCTGGTAGGCCGGCGGAGCGGAACGCGACAGGTGGACACGCCGTTCGGTCATGCCGCCAGCCTACCCACGGCGCTTCCGGCAGCGGGCCTCGCCCGGCGGGCCCCGCGACCCGGGTGTCGGGGGTCGGGGACAATGGCGGGGTGAGCGATCCCATCGACGAGTTCTCGTTCCTCCCCGACCAGGCCGCCGATGCGGGGCTCGACGGCCCGCTCCCCCGCGGCGAGCGCCTGACGCTCCCCCTCCCCGACGGGCGCACGCTGAGCGGCCTGCGGTGGACGCCGGAGGGGACGGATGCTGCGCCCCGCGTGACCTTCGTGCACGGCGCCGGGCTCAACGCGCATACGTGGGACACCACGATCCTCGCGCTCGGCCTCCCCGCGCTGGCCATCGACCTCCCCGGGCACGGCGACTCCTCGTGGCGCGACGACTTCGCGTACGTCGCGCGGGTGCTCGCGCCGGACGTCGCCGCCGGCATCGAGGCCTGGACCGCCGGCCCGCAGCTGCTCGTCGGCCAGTCGCTCGGGGGTCTCACAGCGGCCGCGGTCGCGGCATCCCACCCCGAGCTGGTGCGCGAACTCGTCGTGATCGACATCACCCCCGGCGTCGACCCGTCGGCCGGGCCGTCGCAGATCCGCGAGTTCTTCGCCGGTCCGACCGACTGGGCCTCGCGCGACGAGCTCGTGGACCGCGCCCTGGCATTCGGCCTCGGCGGCGGCACGCGCCGCAAGGCCGCGCGCGGCGTGTACTTCAACTCGCGGGTGCGCCCCGACGGCCGGGTCGAATGGAAGCACCACTTCGCTCACCTCGCGGCAGCAGCCGCCGCGACGGGCCCCGCCCCGGGCGGCGGCGCTCCCGACGATGCGGTGTCGGCGGTCCTGGGCGAGGCCGGCTGGCAGGACCTCGCCGCCACGAGCGCCCCGACCACGCTGATCCGCGGCGAGCGCGGCTACGTCACCGACGCCGACGCCGAGGAGTTCTCGCGACGCAGGCCCGGCGCCGACGTCGTGGTGCTCCCGGCCGGCCACAACGTGCAGGAGGACGCGCCGCAGCAGTTGGGCGAGCTCCTGCGGGGCCTCGCCGGGAACGATTAACGCTTCTGTTGCGTTCCGAGTAGCGGGTTCTCCCGCTCCGCGGCGCGTTGCCTAGGCTTGTCTACCGCGCCGACCGAGCGGGCGATCAGCACCCCCGGCCGGACCCGCATCCCGCGGATCTCCCCTCCGAAAGGACTCCCATGCTCCGTCGTACCGCCATCGCCGCGGCATCCATCTTCGCTGCCGGCGCGCTCCTGCTCACCGCATGCAGCGGCGGCGGCGAGCCGGGTCCGACCACGACGGGCGAGCCCGATCCCGACGCCTCGGCGACGATCCGCCTCGTGCTGGAGCCGGGCAACCTCGACATCCGCGAGACCGCCGGCGCCGCACTCGATCAGATCCTCGTGGACAACATCTATCAGGGCCTCGTCGCCCGCACCCCCGAGCAGGAGATCGTCCCGGCGCTCGCGAGCGACTGGTCCGTCTCGACCGATGGCCTCACCTACACGTTCACGCTGAACGAGGGCGTCACCTTCCACGACGGCCAGGAGCTCACCCCCGCGGACGTGGTGTGGTCGCTCACGACCCGGCAGGACACCCCGGAGTGGCGCGATTCCGCACGCCTGGCGGGCGTCAGCTCGATCGAGGCTGACGGACAGGACATCGTCCTCACCCTCGAGGAGCCGGACTCGAGCCTGCTGTGGAACCTCACCGGCCGGGCCGGCATCATCCTCAAGGAGGACGACACCGTCGACTACAGCACGGAGGCCAACGGGACCGGTCCCTTCCGCCTCGACGAGTGGCGGCAGGGCGACAGCATCACCTTCGTGCGCAACGACGACTACTGGGGTGAGCCCGCCCAGGTGGCCGAGGTGGTCTTCGACTACATCCCCGACAACCAGGCGGCCCTCAACGCGGCGCTCGCGGGCGAGATCGACGCCGTGACCGGCTTCGACGCGAACCTGAAGGACCAGGTGGAGGCGACCGGCGACTTCTCGCTCGTGGTCGGCCAGTCCACCGACAAGGGCACGCTGGCGTTCAACCAGACCTCCGGCGCCCTCGCCGACCAGCGCGTGCGGCAGGCGATCCGCCAGGCGATCGATCACGACGCGTTCGTCGAGGCGCTCGGCGCCGGCGAGACGCAGTACGGTCCGATCCCGTCGCTGGACCCGGGCTACGAGGACCTCTCCGACGTCGCGCCCTACGACCCCGAGGCCGCGCGCGCCCTCCTCGAAGAGGCCGGCGCGGAGGATCTCGAGCTGACGCTGACGATCCCGAACTTCTACGCGACGACGATCCCGCAGATCCTGGTGTCGAACCTCAACGACGTCGGCATCACCCTCGAGGTGGAGTCCGTCGACTTCTCCACGTGGCTCAACGACGTCTACATCAACCAGGACTACGACCTCAGCTTCGTGCTGCACACCGAGGCCCGCGACTTCGAGAACTGGGCGAACCCCGACTACTACTTCACCTACGACAACCCCGAGGTGCAGGACCTGTACGCGCAGTCGCTCGCCGCGACCGACGAGGCGGAGGCGGCCGACCTGCTCGCTCAGGCCGCGCGCATCGTGTCGGAGGACGCCGCCGGAGACTGGCTCTACAACGGCGCCTCGGTCGTGGCCGTCGGGACTAACATCACCGGTATGCCCTCGATCAACGTGAACGAGCGCCTGAATCTCGCCGAGCTGGCCAAGAGCAACGGGTGATCCGATACACGCTGACGCGCCTGGCCCTGCTCCTGCTCGGCTTGCTCGTCGCCAGCGTGCTGATCTTCCTCTCCCTCCGGGTTCTCCCCGGTGACGTCGCCCAGC
This sequence comes from Microbacterium sp., assembly GCF_041909575.1. Lineage (GTDB taxonomy): Bacteria > Actinomycetota > Actinomycetes > Actinomycetales > Microbacteriaceae > Microbacterium. Next base: position 10,862 of record NZ_JAYRDE010000075.1, on the reverse strand, counting down.
TGATCGCCGGGGTCAACAGCACGCCCGCGCAGATCGACGCCATCCGGGAACGGCTGGGCCTGGACCAGCCGCTCCCGGTGCAGTACGTCGAATGGATCGGCGGGGTGCTCCGCGGAGACCTCGGGACGTCGCTCCTGACCGGGTCGAGCGTGACGAGCGAGCTGGCCGAGAAGGCCGAGGTGACCGTGCCCCTCGGCATCCTGGCGCTCACCATCGCCGTGCTCTTCAGCGTGCCGCTCGGCGTGCTGTCGGCGATGCGGCGCGGACGGCGCGAGGGAACGGCGCTGAGCGTGGGCGCGCAGGCCCTCGCCGCCGTGCCTGTGGTGTGGGCGGGCATGATGCTGGTCGTCGTGTTCGCGGTATGGCTCGGCTGGCTGCCCGCACAGGGGTTCCCGCGCGCGGGCTGGGAGGACCCGGCCGCGGCCATCCGCGCTCTCGTGCTCCCGGCTCTCACGATCGGCATCGTCGAGGGCGCGATGCTCATGCGGTTCGTCCGCAGCGCCACACTGCAGGCGGTCGGGCAGGATCACGTGCGCACCGGCGCGGCCAAGGGCCTCACGCGCAGCGCCGCGCTGATCCGCCACGGTCTGCCGGACGTCGGTCTCTCGGTGATCACGGTGCTGGGGCTGCAGGTGGCGGGCATCATCGTCGGGGCGGTCGTGATCGAACAGCTGTTCACCCTGCCGGGGATCGGCCGGATGCTCGTCTCGGACGTCGGCGCGCGCGACCTGCCGATGGTGCAGGGCGAGCTCCTCGTGCTCACCGGATTCGTCCTGATCGTGGGCTTCATCGTGGACCTGGTGCACCGCCTCATCGACCCCCGTCAGCGGGAGGCGTCATGACCGGGCGAGCGGATGCCGCGACCGACGCCGCGAGCGACGCCCGGCCGTCGCGCTGGGCATGGCTCGGGCGCCTGTGGCGGCTGTCGACCGGCCGGTTCGGGCTGATCGTGGTGATCGTCGTCGTCGCCACGGCGATCGTCGCCCGCTTCTGGACGCCGTTCGACCCGCAGCAGGTCGACATCTCGGCCCGCTGGCTGCCGCCGGGCTGGCCGCACCTGCTCGGAACCGACGCGACGGGCCGCGACATCCTCAGTCTGATCATGGCGGGCGCGCGCACCACGGTGTGGGTCGCCGTCGGCGCCGGCGTCATCGCGACCCTCGTGGGCATCGCGCTCGCCTCGCTGGGGGCGCTCACGGCGCGGTGGATCCGCGAGTCGGTGGCCGTGTTCGTCGACATCCTGATCGCCTTCCCGGTGCTGATCATCGCCATGATGATCGCGGCGGTGTGGGGCGGATCGCTGTGGGTCGTGATCCTGTCGGTCGGGATCGGCTTCGGGGTCAACATCGCCCGCGTGACCCGGCCGGAGCTGCGCCGCGTCCTGCACAGCGACTTCGTCCTCGCGGGCCGCGCCTCGGGACTCTCGCCGTCGCAGAACCTGGTGCGCCACCTGCTGCCCAACGTCGCACCGGTGTTCATCGTGCAGCTGTCGTGGGCGATGGCGGTCGCCGTTCTCGCCGAGGCCGGCCTGTCGTACCTCGGCTTCGGCGCCCCGGTCACCGAGCCGTCGTGGGGTCTGCTGCTGGCCGAGCTCCAGCAGTTCATCACGGTGCACCCGCTGTCGGTGGTGTGGCCGGGCCTCGCGATCACCCTCACCGTGCTGGGGCTGAACCTGCTGGGCGACGGGCTCCGCGAGGCCACGGATCCGACGCTGAGCCGGGCGCGTGGCGCCGGCCGCGTCGCGCGCACGCACATTCCGGAGGTGGTCTCGTGAGCCTCGAGGTGGAGGGGCTGACGATCGAGATCGACGGCCGGCGCGTCGTCGACGGCGTGACGTTCTCGGTTCCCGACGGTGCCCGTGTCGGCCTGATCGGCGAGTCCGGCTCGGGGAAGTCGCTCACGGCGCTGGCCGTGCTCGGACTGCTCCCCGACGGGGCGACGGCGAGCGGCAGCATCCGCTGGAACGGCCGCGAGCTGATCGGACTGCCCGACCGCGAGCTGGCCGAGCTGCGCGGCGACGAGATCGGGATCGTCTTCCAGGAGCCTCGCACCGCGCTCAATCCGATCCGCACCGTGGGGCGGCAGATCGCCGAGTCCGTGCGCATCCACGAGAAGGCGTCGAAACGGGATGCCGCAGCCCGCGCGGTCGCGGAAGCGGCGCGGGTCGCCCTGCCCGATCCCGAGCGGATCGTGAAGCGGTACCCCCACCAGCTCTCGGGCGGGCAGCGCCAGCGCGTCGCGATCGCGATGGCCCTCGCGTGCCGGCCGCGGCTCTTGATCGCCGACGAGCCGACCACCGCGCTGGACGTGACGATCCAGGCCGACATCCTCGAGCTGCTGCTCTCGCTGGTGCGGGACGACGGCATGTCGCTCGTGTTCATCACGCACGATCTCGCCGTGCTCTCGCAGATCGCGACCCACGGCGTCGTGCTGGAGGAGGGCCGCGTCGTGGAGGACGCACCGGTGTCGCAGCTGCTCACCTCGCCGGCCTCTCCGGTCACGCAGGGGCTGCTGCGCGACGCCACGGCGACGCTCTGGAAGCCGGGAGGTGCCGCGTGAGCCTGGTGCGCGCCCGCGGCCTGACCCGCCGCTATCCGGCGCCGAAGACGACGACGTTCGGCCCGCGCGTGTTCACGACCGGTCTCGAGGATGCCGACCTCGACGTCGCCGAGGGATCGGCCGTCGGCATCATCGGCGAGTCGGGGTCGGGCAAGTCGACGCTGGTGCGGCTGCTGCTCGCCCTCGACGTCCCCACCGAGGGCACGATCGAGTTCGACGGGCGGGCGGTGGATGCCTCGGCGCCCGCGAAGTCGCTCCACTGGCTGCGGCGCCAGACCGGCATCGTGTTCCAGGACCCGTACGCGTCGCTGGACCCGCGCATGAGCGTCGGCCGCATCGTGGGCGAGCCGCTGTGGGCGCTCGGGATCGAGGGCGATCGCCGGGCGCGCGTGCGGGAGGTGCTCGAGGACGTCGGGCTCGAGGCGGGCATGGCGAACCGGTTCCCCCACGAGTTCTCCGGGGGTCAGCGCCAGCGCATCGCCCTGGCGCGCGCGATCGTGCACCGCCCGCGGCTGCTCGTCGGCGACGAACCGCTTTCGGCGCTCGACGTGACGGTGCGCGCCCAGATCCTCGAGCTGATCGGCGAGCTCCGCGCGCGCGACGGCCTCACGTTGCTGCTGGTCTCGCACGACATCGGCGTGGTGCAGAGCCTCTGCGACGAGGTCGTCGTGATGAAGGACGGCCGCATCGTCGAGGAGGGACCGACCGAGAAGGTCCTCCTCCAGCCCCAGGTCGCCTACACGCGGCGCCTGCTCGCCTCGATCCCCGTCATCGACCCCGGCATCGCCTGATCCGGCATCCGCCTCGCCGAACGCGAACCGCCCGTCTGGGCGACTGGACGCACCGGTGCGCCGCGAGCCTCCGCAGATCGCCGCGGCGGAGCATCCGGCCCTCTCGCTCCACCGCGCCACATCGCGACTCACGGACCGTGGGGAGCGCAGATCGCCGCGGCGGAGCATCCGATCGACCTGCTCCACCGCGCCACAGTGCGACAGGGGACCCGCTGACCCGCGATCCCGTCGGTGGCCGGCGCTAGCCTCGGACCATGGCCCACGCGATCGTCCCCCCGTACCTGCTCGCCCGCATCGCCGCCGTGCAGGAGCCCTCGTGGGCACGCGCCGCCGAGGCCGCGCGGTCGACGCTCGCGGCGCCCCGGGACTACCGGCCGGTGCGCTCCCGGCTGCGGCTGTCGATCGAGGACGACGGCACGCTGGTCGCCGAGACCACGCCCGCGCCCGACCGCGAGATCTCCGACGCGCAGCGACGCGAGGTGCTCCCTGGGGTCAAGGTGCGGGGCGAGGACGACCCGGCGACCGGCGATGCCGCCGCCGACGAGGCCTTCGACGGACTCGGGGCGACCTTCGACTTCCTGTGGGATGCGTGGGGCCGCAACAGCCTCGACGGCGCGGGCGGAGCGCTGCTCGCGACGGTGCACTACGGCCAGGACTACGACAACGCGTTCTGGAACGGCGAGCGCATGGTGTTCGGCGACGGCGACGGCGAGGTGTTCACGGGCTTCACCGGATCGCTCACCGTCATCGCGCACGAGCTCGCGCACGGTGTCATCGAAGACGAAGGCGGGCTGCTCTACCGCGGCCAGTCCGGAGCGCTCAACGAATCGATCGCCGACGTCATCGGCGCGCTCGCCGAACAGCACTCGCTCGGGCAGAGCGCCGATCAGGCATCGTGGCTCATCGGCGAAGGGATCTTCACGGATGCTGTGCAGGGCACCGCACTGCGCTCGCTCGCCGCTCCCGGCACGGCCTACGACGACGACGTGCTCGGCCGCGACCCGCAGCCCGCTCACATGCGCGACTACGTCGAGACGCGCGACGACAACGGCGGAGTGCACATCAACTCGGGCATCCCGAACCACGCGTTCTACCTCGCCGCGACCGCGCTCGGCGGCAGGGCGTGGGAGCGTGCCGGCCTGATCTGGTACCGCACCCTCACGACCGGGACACTGTCGTCGACGGCCGATTTCACAGCCTTCGCCCGTGCCACCCTGGCCGCCGCCGCGGCGGAGTACGGTGAGGAGTCGGAGGAGGTGGCCGCCGTCCGGTCCGGGTGGGTCGGCGTCGGCGTGATCGACGATGCAGGAGCCGCACCCGAGCGGGACTGACGAGCGCCCCTCCGTCGCGCCCGGCGATCGCCCCGCGGACGGAGATCCAGCCGCGCCGGCCGTCGCCGCGCAGCCCGTCGAGGTGGCGGTGAAGCGCACCGGCGGATTCGCCGGGATGACGAAGCAGTGGCGTGCCGAGCCGCCTGCGGACGAGGCATCCGTCTGGATCGACCTCATCGCGCAGTGCCCGTGGGACGCCCCGGACTCACTCGCCGCAGAGCCCGCACGCGGGGAGTCCGAGGACGGCCGGCCGCCGGCGGGGGCCGACCGCTTCACGTGGTGGATCCACGCGCGCTGCGGCGAGGACGAGGAGCGCGAGGCCGAGCTCCCCGACGCCGCACTCGTGGGTGCGTGGCGCGAGCTCGTGGAAGCGGTGCGCGCGTGGAGCCTGTCGACGAACCGCTGACGCCCCTCAGCGGCCGAACAGGCCCTTCTTCTTCTTGACGGGCTTGAGCTCCTTCTGCATGGAGATCGTGCCCAGCCAGCGCCCGAACTTGAAGCCCACCCGTCCCATGCGCCCGACCTCGACGAAGCCGAGCTTCTCGTGGAGGGCGACGGAGCCCTCCGCGCCCTTGTCGCTGATGATCGCCACCATCTGACGGATGCCCTTCTCCTCGCACGCGGCGATGAGGGCGACGAGCAGTGCCTTGCCGAGCCCCTTGCCGGTGGCGGCCTGCCCGAGGTAGATCGAGTTCTCGACGGTGTAGCGGTACGCCGACTTGCTCGACATAGGCTGCACGAGGGCGTAGCCGAGGATCTGACCGGAGGGCGACTCGGCGACGAGGAACGGCAGATCGAGCTTCCGCAGGTAGGCCATCTTCTCGCGCCACTGGGCGACCGACCAGCGCTTCTCGTCGAAGGTCACGACAGAGTTGGTGACGTAGTGGTTGTAGATCTCGCGGACGTCGGGGATGTCGGCCTCGCGCACGGGCCTGATCTCGTACGCGAAGGGCCGTTCGGGCTCCGGGCGGCGGCGCAGGTGGAGGGGCAGCCGGCGGCGGTCGCGATCGTATTCCTCCTCGAGCATGCCGACAGCCTACGCTCAGGCCGGAACGGCCCAGTCCACCTCGTGGGCGCCCTGCTGCGCGAGGAGCTCGTTGGCTCGAGAGAAGGGGCGCGAGCCGAAGAAGCCCCGGCGCGCCGACAGCGGGGACGGATGCGCCGACTCGATGATCGGCGTCTGACCGAGGAGCGGACGCAGGTTCGCGGCATCCCTCCCCCACAGGATCGCGACGAGCGGGCCGCCGCGATCGGTGAGCGTGCGGATCGCGTGCTCGGTCACCCGCTCCCACCCCCAGCCGCGGTGCGAGGCGGGCTCACCGGGCGCGACCGTGAGCACGCGGTTGAGCAGCATGACGCCCTGGTCGCTCCAGGCGGACAGATCGCCGTGCGCGGCCCGAGGGACGCCGAGGTCGTCCTCCAGCTCCTGGTAGATGTTCGACAGGCTCCGCGGAAGCGGCCGCACGTGGCGGTCGACCGCGAACGACAGACCGATCGGATGCCCCGGCGTGGGGTACGGGTCCTGCCCGACGATCAGCACCCGGACGTCGGCGAGCGGACGCTGGAACGCGCGCAGGACCCGGTCCCCCGCCGGAAGGTACCCGCGCCCCGCGGCGACCTCGGCGCGGAGCCGTTCGCCGATCGCGGCGATATCGGGAGCGACCGGGTCGAGAGCGGCCGCCCACTCCGGATCGACGAGGCCCGCCTCCGCGAGCTGGGGCAGGGTCATCGCCATGCGGCGGTCGTCATCACGAGTTCGAGGCCCCCGTCGGCAGGAGCGAGGGTGAACGACACCGTCGCGGCGGTGAGCTCGGACAGCGACGCGACGTGTGTGCCGCCGCAGGGGATCCGCGCCTCGGCTCCGGGAAGCTCGCACACCCACGTGCGCCGGTCCGCGAGCGCGGGACCGTCCGCCTCGATGCGCACGGCTCCCCCCGCGGCGATCCATTCGGCGAGGCGGGCGTTCACGCGCTCGGCGAGCGTCTCGAGATCGTCGAGCGCGGCGGGGTCGAAGCCCTTTCGGCGCAGGGACTTGCCGATGCGGTAGACGTCGCGCGAGCCGTCGGGGAGGATCCGCGACTCCGCGATCGCGAGCGCGTCGAAGGCCGGAGCACCGAGCGCGTCGGCCGGCACCTCCTTGCGCCACGCATCGGCAAGGGCGGCGTCCAGCGCCAGGGAGGCGAGATGGCACGCGGTGTGGCCGGCCGACAGCGCGGCGCGGTACGCCCCGTCCACCTCGATCGCGGCATCCGCTCCCTGCGCGGGCGCCTCTCCCTCGACGACGTGCGCGACGACGAAGGTCCACCCCTCCGTGCCGGTGCGCACGGGGACGTCCGGGCCGAGCAGGAGCGGGCCGCCGTCGGTCGCCCCCACGACGGCGCCGACGATCTCGAACACGCGCCCGCCGGAGCTCAGCGAGCCGCGGTCGGCGGGCTGATCGGGCCATGCGGTGTCGACGGGGTGGAACGCGGTCCGGTCGAGCACGATCGCCGAGCGGCCGTCGCCCGCATCGGCCACGTGCACCACGGTGCCGGTCGAGGTCAGTGCACCGGCGGGGTAGGTGATTGCCGTCGGGTTCATGCGTGCGGCGCCTCCTCGACGCGCGGACGCAGCGGTCCGCGAGCGAGCAGGTGCTGGGCCGACTGCGCCACCGGGCGCATCGTCACGAGATCGAGGTTGACGTGCGCGGGCGCGTCGAGTGCGTAGGCGATGACGTCGGCGACGTCCGCCGCGGTGAGCGGCGCCTCGACGCCTTCGTACACGCGCTCGGCCGCGGCCCTGTCGCCGCCCAGGCGGTTCGCCGCGAACTCCTCGGTGCGGACCATCCCGGGAGCGATCTCGATCACGCGGATCGGCTCGCCGTTGAGCTCCAGCCGCAGCGCGTGCGCGATCATCGCCTCGGCGGCCTTCGCCGCGTTGTAGCCGGAGCCTCCCGCGTAGGCCGTCTGCGCCGCGGTCGAGGTGACGAAGACGGTGTCGGCGTGCCCGTCCGCGGCGGCCGCACGCCGCAGCTGCGGCAGCAGGGCGGCCACGAGGCGCTGGGCGGTGAGCACGTTGACCTCGAACATCCACTGCCAGTCCTCGACCCGGCCGTCCTCGACGCGGTCCGTGCCGCGCGCGCCGCCGGCCACGTTCACGAGCGAGTGCACCGGACCGAGGTCGTCGAGGAAGGCGGCCAGCGCCTCGACGTCGGCGTCGACGGTCAGGTCGGCCGCGAACGCCACGGCGCCGGTCTCCGACTCGAGGGCCGCGAGCCGGTCGGCGCGACGCGCCACGGCCACGACCTCCCACCCCCGCTCGCGCAGGGCCCGAGCGGTCGCCTCGCCGATCCCCGAGCTCGCGCCGGTCACCACTGCACGTCTGTTCGTCATGCCTCCACGCTACCCACGCCCCGCCCCGCTCGCCGACGCCGGAGGTTACGTCACATTTCCCGGTCGTTGTTGACAAGGGCGCCGCATCCGTACTGTCGATCGAGCCGGGGCATCCCGCCCTCGCCCATCCGAACCCGCAGGAGCACACCATGTCCGCACCCGAGAACTGGCGCTTCGAGACCAAGCAGATCCATTCCGGCGCCCAGCCCGACCCGGTGACGAAGGCTCGCGCGACCCCGATCTACCAGACCACGTCCTACGTGTTCGACAACGCCGAGCACGCGGCGAACCTGTTCGCGCTGGCCGAGTTCGGCAACATCTACACGCGCATCCAGAACCCGACGCAGGCCGTCGTCGAGGAGCGCCTCGCCGCGCTCGAGGGAGGCACCGGCGCCCTCCTCGTCGCGAGCGGCCAGGCCGCCGAGACGTTCGCGGTGCTGAACATCGCCGAGGCCGGCGACCACATCGTGTCGTCGAGCTCCATCTACGGCGGAACGTACAACCTGTTCAAGTACACGCTGGCCAAGCTCGGCATCGAGACGACCTTCGTCGAGAACCAGGACGACCCCGAGGAGTGGCGTGCCGCGGTGCGCCCGAACACGAAGCTCTTCTTCGCCGAGACGATCGGCAACCCGAAGATCAACGTGCTCGACATCCGCACCGTCGCCGACGTCGCGCACGAGAGCGGCATCCCGCTGATCGTCGACAATACGATCGCGACGCCCTACCTCATCAAGCCGTTCGAGCACGGCGCCGACATCGTGATCCACTCGGCGACGAAGTTCCTCGGCGGCCACGGCACCGTCATCGGCGGCGTGATCGTCGACGGCGGCACCTTCAAGTGGTCCGAGAACGTCGACAAGTTCCCCGGCCTCACCGTCCCCGACCCGTCGTACCACGGCGCGTCGTACACGGCGGCGGTCGGCGACGGCCTGGCCTACATCATCAAGGCCCGCGTGCAGCTGCTGCGCGACCTCGGCGCGGCCATCTCGCCGCAGAGCGCGTGGCTGCTCATCCAGGGCATCGAGACGCTCTCGCTTCGCATCGAGCGCCACGTGCAGAACGCCCAGGAGATCGCCGAGTGGCTCGAGAACCAGGCCGATGTCGCCTCGGTGAACTACTCGGGCCTGCCCACCTCGCCCTGGTACGCCGCCGCCAACCGGTACGCGCCCAAGGGCGTCGGCGCGGTGCTGTCGTTCGAGCTCAAGGGCGGCGTCGAGGCCGGACGCGAGTTCGTCAACTCGCTCACGCTGTTCAGCCACCTCGCCAACATCGGCGACGTGCGCTCGCTCGTCATCCACCCCGCCTCGACCACGCACTCGCAGCTCACGCCCGAGCAGCAGCTCACCACGGGTGTCACGCCCGGGCTCGTGCGCCTCTCGGTCGGACTCGAGAACATCGACGACCTCAAGGCCGACCTCGAGCAGGCCCTCGCGGCAGCCCGCCGCGTGTCGGAGGCTGCTCGCGCCTGACCCTCGTCAGACGAACGACGGATGCCTCGGCCCAGCGGCCGGGGCATCCGTCGTTTCCGCGACCGGGCGCCGGCTTCAGGTGACGTGGCGCCGCCGTCAGGTGGCGTGGCGCCGCCGTCAGGCGGCGTCCGATCGCGACGTCAGGCGGCGTGGCGCCGCCGTCAGGCGGCGTCCCACCAGCGGAGGACGCGCAGCGCCCGCACGGTGACCCACCGGCTGGGGAACCCGTCGTGCTCGCCGTCGAGCGAGAACAGCGTGGGACCCTCGTGGTGGTTCTCGAACGGGAAGAGCCCGTTCTCCAGCCGCTTGGCCCGGATGAGCTCGACCGCCTCCGCGCAGCGCGGATCGCGCTCGGGGCGGGCGAGCCGCAAGTAGTCGAGCCCGCGCAGCACGTCGTAGAACCAGCGCCCCGGCACGGAGGTCATGGTGAACCGGAGGTCGGCGACCGTGCCATCGCTCTTGCGGCGAAAGAGCCGGCGCTCGAGCAGATACTCCTCGCCCCGGCGACGTGCCTCGCGCACGGCATCCGTGCCGCCAGACGCTTGCTCCCACGCCCAGAGGCCTTCGATGGCGCAGATGGTGGAGTGGAACGAGCCGGGGGTCGCGGCATCCTCCTCCCAGCAGTTCCAGCCGCCGTCGTCGTGCTGGGTCGCGAGGATCGTGTCGGCGATGCGTCCTGCGTCCTGCCCGAAGTACGCGCCCGAGGTGAGGGCGATGCCGTTGATGCACGGCTCGGCCTCGCCCTCGAAGTAGAGCTCGCCGTTGTACTCCCACCGAGCGTTGTCGCGGACCAGGGCGACCGCGCGCTGCACCTCGGGCGCGGCCGGGTCGATGCCGAACTCGGTGAGGGACTGCAGTGAGAAGTGCGTCGCGGTCCACGCGTCGAAGAACGGCCGCGACTCGTCGACCCAGCCGGGGCGGTACGTGCCGCCGTCCCAGAGTCCGTCGGCGCCCTGCTCCGCCAGCATGCGGGCGCCCCATCCCTCGGTCGCGACCTTCGCGCGCTCGGCAGCGACCTCTTCGGGTGCGGCGTCCGTGAGATCGCGCATCACCTGCCAGCGGATCGCCGGATCGCCCGTCATGAGGTACTCGATCACGTCCATTCCACGCATGCTAGACCGGCCCGGCGACACGGGGGCGCCGACCTCGTAGGGTGACCGCATGGGCACCGACGAGCGCGACGCGATCGCCGCGACCTACGACGACTTCGGCCGCCGGTGGGCGCACGGCACCTCTCCCCTGTACGAGGACTGGGCGCTCGGGATCGCGCGCGACCCGGACCTGCTGGCGCGCCTGGCAACCCTCCCGCTCGCGCAGCGACAGCCGAATCGCGTGTTC
>NZ_JAYRDE010000074.1:0-14912 GCF_041909575.1 Microbacterium sp. | reverse complement strand
AGGCAGAGCGTGCCGCGGAGATCCGCGACGCGGCAGCGGCCGATCTCGACGATGTGCGCGTGTACCTCACGGGCCCCGAAGGCTTCGAGGTCGACGTCGCCGCGGTCTTCGCGGGAGCAGACTTCACCCTCCTGCTCACCACCGTGATCGTCGTCGCGATCCTGCTGATCGTGACGTACCGCAGCCCGTGGCTGTGGATCGTCCCACTCGTCGTCATCGGCGTCGCCGACGCAGTGGCGGGCATCGTCGCCACCCGGGTGGCGAGCGCCGCTGGAATCGTCCTGGATGCCTCGATCTCCGGCATCCTCTCGGTGCTCGTCTTCGGAGCCGGCACGAACTACGCGCTCCTCCTCATCGCCCGGTACCGTGACGAGCTGCGACTGCACAGCGACCGCCGTGAGGCGATGCGCCGGGCCCTGCGGGGTGCGGGACCCGCGATCATCGCGAGCGGTTCGACCGTCGCGCTCGCGCTGGGAACGCTCCTGTTCGCCGAGATCGCCGGCAACCGCGCGCTCGGCCTCGCCTGCGCGGTCGGCGTGCTCGTGGCCATGGCGTTCGCGCTCATCGTGCTGCCGGCCGCCCTCGTGCTCTTCGGCCGGGGACTCTTCTGGCCGTACATTCCCAGGTTCGGCTCGCCCGATGCGATCTCGCGCAGCCCGTGGGGCCGGCTCGGACGCGCCGTGTCCCGCCGTCCGGCCGTCGTCGCACTGGGTGGGTTCGCCGTGCTCGCGGCGCTCGCGAGCGGGCTCTTCTTCGTCCAGACCGGCCTGTCGCAGAGCGACCGGTTCCTGGAGAAGCCCGAGGCCGTGCAGGGGCAGGAGGTCCTCGCCGACGCCTTCTCGGCGGGCACCAGCTCTCCCGCCACCGTCGTCGTGGCGGCCGGTGACGCCGACGACGCGGTCGCGACTCTCCTCGACGTCGACGGTGTCGACACGGCGGCGGTCGCCGAGGAGTCGGGCGACCTGGCGCGCATCGACGTCGTGCTGTCGGACGCGGCCGAGACGCCGGAATCCTTCGCGACGGTCGAGAGGATGCGCGACGGGCTCGCCGACTCGGATGCCTCGGGAGCGCTGGTCGGCGGGCTCGACGCCCGGTCTCTCGACGTGGCGCAGGCGCAGGCTCGCGATCAGGCGCTGATCATTCCGCTGATCCTCGTGGTCGTGCTCATCGTGCTGATCATTCTGCTGCGCGCGATCGTCGCTCCGCTCCTGCTGCTGATTGCCGTGGTCGCGAGCTACTTCTCCGCGGTCGGTGCGAGCTGGTGGCTCTTCCAGTCCCCGCTCTTCGGCTTCCCCGCGATCGACACGAACGTTCTGCTCTTCAGCTTCCTCTTCCTCGTGGCGCTGGGCGTGGATTACAGCATCTTCCTCGTGACGCGGGCGCAGGAGGAGGCGCGAACACTCGGCACGACCCAGGGCATGATCAGAGGTCTCGCCGCCACCGGCGCCGTCATCACGAGCGCCGGCATCCTCCTCGCGGCCGTGTTCGCGGTGCTGGGCGTGCTCCCTCTCATCACGCTCACGCAGATCGGCGTCATCGTGTGCATCGGCGTGCTCATCGACACGCTGCTCGTGCGCACCGTCATCGTGCCGGCGATGGCGTTCCTCACGAAGGATCGCTTCTGGTGGCCGCGCACGCCGGCGGTCAGCGATGCGGATGCCGCGGCGCGCCACCTCGATGCGCTCGCCGTGGCCCCGACCGAGGCGGAGAAGGCCGAAGAACCGTCGCTGGCCGAGGCGCGTTGACTCGCCTGGCGGGCGAGTGAGAAGAGGATGCCGACGCCAGCAATCTCAGCGCGGGGCCTCACCCGCCGATTCGGGGCGGAGGTCGCCGTGGATGCCGTCGACCTCACCGTGGAGGAGGGGGACATCTATGGATTCCTCGCGCCGAGCGAGGGCGACGCGATCGTCGCCGGCGCGTCGGTGTCACGCGAGCCCGACACGGTGAGGCCGCGGATCGGCGCGGCGCTGCAGGCGACGGCGCTCGACAAGAACCAGACCGGTCGGGAGATCCTCACGCTCCAGGGCCGGCTCTACGGCCTCGGCCGCTCCGACGTCCGTCGTCGGGTCGAGGAGCTCGCCGATATCGGCTCCGCTCTGAACGAGCGGAGTTCGACGTACTCGGGAGGGATGAGACGTCGGCTCGACCTCGCTGCGCCCTGGTCCATGCGCCACGAGGGCTGTTCCTCGACGAGCCGACCACTGGCCTCGACCCGGTCAGTCGTGCACGGATGTGGGACGAGGTGCGGTGACTGAACCGCGACGAAGGCGTCACCGTCTTCCTCACCACCCAGTACCTCGAGGAGGCTGACAGACTGGCCGACCGGATCGGCGTCATCGATCGCGGGCGCAGCTCGACGAGCAGCGGGCATTCGTCGTGCCCAGTTCGCACGCGGGTGAGACGGTGCTGCGTCTGGCGATCATCTCGCCCCTCACGACGGACGAGCTCCTGCGCGACATCCTCGACTCGCTGACCTGACCGGGGGCACGCATCGCCGCCATGGAGTGCGTTCGGCCAGGTGCTCCGTCGTCGGCCCCCACCCTCCCAGCGGCTGGTTGACTGGTGCGCATGGACGCCGTGGCGATGTTCCCGCTCGGCAGCGTGCTGTTCCCGTACACGCCGCTGGTGCTGAGGGTGTTCGAGCCGCGCTACCTCACGATGATGGGCCGACTGCTCGACGTGGAGGACCCGGAGTTCGGGGTCGTGCTCATCGAGCGCGGGCTGGAAGCGGGAGGCGGGGACCAGCGGGCCTCGGTCGGCACGATCGCTCGCATCCTGCAGGTGCAGGCCGGCGCGCAGGACCTCTACGTGGTCGCCGTCGGCGGGGAGCGGATCACCGTGGACAGGTGGCGCGAGGACGACCCGCACCCGGTCGCCGAGGTGTCGACGATGCCCCCGCTCGTCTGGGACGACGCGCTCGAACCGCTGCGGCGTGAAGCGGAGCGCGTCGCGCGCCGCCTCGCCACCCTCGCATCGGTTCTCGGCGAGGTGCGGTGGGATCCCGACACACCGCTCTCGGAAGATCCCGTGGAGTCCTCGTGGCAGCTCGCCGCGATCGCCCCGCTCGGCGAGTACGACCGGTTCCGGCTGCTGAACTCGACCAGCCTCGGCGGGCTGCTCCGGGCGATCATCGACCTCTCCCTCGAAGAGGAGCCGTTGCTCATCGCCCGGGCCGCCGACGCGCGCGACGGGGATGACCTCGAGTCGTGAGGGCGAGCGGCATCCGGGACCGGGCGGGATGAGACGACGCGCGGCCCGCGGATGAGCCGGCGGCCGCGTCCTGGGGCACGATTCCTGCACCGCGGGGCAAGCCGCCTCGGGGCCGCGTCGGCGAGAGTGGGTCCCGAGAGAAGGAGACGCCATGCCCGCGCACCAGAACGACGCGCCCGATCAGCCGCACGACAACCGTGACCTCATCCCGGTGACCGCTGTGAAGCAGGCGGGTCCGCGGCATCCGCTCGACCCGCTGACCGCGGAGGAGATCGCCATCGCGCGAGAGGTGCTGGTCGAGGCCGGCCTGCTTCGTGAGACGGTGCGGGTGCCGATGCTGCTCCCCGACGAGCCCACGAAAGACGAGCTCGCCGCGTGGACGCCCGGGTCGGCACTCGACCGGCGAGTGGACGCGACGCTGATGGATGCCGCGACCGGCGCGGTGACCGACGTCGTCGTCTCCGTGACCCGGCGCGTGGTGGTCTCGACGGTGGCGAGCGACCCGTCGCAGGCCCCGTACGGCCAGCCCCAGTACCTGTTCGAGGAGTACGAGCGCGCCGCAGAGATCGTCAAGGCCTCCGCCGAATGGCAGGCCGCGATGACGCGTCGGGGGCTCGCGGACCGCATCGACCTGGCGTTCTGCTCGCCCCTCGCGCCGGGCTTCGTCGGTCGTGCCGACGAGGTGGGTCGCCGGGTGATCCGCTCCCTGACCTTCCTGCGCGACAGTGAGGACGACATCCCGTGGGCCCACCCCGTGGAAGGGCTGATCGTGCATGTCGACCTCGTCCGCAATGCGGTCATCGGCGTCGAGGACGAAGGCGACGTGCCGGTGCCGTCGGGCAGCGGAAAATATACGCCGGATGCCGTGGGCCCCGCACGCACGAGCCTCAAGCCGATCGAGATCACACAGCCCGAGGGGCCGAGCTTCGCCGTGAACGGCTCCCTCGTCGAGTGGGAGAACTGGTCGATGCGCGTGGACTTCAACGCCCGCGAGGGCCTCGTGCTGCACGACGTGCGATTCGACGACCGGCCGGTGCTGACGCGAGCGAGCGTGCCCGAGATGGTGGTGCCCTACGGCGACACGTCGAACACGCGGTTCTGGATCAGCTATTTCGACGCGGGCGAGTACCTCCTCGGAAAGAACGCGAACCACCTCGAACTCGGCTGCGACTGCCTCGGCGTCATCCGGTACTTCGACGGCTTCGTCGCCGACGACCACGGCCACCCGGTCAAGATCCCCAACGTGGTCTGCATGCACGAGGAGGACTACGGGATCCTGTGGAAGCACACCGAGCAGGGCCCGGTCGGGGCGCATGTCCGGCGGTCCCGGCGGCTGGTGGTCTCGTACTTCTCGACCATCGGCAACTACGACTACGGATTCTACTGGTACTTCTACCTGGACGGCTCGATCCAGCTCGAGGCGAAGGCGACCGGCATCGTGTTCGTCGGCGCCGGTCACCCCGGCTCGTCCAACCCGCACGCGCCGGAGATCGCCCCCGGAGTCTTCGCGCCGGTGCACCAGCACCTCTTCTCGGCTCGGCTCGACGTCGCCGTCGACGGCGAGGACAACCGGCTCGTCGAGATCGACGCCGCGCGGATCCCGATGGGCGAGTCCAACCCGTTCGGCAACGCCTTCACCTGGACCGAGACGCCGCTGCGCACCGAGTCCGAGGCGCAGCGCGTCGCCGACACCTCCGTCGCGCGCGTGTGGGAGGTGCGCAGCGCCACGAAGAAGAACTACATCGGCAAGCCCACCGCGTACCACCTCATCCCGCAGCCCACCGCGCTGCTCATGGCGGACCCGGCCTCGTCGGTAGCCGCCCGCGCGGCGTTCGCCACGAAGCACCTGTGGGGGACGGCCTACGACCGCGACGAGCGATGGCCCGCCGGCAGGTACCCGAACGCCCACGAGGGTGGCGCCGGCCTTCCCGCGTACGCGGCCGACGACCGTTCCATCGACGGCGAGGACCTGGTGCTGTGGCACACCTTCGGGCTCACGCACATCCCGCGCCCCGAGGACTGGCCGATCATGCCCGTCGACTACGCGGGATTCTGGTTCAAGCCGTACGGGTTCCTCGACGTGAACCCCGCGATGGACGTGCCCGAGTCCAGCCAGGCGCACCAGGTCGCCGACGGCGGCTGCGGCAAGGGTGCGGCGTGCGCATGCGGTGACTGAGCAGGGCGGCGAGCGAACGACGAGGGGACGGATGCCGCGGCATCCGTCCCCTCGTTGGTCCCGGGTCAGACCCCCACGGTCTCGCTGCCCAGGTGCGGGGCGTCGGCCTCGTCGGCGCCGTGCCCGATCTGGCGGTAGACGTCGGGCTTCGCCTTGCGCAGCCAGTACGCCCACAGCACCGCGGCGAGGGAGGGGAGCAGAAGGATGGCCGGCAGGATGAACGTCGTCGGAGTGGACTGGGTCTGCCCGAGCAGGACGTCCCAGTTGACGAGGATGAGGATCCACACGATGCCGAGCGATACCAGGGCGATGATCGGAGCGACGAGGCGGCTTCCGGCTCCGACGTCGCGGGTGTCGCGGCGGAAGAACCCGATCACCGCCGCCGAGACGAGCACCATGAGCAGCACCAGCCCGAACGCGCCGAGGTTCGTGAGCCACGTGAACAGGGTGAGCACGGGGTAGGGACCGTTCTCGGGGTTCCAGCCCATCTCGGCGATGGCGAAGCCGATGATGACGACCGCGGCCAGGATCGACTGCGCGAGGGAGCCCGCCCAGGGTGCGCCGCTGCTGGTGCGCACGGTACCCAGCCGACGCGGAAGCACCCCCTCCCGTCCGAGGGAGAAGGCGTAGCGCGAGACGGCGTTGTGGAAGCTGACCAGCGCCGCGAAGAGGCTCGTGATGAAGAGGATCGACATGACGTCGACCCAGAGCACGCCGAGGTACTCGGCCACGAAGTTGAAGAACAGCGGCGGGCCGGCCTCCTCCGGCGAGATTCCGGCAGGGTCGGCGATCTTCGCCGGACCGATCGCCAGGGCGAGCGCCCAGGATGAGAGCGCGTAGAACACGCCGATCACCACGACGGCGAGGAACGTCGCGCGCGGGATGGTGCGCTTGGGGTCGCGCGACTCCTCACCGTAGATGGCGGCGGACTCGAAGCCCATGAAGGCGGCGATGCCGAAGGCGAGGACGGCGCCGACGCCGGGTACGAACAGCGCCGCCGGCGTCATCGGTTCGACGGTGAAGCCCTCAGCAGGATTCGCGAACGCCACGACGTCGAACACGATGACGGCGAGGAACTCGAGGGCGACGAGTATGCCGAGCACCTTCGCCGACAGATCGACGCGGTTGACTCCGAGGATGCCGACGGCCACGATGCCCAGCAGCACCCACACCCACCAGGGGCTCGCCCAGCCCGTCTTCGATTCGATGAACGACGACACCTGGAAGCCGAACATGCCCCAGATGCCGATCTGCATCGCGTTGTATGCGATGAGCGCGAGCACGGACGCGCCGACGCCCGTCGGCCGTCCTATGCCCTGGGAGACGTAGGAGTAGAAGGCGCCGGCGTTGGTGATGAACCTGCTCATCGCCGCATAGCCGATGGCGAAGATCGCCAGAGCGGCGGCGAGCACCAGGTACCCGAACGGTATGCCGTCGACGTGCGTGACCGAGTACGCGCTGGTCACGCCGCCGGCGACGACGGTCAGCGGTGCGGACGCCGCGATGATCATGAATGCGACGGCGAGGACACCCAGACGGCGATGCGCCGCTGTGCGTGTCGTCGAGGTCGTCGGTCCTGAAGTGGCCATGGGCAGCTCCTTCGATGCTCGGATCGGGTTGGACTCATCGTTCCGAGCGGCGAGGGTGCGGCGTTGACGAGGGGAGCAGAGACCTTGTCTCTGGGAGCACAACGGCCCTGGTGCTAGACTCCAGAATCGTATACGATCGGCCACAGTGAGGTGAGCCATGGACGAACCGCGCACTCCGGACCACGGGCCGGCGCAAGCTGAGGAGCAGCAAGCGCAGGACGCCGCGCGCCTCCCCTTCAGCGACTACCGCCACGCCGTCTCCAACGCGGTCGTCGCCCTCGACGTCCATACCGAGCAGGACGACCGCTTCCGCGGTGCACTCGACGCGGCCGCGGCAGGCGACATCCATGTCTTCGGCATCTCCGCCGACGAGCACAGCGTCCATCGCACCCCCGGCCTGATCGCGCGTGCGCCGCAGCAGTACTTCAAGTTCTCTCTCATCGAGCGCGGCACCGGGCTCATCGTCCAGGACGGCCGCGAGATCTCGCTCCGCGCCGGCGATATGGCGATCTACGACACGGACCGGCCCTACTCCCTCCTCTTCGACGACGCCATGCGGATGTCGGTCGTGATGTTCCCCAAGGTGATGCTCGACATCCCCGCCGACACCATCACGCGACTCACGGCAACCCGCCTCGACGGCAACGGCGGCGTCGGCGCGATGATCGGACCCTACGTGGCATCGCTCGCGCGCGGCGCCGGAGAGCTGGACGCGCACCTCGCCCGGCGCATGTTCCGCACCGCTGTCGACATGGTGGGGACGCTCCTCGAAGCCAATCTCGGGCCAGAGGTGACGTCGACCGATGCCCACGGCACGCTCCTGCGCCGCGTTCTCGACTACATCGACGAGAATCTCCCCGACAGCGAACTCTCGCCCGGGCAGATCGCGGCGGCGCACTTCATCTCGGTGCGACACCTTCACGCGGTCTTCAACGAGCAGGGCACGACCGTCTCCACGATGATCCGCACGCGCCGGCTCGAGCGCTGCTACGACGCGCTGGTCGATCCGCAGCAGGCTCATCTCTCGATCACAGCCGTCGCGATGGCGCACGGATTCGTCGACGCCGCGCATTTCAGCCGCACGTTCCGCGCCCACTTCGGCGTCCCGCCCAGCACGGTACGCAGCGCGTAGAGCGTCGACCGCGGGGCGGTGCGCGGGCGGTCAACCGACCTGCGCGCAGTGGCAAACCACGCCGGCGAAATCTTCCGACAATCGAGGCAGGACCCCGATCGAGGAGGATCACATGACTGTCGCGACGTCGATTCTGGACGCCATCACCGCTCCCGAGAGCGAGGGGCGGGCGATTCCGGATGCTGCGACCCGCGAGACGATCGGCTACGCGCCGGTGCACTCCGTGGCCGACCTCGATGCAGCCGTCGCAGCGGCGCGCGCGGCGCAGCCCGCGTGGAACGCGCTCGGCCACGCGGAGCGGTCGCGCATCCTCCACGCGATCGCCGATGACATCGAGGCGAGCGCCGAGGAGCTCGCCCGGCTGCTCTCCCGCGAGCAGGGGAAGCCGCTGGACGGACCGAACGCCCGCTTCGAGGTGGGTGCGTGCGCGGTGTGGACGCGCGCCGCCGCAGACACCCCGCTGGAGACGGAAGTCGTCTTCGAGGCGGAGGGTGCTCGTGCGGAAGTCCACTACGACGCCCTCGGTGTGGTCGGCGCGATCGGTCCGTGGAACTGGCCCATGATGATCTCGGTCTGGCAGATCGCTCCGTCGCTGCGCATGGGGAACACGGTGGTGGTCAAGCCGAGCGAGTACACCCCCCTCTCGGTGCTCGCCCTCGCCGAGGTGTACAACCGGCACCTCCCCGAAGGCGTGCTCGCCGTCGTGTCGGGGGATCGGCAGGTGGGCGCCGCAATCGCGGGTCACCCGGGCATCGACAAGATCATGTTCACCGGTTCGACCGCGACGGGGCGCAGGATCGTCGAGTCATCCGCCGGGAACCTCGCTCGCCTCACCCTCGAACTCGGCGGAAACGATGCCGGCATCGTCCTCCCCGGCACCGACCCCGCCGCGATCGCCGAGAACCTGTTCTGGGGATGCTTCATCAACACCGGGCAGACCTGCGCCGCCCTCAAGCGCCTCTACGTGCACGACTCGGTGTACGACGAGGTCGTGGCCACGCTCGCGAGAATGGCCGAGGCGATGCCGATGGGCCGCGGTCTCGACGAGGGCAACGTGCTCGGGCCGCTGCAGAACCAGAAGCAGTTCGACATCGTCGAATCGCTCGTCGACGATGCGCGCCGCCGAGGCGCCCGGATCGTCGTCGGCGGGGAGCCGGCACCCGAGCTCGGGCCGCTCTTCTACCGCACCACCGTGGTCGCCGACATCGAGGACGGGACCGCTCTGGTCGACGAGGAGCAGTTCGGTCCCGTCATCCCCGTCATCCGCTACTCGGACGTGGACGACGCGGTCCGGCGCGCGAACGCCTCCGCGCAGGGCCTCGGCGCCTCGGTCTGGTCGGCGGACGTCGACGCCGCGGTCGAGGTGGCCAGGCGCATCCAGGCCGGCACCGTCTGGATCAACCAGCACGGCGCGCTCAACCCGGTCGTGCCGTTCGGCGGCGTGAAGGCCTCCGGATACGGGCAGGAGTTCGGCGTCGCCGGCCTCAAGGCGGTTGCCGCTCCCAAGGTCATCAGCCGCTGACGAGTGCGCGGCGCCTCCGCGACGCGCACTATGACCGCGTGGTCGGGCGCCCCGTCGACGAACGCGGGATCAGCGTGGGCAGGGCGCTGCGGATCGCGCCGGCCGAACCCGCCGGGCTGAGGAGCAGTTCGATCGCCGTCGTCGCGATCTGGTCGAACGCCGTGTGCACGGAGGACAACGGCACCGGCAGGCGTGCGGCGAGCGGGATGTCGTTGTAGCCGACGACGGAGACGTCCGAGCCGACGGCAAGCCCCCGGTGATGTGCAGCGGCGATCACACCGATGGCGATGTTGTCGTTGGCGGCGAACACAGCGGTGGGCGGCCGGGACCGCGAGAAGAGCTCCGCGCCCGCGCTGATGCCGTCGTCCACCCCGTATCCGCCGGAGATGACGTCGGCGTCATCGATCTCGAGGTGCGCCTCGAGCAGGGCGCGCTTCGCGCCGGCGAGGCGCGCGCGGGCGCTGGAGGTGAACCAGGGTCCGGTGACGATCCCCAGTTCGCGGTGCCCGAGATCGATGAGATGCCGCACCGCCAGGTAGCCGCCGGCTTCGTCGTCGCCGAGCGAGGACGGACTGATTCCGTCGGTCCGGAGTGCCAGGACGTGCGGGATGGAACGCTGGCGGAGGGAGGCGGGCAGCGCATCGTCCAGCCGGGCCGTTGCGAGGATCAGACCGTCCGCGCCACGGTCGAGGAGGGTCTCGGTCGCGCGCCGTTCGTCGTCGGGCTCGTCGCCGCACGTGGCGACCACGGCGAAATGCCCCCGCTGACGCGCTGCGCGCTCGATCGCCTCGAACATGAGGGCCATCACGGTGTCGGTGAGGCGGGGGACGAGGACACCGATCGTTCCGGTCGCACCGCGGCGCAGGCTGGAGGCGACGACATTCCTGCGGTACCCGAGATCATCGGCGATGCGCCGTACCCGTTGCGCGGTCTCGGACTTCGATGCGGGCGTCCGCTCGTCGAGCACCCTGCTCACCGTCGAGATGCTCACGCCCGACGCCTCTGCGACATCGCGAAGCGTCACCACGCGCCGGTCGAGCTCGGCATCCATCGGCGTTTCATCCTCTCTCCGTTCGCGAGTCTATCCACGGGCGGCTCCGCCTCCGTGATCCGGCGCATCCGCATCGGGGGTTGACAGATTCTCGTCCGATCAGGATACTTGCAATCGTTACTGCAAACGTTCCCGCAATCGTTCCCATCGATGCGGATCTCGACGAAGAGAAAGAAGGATGCGAGATGACTCTCGACCTCCGCGGGCTCAACCCCGCACCCGTGACCCCGTTCACCACCGATGGCGAGATCGACTTCCCCGCCATCGAGCGACTCGGATCCTGGCTGGCCTCCGTCGAAGGCGTCAAGAGCCTCACCGTGCTCGGCCACGCGGGCGAGGGCACGTTCCTCACCGTCGACGAGCAGCTCTCGGTGATCACCGCATTCCGGGATGCCGTCGAAGACCGGATCCCGATCGTCGCCGGCATCACCGGCGAGGGCAACAAGGTCGCCGCGCTCGAAGCGAAGCGAGCGGTGGATGCCGGTGCCTCGGCTGGACTGGTCTACCCCTCGCACGGCTGGCTGCGGTTCGGCTATCAGGACGGCGCACCCCAGACCCGCTACCGGGAGATCTGGGAGACCAGCGGTCTGCCGCTCATCCTGTTCCAGTACCCCGACAACACCAAGGCGACCTACGACCTCGAGACGCAGCTCGAGATCGCCGGACAGCCCGGAGTGTTCGCCACCAAGAACGGTGTGCGGAACATGAAGCGGTGGTACACGGAGATCCCGGCTCTGCGCGCGGCCTACCCCGAACTGCAGATCCTGTCCTGCCACGACGAGTACCTGCTGCCCACCATGTTCGACGTCGACGGCCTTCTCGTCGGCTATGGCAACATCGCCCCCGAACTGCTCGTCGACCTCATCGCCGCCGGCAAGGCGCGCGACTACGAAGCCGCCCACGCCATTCACGAGCGCCTGCTCCCCGTCACGAAGAACGTGTACCACCGGGGCTCGCACATGGAGGGCACGGTCGCCCTCAAGTGGGGGCTCGTGCACCGCGGCATCCTCGACCACGCGACCGTTCGGCCGCCGCTGCTCCCGCTGGCCGACGGCGCCGACGCCGAGATCGCTGCGGCGTTCGCGTCCGCCGGACTCGACAAGGTCACCGTCTCTGCGTGATCATCCGGGGGTGGAGATCTTCGTGACCTCCGCCCCCGGCACCCGACGCTCGCGTCGCGCCGCCGAGGGCGGCATCCGTCAATGAAGACATCGCGGTGCACGACACCGCACTCCGACGAAGGAGGCCCGCAATGGGCGAAATCCGCACCACCCGCACCGCGGCGACACCCGGTACCGGCCACGGCCGCATCTCCACGGAGACGGTGAGAACACTCGTGGAAGCTCACAAGACCCGCCGCTCGTTCTGGCAGACCCTCGGTCTGATCGGCCCGGCGTTCGTCGCGGGCGCCTGGCAGTTCGGCCCCGGGAACCTGACCACCGCCGTCCAGGCCGGGAGCAATTTCGGCTACGCGCTGATCTGGGTCATCGTCATCTCGACCATCCTCATGATCTTCCTCACCGACATGAGCGTCCGGCTCGGGATCAGGAGCCCTGTCTCACTTATCACCTCCATCAAAGAGCACCTCGGAAAGGCCGTCGGCGTCATCGCAGGCGTGGGCGTCTTCTTGATCACCCTGTGCTTCTCCGTCGGCAACGCCGTAGGTTCGGGCCTCGGCCTCTCCATGCTGATCCCCGGCACATCGCCGGTGATGTGGACGATCATCTGCACGCTCGGCGTCGCCGCGGTCCTCTTCATCCGCGCCGTCTACCGGGTGATCGAGAAGGTGCTGATCGCGATCGTCGCGCTGATGGCCTTCTGCTTCATCGTGAGCGCGTTCATCTCGAACGCGGACTGGGCGCAGGCGGCCTCGGGCCTCATTCCCACCGTCCCGGACGGAGCATGGGTGCTGGTGGTGGCACTGGTCGGCACGAACTTCTCGATCAACGCGGCCTTCTACACGTCGTACGGCACCAAGGAGCGCAAGCGGACCGAGGCCGACTACCGGGATGTGACCATCGTCGACACCATCCCGGGCATCATCGCCCCCGGGGTCATGACCGCGCTCGTGATCGTCGTCGCAGCCGCGGTGCTCGGCGCCACCGGCCAGGCAGCCACCTCGATCGTCGGCCTCGCGGCCATCTTCGAGCCGCTCGCGGGCCCGGTGGGGGGAGCGATCTTCGCCCTCGGATTCTTCGGAGCGGCGTTCTCGTCGATGATCCCCAATGCCATCGCCGGCGGCACGATCCTGTCCGATGCGTTCGGTCGCGGCGCCTCGGCCGAGACTCGCACCGCGCGGATCGTCAGCGGGTTCATCCTCGCGTTCGGCGTCACGATCACGCTCGCCTTCCAGACCTCCCCCGTCGAACTGATCGTCCTCGCTCAGGCGCTGACAGTGCTCGTCGCCCCGGTCCTCGCGGCGCTCATCATCATCATGAGCAACCGGCGCGATCTCATGGGCAGCCTCCGCAACAAGTGGTGGCAGAACCTGCTGGGTGCCATCGGGCTCGTGGCCGTGCTCGCGCTGTCGGTGCGGCTCGTCACCAGCCTGCTCGGCATGGGATAGCGGTCCTTCCGCGGGCCGCACCACCCGAGTCGCCAAGACGCGCCGCGCTCCCGTCCGGAGACCGGCGTGTCTTGGCGACTCACCGGGAGCGGCATCCGGTCACTCTGCAGCCGGCCCCACGGAAGCCTGCGCCGTGGTCTCCGCCGGCGTGAGGTGCCAGGGCCGCTGGCGATGCAGCTCCAGCAACTGGGCGCCGAGCCCGAAGAACACCATCGCGAGCCAGACCAGGACGTTCAGCCACGGGATCTGCAGCGCCACGATCAGGATCACGCCGCCGACGAGCGACATGACGACCGGATGTCCCCTCTCGCGGAAGACGAGGCGTCCGATGTAGTACGCGCTGTATACGAACGTCGCGAGGAGCATCACCGTCCACACCAGCAGACCGGCCAGCGCGAGCGGGGCGCCGATGATCGTGACGGCCAGGAACAGCAGGGCGACGGGGACAGCGATGGCGGCCACGAATCCGACGAGCAGCGCCTTCCACGGCGAGGGCACGAGGTGGTCGGTCACGCGGTGCAGCCAGCGCGGGAAGAGCAGCCCCGCGAGGAGCATGATCAGGCTGAGCGCGACGAGCGCGTAGAACACCCCGAGGAACCAGCCGAGGAGCACCGCCCAGGGTGAGACCTCGACCTTGGGTGTCTGCGGAGGGTCGATGCGTTCCACCGTCCCCGCGACGGCCCCGTCGGCGATTCGTGCTTCGTCGTCGCTCACATACGTCACGCTGCCGCCGACGGAACCATCGATGTCGAGACGCCCGACGCTGACGAGCATGTCCCGGCCGATGTCGCCGTCGACGCTGACGGTTCCGGCTGCAGCGACCACGTCGTCCCCGACAGTGCCGGTGTCGCCGACGGTGAAGCTCGCGGCGAAGACGGTTCCGCTGCGCGTCACCTCGCCGGTGATCGAGACATCCTGCCCGGTGAGACGCACGTCGCCGTCGACCGTGCCGATGATCGTGATCGTCTGGGCCGCAGCGATCACGTCACCCGTCACGTCGCCGCTGATGGTGACGCTCTGGCCGGTGGCGTAGACGTCGCCGTCGATCACACCCGAGACGTCGATGAAGGCGCCGGTGTAGAACTGCGGACCCTCGCGATCATCCGCCGCCGCGATCGTTTCGAGGGGTGGGGCGGGCGAGGCGGCAACGGCGGCAGCGCCGCCGCCGAAGGACAGGATGCCGGCGGCAAGGAGGACGGCCAGGGATCGGCGGACGGAGGCACGCAGTGGAATGGCCATGGGTCCACTGTGCGGCGGTGCCGCGCCATCCGCAGGGCCGAAGGTCCCGTGCGACCCCATGCCCGAGGGACGCTCACCGACCGGTTGCTTCGACCGCGCCCGAGCAGTCGGCCCCTCAGAGTGTGGCGAGCAGCGCCTCGGCCGCGGCGCGCGAGTGCGCCACGCGCCCGGGATCGGTGTCGAAATCCCCGAGGAACACCGAGCCCAGCGCGCAGGTGAGGAGTCCGTAGGCCACGGTGAGGCAGGCGCCGTCCGAGGCATCCGGATGCGCGCGCGCCACCAGCTCAGCGAGCTGAGTGCGCGTCGCCCCGTATGAACTGGTGAGCACGTCGGCGATCTCGGGCTTCGTCCGCGACAGTTCCACGAGCCCGAGCACGACGGCGTTCTCGCGGTCGGGGGAGAGGAACTCCACGCCGAAGAGGTAGTC
>NZ_JAYRDE010000073.1:0-15407 GCF_041909575.1 Microbacterium sp. | reverse complement strand
CACGACCCAGCTGAGCGCGGTCGCCTGCATCCACGCGCCGATGTTCGAGACGAGCGCGCCGATGAACCAGACGCGGTAGTTGAAGATCGAGAACGACCGGAACATCGCGCTCATCGGGCGACCATCCGCTCCATGATGCCGGCCGCCCGGGCGAGCGTCGCGCGCTCGTCGTCGGTGAGGTCCGCCAGCGCCGCCTCCACCCACGCATCGCGCCGCCTCGCCGTCTCGTCGACGACCGCGCGACCTTCCTCGGTGAGGGAGATCACGACCTTGCGACCGTCGTTCTCATCGGCCGAGCGCGCGACATAGCCGGATTCCTGCAGGCAGTTGACGGTGCGGTTCATCGAGGGGGCCGACACGCGCTCGCGGACCGCGAGCTCGCCGAGCGTGTGCGGACCGTGGACCCATAGCGCCGCGAGCACGGCGAACTGCCCGTCGCTCATCGAGTCGACCGCGCGCTGGGTGCGCATCCGACGGGCCAGGCGGAACGTGGCGATGCGCAGCTCGGAGGCTGCGGCGGAGTGGTCGTCGGTGTCGGCTGGCGTCTGCGTCGGTTTCGTATCGGTGCTCATGCGATTACTTAGCATAGCTCATTAGCCTTGCTAAGGGAATCTCGCACCCTAGACTTCTGCGCATGCCCGAGTTCATCGATGCGCACGGCATCGCGATCGTCTACGACGTCCATCCCGCGAAGTCCGCGCCTCGGGCGGTGGTGCAGCTGCTGCACGGCGTCGGCGAGCACGCCGGACGCTACGGCGCGCTGATCGACGCCCTCACCGCCGACGGGTTCATCGTGTACGCCGACGACCGCCGCGGTCACGGTCGCACCGGCATGCGCCACCACGGCGGCGACGCCGCCAAGCTCGGACAGCTCGGGCCCGGCGGGCTGCGGGCGGCGCTCGCCGGCTGCTGGCAGTTCACCGAGCTCATCCGGGCCGAGAACCCCGGGCTGCCGCTCGTCATCCTCGGGCACTCGTGGGGATCGTTCCTGACCCAGAAGCTCGTCAACGCCCACCCGGACGCCTACGACGGCGTCGTCCTCAGCGGTTCGGCGCTCCTCTGGCCGGGATCGTTGAACTCCGGCGATCTCAACAAGCCGTGGAAGGCCCCCGACGCGATGGGCACCGAGTGGCTGGCATCCGACCTGAGCGTCGGGCGCGCGTTCCTCGACGACCCGCTCACGACGGATGAGCCGCTGCTGAAGCTCTTCGGTCCGGTGGACTCCGTTCGCCTCCTGGGGAAGCCGCGCAAGGACCTGGGCGTCGACATCCCGGTGCTCCTGATGGTGGGGCGCGACGACACCGTCGGCGGTCCGCGGAGCGTCCACCGGCTCGCCGACGCGTACCGCACCCGCTCGAAGCTCACCGACGTGACGACGCTGGTGTACCCCGACGTCCGGCATGAGATCTTCAACGACGTGTCGCAGGCCGAGGTGCGAGCCGATCTGCTCGCGTGGCTGGAGCGGCGCTTCCCCCGCCACGACTGACGCCGGGACCCCGGGCGTTTCGCCGCCCGTCCGACGAGCCCGTTGACGCCGGCGGCGGCGATAGGCCATCCTGGGCCCAGCGTGCATCGTGGGAGCGCTCCCACGCTCGCACGGTCACGCTCCCCGGGCGACGACGCCCGGCGGTCGACGAAGACCAGGAGAGCCCCCATGACCCAGGACTTCCCCCGTCCGCTCAGCGCGCCCGCACGGCGCCGGACGATCGCGCTCGCCGCGGTCGCGACCCTCGCCGTCGGCCTCGCACTGCCGCTCGCGGTCGCCCCCGCCGCGGCGGAAGAGCCCGGCCTCGCCGGGTCCGAGCTGTATCTCAACCCGTGGAGCACCACACTCGAAGCCGCGCAGGCGCTCGAGGGCCAGGCCCGCGCGGACGCCCAGCTGCTGGGCAGCATCCCCTCGGCGGACTGGTTCACCACCGGAACGCCCGCGGAGGTAGAGGCGGCCGTCGACGCGGTCGTGACCGCCGCCGCGGCCGAAGGGCGCATGCCCATCCTCGTGGCGTACAACCTGCCGTTCCGCGACTGCGCCCAGTACTCCGCCGGTGGCGCGCTGGACACCGCGGCGTACGTGGCGTGGATCGACGCGTTCGCGTCCGGCATCGGCGACCGGGCCGCCACGGTCATCCTCGAGCCCGACGGACTCGGCATCATCCCGCACTACGTGACGCTCGACGGCATCGCCGAGTGGTGCCAGCCCGAGGAGCTCGACCCCGCGACGGCGGCCACGGACCGGTTCGTGCAGCTCAACCACGCGGTCGACGCGCTCGGCGCGCTCGCCGCGACGTCGGTCTATCTCGACGGCACCGGCTCGAGCTGGCTGAACGTGGGCGAGATCTCCGACCGCCTGCTCAAGGCCGGCGTGGAGCGCGCCGACGGATTCTTCCTCAACGCCTCCAACTACCAGTACACGACCAACTCGACCCACTTCGGAACGTGGATCTCGTCGTGCATCGCGTTCGTCACGCAGAAGGACGGCAGTTTCGCGGAGTGCGGCAACCAGTACTGGAACGGCGGCCCGGCCACCGGCTGGCAGGGGACGGCGATGTCTCCGTACGGCGAATGGACGACGGATGCCGCGGACCCCGCGCTGAACACGTCCGGCGTCGAGTCGCGCTACGCGCTCCAGCTCGGCGACACCGTGCCGACGACGCGCTTCGTGATCGACACCAGCCGCAACGGCCTGGGCCCGTGGGACTACCCGGAGGGCGTGTACCCCTCGCCGGAGGACTGGTGCAACCCGCCGGACCGCGGCCTCGGCCTTCGTCCCGACACGACCACCGGGGTGCCGCTCGTCGACGCCTACCTGTGGATCAAGGTGCCCGGCGAGTCCGACGGGAAGTGCTACCGCGGCACGGAAGGACCGCTCGACCCGGCCCGTGGGATCGAGGATCCCGCCGCCGGCCAGTGGTTCGTCGAGCAGGCGCGCGAGCTGGTGGCGCTGGCCAACCCTCCCCTCGCGCCCCTCGCGTGCGACGCCGACGTGAAGGTCGTGAGCAACGCCAAGGGCTTCCAGTCGCGCATCGTGGTGCGCAACACCGGGGCATCCACTCTGCCGTCCTGGACGCTCTCGTGGAGCGCGGCCGACGGACAGACCGTCACGAAGGTCGTCGGCGGCTCGTTCGTCCAGGACGGCGCGATCGTCACGGTCACCGCGGATCGCGCGCTGCGCGCCGGCAAGACCGCGACGATCGTGGTGTCGGGCAGCGGACCGGCGGTGGAGTCCTGGCAATACCGCGTGGGCGGAGGCTCCTGCACCTCCTGAGCACCCGGGCGGCGGCGGGGCGCCGAAACCCCCCCCCCCCCCCCCCCCCGTCCCCCCCGCGCCGGCTCCCGACCGCGCCCCATAGGCTGAGTCCATGCACGGCGAATACAAGGTGCCCGGAGGAAAGCTGGTCGTCGTCGACCTCGAGGAACGCGATGGCCGTATCGCCGACTTCCACCTCGCGGGGGATTTCTTCCTGGAGCCGGATTCGGCGCTCGACGACATCGACGCCGCCGTGAACGGACTCCCGATCGAGTCCGACGTCACCGCGATCGCCGCAGCCGTCCGCTCTGCGCTTCCGGACGGCGCGCAGCTGCTGGGATTCACGCCCGAAGCGGTGGGCACCGCCGTGCGCCGCGCTCTGGTGACGGCACCCGGATGGCGTGACTTCGACTGGGAGATCGTCCACGAGCGGCCGGTGTCGCCGCGCATGAACCTCGCACTCGACGAAGTCCTCACCGGGCGCGTGGGCGACGGCAGGCGCCGGCCGACGCTTCGCCTGTGGGAGTGGGACGAGTCCGCCGTCGTGATCGGCTCGTTCCAGTCGCTGCGCAACGAAGTCGACCCCGAGGGAGCCCAGCGCCACGGCTTCGACGTCGTCCGCCGCATCTCCGGCGGCGGCGCGATGCTCATGGCGGCGAACTCGATCGTGACCTACTCCCTGTACGTCCCGGCATCCCTCGTCGCCGGGCTCACGTTCGCCGACTCCTACGCCTTCCTCGACGACTGGGTGCTCCAGGCGCTGCGGTCGCTCGGCATCGAGGCGACGTACCAGCCGCTCAACGACATCGCCTCTCCGCAGGGGAAGATCGGCGGTGCCGCGCAGAAGCGCCTCGCGAACGGCGGCGTGCTCCACCACGCGACGCTCAGCTACGACATGGACGGTCAGATGATGACCGAGGTGCTGCGCATCGGGCGCGAGAAGCTCAGTGACAAGGGCACCACGTCGGCCGCCAAGCGCGTCGACCCGCTGCGCCGGCAGACGGGGCTGCCCCGCGAGGCGATCATCGAGCGATTCAAGGACACCTTCGCGAAGCTCTACGGCGCGGTTCCCGGGCATATCACCGAGGAGGAATACGCCGAGGCCGAGGGCCTGGTGGAGTCGAAGTTCGCCACCGACGCGTGGCTGCGCCGAGTGCCGTGACGGTCGCGACGCCCGGTGCTCCGGATGCCGACGCGGCCGCGGCATCCGGTTCTGTGGAGATCCACGAGGGCGACAACCTCGAGGTGATCCGCGGATTCGCGGATGGCTCGTTCACCCTGGTCTACCTGGACCCCCCGTTCAACACCGGCCGCACGCAGGGGCGGGCGACCGAGACGGCGCGTGCGCCCGGCGAGAGCCCGGCCGCAGACGCGATCGTGCGGCGCGGATTCCACGGCCGGGAGTACGAGCGGCTGCGCGGGGACCTGCGGGCGTACGGCGACCGCTTCGACGACTACTGGGGCTTCCTCGAGCCGCGGCTGCTCGAGGCGTGGCGCCTGCTGGCGGACGACGGCACCCTCTACCTGCACCTGGACTATCGCGAGGCGCACTACGCGAAGGTGCTGCTGGACGCGCTGGTCGGACGCGACCGGTTCCTCAACGAGATCATCTGGGCCTACGACTACGGCGCCAAGTCGCGTCGGCGCTGGCCCACCAAGCACGACACGATCCTCGTCTACGTGAAGGATCCCGACCGCTACTGGTTCGACTCCGAGGCCGTCGACCGCGAGCCCTACATGGCGCCCGGCCTCGTCACCCCCGAGAAGGCCGCCCGCGGGAAGCTCCCCACCGACGTGTGGTGGCACACCATCGTCCCCACCGCCGGGCGCGAGAAGACCGGGTATCCGACCCAGAAGCCCGAGGGGATCCTCCGCCGCATCGTGCAGGCCTCGTCGCGGCCCGGTGACCGCGTGCTCGACTTCTTCGCCGGCAGCGGCACGACCGGCGCGGTCGCGTCGGCGCTCGGCCGGCACGCGGTGCTCGTCGACGCGAACCCCGAGGCGATCGCGGTGATGCGCGAGCGGATGCCGCACGCCACGGTCGCGGGCTCCGGCATCCCGCGACCCTCCTAGGCTGGAGGCATGCGCTTCGGAACCTTCATCCCCCAAGGCTGGCGATTCGACCTCGTGGACATCGAGCCCGAGGACCACTGGCGGGTGATGGCGACCCTCGCCCAGCAGGCCGACGAGGGGCCGTGGGAGTCGCTCTGGGTCTACGACCACTTCCACACGACGCCGGTGCACAGCGAGGAGGCGACGCACGAGGCCTGGACGCTGATGGCCGCGTTCGCCGCGTCGACCTCGCGCGTGCGGCTCGGCCAGATGTGCACCTGCATGGGCTACCGCAACCCCGCGTACCTCGCCAAGGTCGCCGCGACCGTCGACGCCGTGTCGGGCGGCCGGGTCGAGATGGGGATCGGCGGCGGCTGGTACGAGCACGAGTGGCGCGCGTACGGCTACGGGTTCCCCGAGGTGCGCGATCGCCTCGCGATGCTCCGCGAGGGCGTCCAGATCATGCACCAGGCCTGGACCACCGGCACGGCCACCCTCGACGGGAAGCACTACCACGTCGACGGCGCCATCGTCCGGCCGCTGCCGCTGCAGGAGGGCGGCATCCCGCTGTGGGTGGCCGGCGGCGGCGAGAAGGTGACCCTGAAGATCGCCGCGACCTACGCCTCGTACACCAACTTCGCCGGGTCGCTCGAGGAGTTCGACCGCAAGAGCGAGATCCTGCGCGGGCACTGCGACACGGTCGGCCGCGACTTCGCGGCCATCACGCGCTCGTCGAACTTCAACACCATCGTCGGAGAGACCGAGTCCGAGGCATCCGACCGCCTCGCCGCAGTGAAGGCGCGCCTGCTGCCGCACGTCGGCCAGGAACGAGCAGACGCCATCGAGCGCGACTACCTCGCCTCACCCGGGTTCGGCACCGTCGAGCAGGTCGCCGAACGCCTCGCCGAGCGCGAGCGGCACGGACTGGGCTACGCCATCCACTACTTCCCCGAGGCGGCCTACGACCGCTCGGGCGTGCAGCTCTTCGAGCGCGAGGTCATCCCCGCGCTCAGCTGACGCGCCCGGCGGGGCGGCGGGGTGCGTGCGGCGCCTGCGGACGTCAATCGCGGGGGAGAAACCGAGGTCTAGGCGCTCAAACGCCCCCGAAGTGCGAGGAATCTCCCGCCGCTTTGACGGGAGGAGCCGATGGCGGCTCCTCCCCAGCGCGCACCGACTCGCCCGTATCCACAGATAGCCCGACGACCGTGTGCCGGGCCTCGCCGCTCGGCCATCGTCGGCACATGATGTCCGCACCGCCACCGCGCGCGATGAGCCGCCGGGAGCTCCTGCACCTTGGTTGGACCGATCGTGGCCTTGCCCGTGCGGTCGCCGTCACGGAACTGCTCAGGCCTCGCGGCAACTGCTACCTCCCGCTCGGGACGCACGCGGACCTCCTCGCCGCTGCCGCCCTCGGTGCGCGCCTGGCCTGCGTCTCCGAGTTGCGCAGGCACGGTGTCTTCGTCCTCGAGAGCGAGACGCTCCACGTGCATCTCCACCAGAACCGCGGCCGTGGAAAGTCGGTGACGCGGCGTCTGCGCCGCCACTGGGGCAGGCTGCATCGAGAGCCGCATCCCGCGGCCGTAGCGGTCGAGTTCATGGACGCTCTGCGTGAGGCGGTGAGATGTCAGCCTCCTCGGGCGGCTGTCGCGACGCTCGACTCCGCGCTGAACCTCGGACTGATCGACCGGGATGCGCTCGGAGAGCTGTTCGCCTCACTGCCTCGGCGCTACGGCGTGCTTCGTCGCCTCCTCGATTCCCGAGCCGAGTCTGGACCGGAGTCGCTGATGCGCTTGATCCTCAGGTCGCTCGGCGCAGCGATCGAGGTCCAGGTCAAGATCGTCGGCGTCGGACGAGTGGACTTCGTCGTCGACGGCTGGCTGATCGTAGAGTGCGACAGCCGCGCGCACCACGCGGACTGGGACGCCCAGCGCCGAGACCGCCGCCGCGACCAGGAAGCGGCGGCGCTGGGATACGCGACCTATCGCCCGATCGCGGAGGACATCATGTGGCAGCCGGATGTCGTTCGCCGCGCGCTGACGGGTCTGCTCGGCATCCCACGGGGTCGGCGGCCCCGCGGTGGTCGGTAGGTCGATCCGCGGGGAGAAATCGTCACCGGGCAGCCTCAAGCGGGTTGGAACCCCCGGTTTCTCCCCAGCGATTGACCGAACTCGGGTCAGAGCAGGGCGCGCACCTCGGCGTAGCCGTCGGCGTCGATGTCGGGGCGGGATGCCGCGCCCCCGAAGATCCGCGTGGTTCCGGGCCTCCCCGTCCAGGCGGGCCAGCCCGGGTCGCCGCCGCGGATGAACCCGACCGCCGCGCCGTGGAGGGCGTCGGCCAGCCGGCGGGGCGGGTTCTGGCCGGCGATCGCCTCCACCGCCGGCGCCTCGAGGCAGTCGAACCAGAACGGCACGTCCAGGCAGTGCAGCGCCCAGCCCCGCGCCGGCGACGCCCACGCGAAGCGGTACACCCACGTCCTCGCCGCGCCGCGGGCGTCGGCCACTCGCACGACCGTGGAGCGGAACACGACGTCGGTGACGTACCTGCCGAGCACGGCGGCGGTGCCCTTCCGCCGCTGGCCGGTGTTGGCGGCGAGGTACTCCCGGCGCCGGTCGCGCGACAGCTTGAGACGGGCGAGCGCGAGGGATGCCGGAACCAGCCGCAGCTTCCCCTTCGCCGAGTCGGTCACCATCGTGAACTCGTCGTCGGTGGTGCCGAGCACGAGGGGCTTGTCGGCGCCGACACCCGAGGCGAGCGATGCGATCGTCGGCTGCGTGATGAGGTCGCCGTCGACGGCGGGACCCCACGAGAGGCCTTCCTGCAGCAGCACCATGACGCCCGCGAGCGGGTCGCGGCCGTCGGGAGCGGCGGCCTTCTCCTGCAGGGAGGTCAGCGTCTCCTCGGCCACGGAGGCGAACCCGTCGCGGGTCGGCGCCACGCCCGCCAGGTTCGCGAGCTTCGCCGACATCGTCCGCGCCCGCTCCGGCGAGACATCCGCCAGTGCCGACGACAGCGCCCACGCCGACTGGAACAGGTGCTGCGCGGCCGGCATCCCGAGCAGCGTCAGCACAGCCCCACCCCCGGCGGACTGCCCGGCGATCGTGACGCGCGTCGGGTCTCCGCCGAAGGCCGCGATGTTGTCGCGCACCCACTCGAGCGCGGCGAGCCAGTCCCGCACGCCGCGGTTGGACGGCGCGCCCGGGATGTGCCCGAAGCCGTCGAACCCGAGCCGGTACGACACGGTCACCGTCACCACGCCGTCGCGGTTGAAGGCCCGGCCGTCGTACCAGGGGCTGGCCGGCGAGCCGCCGATGTAGCCGCCGCCGTGGATCCACACGACGACGGGGAGCGCAGCATCCGTCCCCGGCGAGGGGGTGAAGACGTTCACGTTCAGGGTCGCGTCGCCCGGGATCGACGGCTCGGGGATGAGCGTGACGCCGGGGTCGCCGCGCTGCGCGGTGGCGCCGTACTCGAGGGCGTCCCGCACGCCCTTCCACGGCTCGGGCGGCACCGGCGCGGCGAAGCGCAGGTCGCCGACGGGCGCCTGGGCGAACGGGATGCCGAGGAACGCGGCCGAGGCGCCGCGCTCGCCGGGCGTTCCGCGCCAGAGTCCGCGCACTTTGCCCGGTGCGATCCTCACGACGGGGGATTCAGGATGCTGCGCCACGGCCGTCCTCCTCGGTTCGATCGGTCCGCGGGTCGAGCGCGGTGAACAGTGCTTCGGTGATCGCCGCCATGTCGATCTCGGGTTCCAGCATCCACTGCACCTGGAGTCCGTCGGCGACGGCCTGGAAGATCCGCGCGAGGACGGCGGGGTCGATGCTCCTGGTCAGTTCGCCGGCGGCTTGACGCGCGGCGATGGAGTCCGTGAAGACCTCTCGCAGGGTGCGGCCGCGTTCGACGAAGAAGTCGTGGGCCGCGTGGTCGGGATCGGCGGCGTCCACCGACAGCCGGGCGAAGAGCTGCACCAGTCCGGGCACGTCGGCGTTGTGCCGGATCACGCCGATGAAGCCCTCCTGGAAGTCGCCGTGGGCGACGGTTCCGTCGGCGGCGTGGAGGCCGAAGCCTGCGGAGTCGACCTCGTCGCGCTTGCGGAGGATCGCCGTGAACAGCTCCTCCTTGCTGTCGAAGTAGTGGAGGAGCCCGGCCTGGCTGAGGCCGACCTCGTCGGCGAGCTCCTTGACGGACGCGCCCTGGTAGCCCTCGCGGGCGATGACGTCGAGCGCGCGTTCGAGGATCTCCTCGCGCTTGGCGATCCCCTTCGCGTACGAACCCCGGCGTTCGGTTCGGCTGTGTGCCATGAGGCCAGTAAACCGAATGGCGCTTGATTTTACAAAACCAAATGGCATATGGTTTTGCCCAGCGCTCGACGCCGAGCGTCTCATCACCCGATTGGACCGCCCATGACAACGCCGTCTGACCCCGCCGTCGCCCCCGAGCCCACGAGCGCGCCCGCAGCGCCGATGACCGAGAACACCTTCGTCGCCACCGCCGCGGGCAACGACGATCCGCCGCCGCCGCGCCGGGGCCTGCGCCGCCTCCTCGCGTGGATCATCCCCGCGAACTTCGGCATCTTCCTCATCTGGGGCGCCGTCCCCGGCATCCTGCTGCCGCAGCAGATCACGGTGGTGCTCGGCGAGAGCGACAAGGTCGCCAACCTGGCGATCGTCGCGACGATCGGCGCCTTCGCGGCCATGATCGCCCAGCCCATCGCCGGGCAGATCTCCGACCGCACCCGCTCGCGCTTCGGCCGCAGGGCGCCGTGGATGGTCCTCGGCGCGCTCGCGGGCGGGCTGTCGCTCATCGGTCTGGCGTTCGCGGACTCGCTCGTCGGGTTCGTCCTCGCCTGGATCCTCGTGCAGATCAGCTACAACTTCGCGCAGGGGCCGCTCTCGGCCGTGCTGCCGGACCGCGTGCCGCTGTCGCGGCGCGGACTCTTCGCGGCCCTGTCCGGCATCGGCCTGATGGTCGGCGCGATCGGGGGACAGGTCATCGGCTCGCTCTTCTTCCAGAGCCTCACCGCGGGTTACATCACCTTCGCCGTCGTGGCCCTGGCGCTCATGGTCCTGTTCAACCTCTTCAACCCGGACTACCCGAGCACTCAGCTGAAGCCCGAGCCGTTCAAGCTGGGGGACTTCCTGCGCACCTTCTGGGTCAGCCCGATCAAGCACCCCGACTTCTTCTGGGCCTTCACCGGACGCCTGCTGCTCTACACCGGCTACTTCGCCGTGACCGGGTACCAGCTCTTCCTGCTGACCGACTACTTCGGCGTGGAGAACCCCGCGACCGTCATCCCCCTGCTCGGCCTCATCAGCCTCGCCGGCATCCTGATCTCCACCGTCGTATCGGGTCCGCTGTCCGATCGCTTCGGCCGCCGCAAGCCGTTCGTGTTCGCGTCCGCGGCGATCACCGGCCTCGCGCTGGTGCTGCCGTGGGTGTGGCCGGACCTCACCGCCTGGATGATCATGACCTTCGTCGCCGGACTCGGGTTCGGCATGTTCCAGGCCGTCGACACCGCCCTCATCAGCGAGGTGCTGCCGTCGGCCAAGTCGTTCGCGAAGGACCTCGGCGTCGTGAACATCGCCGCCACCCTGCCGCAGACCCTCGCCCCCGGCGTCGCCGGCGCCATCGTCCTCGCCTTCGGCTACTCGGGGCTCTTCCCGGTGGGCATCGCGCTGAGCATCCTGGGCGCCTTCGCCGTCTGGCCCATCAAGTCCACCCGATGACGATCACGGATGCCGCGGCATCCGCCGAACCTTCCCACCCGACGAGAAAGCTGCTGAGATGACCGACGTGAACACGACACCCGCCCCCGTGACCATCCCCGATGTGAGCGAGCTCACCCTCGAGGAGAAGGCCTCCCTCACCTGCGGGGCCAGCTTCTGGTACACCAAGCCGATCGAGCGCGCCGGCGTGCCGGCGATCATGGTCACCGACGGCCCGCACGGCCTGCGCAAGCAGCGCGAGGGCGGCGACCACCTCGGCATCGGCGACAGCGTGCCGGCGACCTGCTTCCCGCCGGCGGTCGGGCTCGGCTCGTCGTGGGATGTCGACCTGGTGCACCGTGTCGGCGAGGCCCTGGGCGTCGAGACCTCCATCGAGAACGTCGCGGTTCTGCTCGGCCCCGGCATCAACATCAAGCGCTCGCCGCTGTGCGGCCGCAACTTCGAGTACCTGTCGGAGGACCCGATCGTGTCGGGCGTGCTCGGCGCGGCCATCGTGCGCGGCATCCAGTCCCAGGGCGTGGGGACGTCGCTCAAGCACTTCGCGGCGAACAACCAGGAGGACGACCGCATGCGGTCCAGCTCCGACGTCGATCCGCGGCCGCTGCGCGAGATCTACCTGCGCGGGTTCCAGCGCGTGGTCGAGGACGCACAGCCGTGGACCGTGATGTGCTCGTACAACCGCATCAACGGCGTGTACGCCTCGGAGGACCCGTGGCTGCTCACGCAGGTGCTGCGCGACGAGTGGGGCTTCGAGGGCCTGGTGATCTCGGACTGGGGCGCCGTCAACGAGCGCGTTCCCGGCCTGGCCGCGGGCATGGACCTCGAGATGCCGTCGTCCAACGGCGTGACCGACGCGCAGATCGTCACGGCCGTCCAGGACGGGTCGCTCGACGAGGGCGTGCTCGACACGGCCGCCGGTCGCGTGCTCGACCTCGTGCGCAAGGCCACCGACGGGGCGGGCGGCGTCGCCGGGCCACTCGACGTCGACGCGCACCACGCCCTGGCGCGCGAGGCCGCGGGCCGCTCGATCGTGCTCCTCAAGAACGAGGGCCAGGTGTTGCCGCTGGCGAAGGACGCGACGCTCGCGGTGATCGGCGAGTTCGCCGGGAAGCCCCGCTACCAGGGCGCCGGATCCTCGATGATCAACCCGACGCGCCTGGACACTGCGCTCGACGGCATCCGCGAGCTCGCCACCGGAGAGGTCGTCTACGCGCGCGGCTTCAGCAACGCCGTCGACGTCGCCGCCGACGAGACGGCCGCGCTTCGCGACGAGGCCGTGGCCGCGGCATCCGGAGCCGACGTGGCCGTCGTGTTCCTCGGGCTCCCCGCGCGCCTCGAGTCGGAGGGCTACGACCGCGACGACATCGACCTGCCCGCCGAGCAGCTCGCGCTGCTGGAGGCCGTGCTCGAGGTCAACCCGAAGACCGTCGTCGTGCTCTCCAACGGCGGCGTCGTCGCGCTGCCCTTCGCCGACCGCGTGCCGGCGATCCTCGAGGCATGGCTGCTCGGCCAGGCCGGCGGCGGCGCGACCGCCGACGTGCTGTTCGGCGACGTGAACCCGTCGGCGAAGCTCACCGAGACGATTCCGCAGCGGCTCGAGGACACCCCGGCGTTCCTGGACTTCCCGGGCGAGTTCTCGCACGTGCGCTACGGCGAGGGACTCTTCGTCGGCTACCGCTGGTACGACGCACGCCGCATGGAGGTCGCGTTCCCGTTCGGCCACGGCCTGTCGTACACGACGTTCGCGTACGGGGATGCCTCGGCCGCCGTCGACGCGAACGGCGACGTCGAGGTGACCGTCGCGGTGACCAACACGGGTGACCGCGCCGGCCGAGAGGTCGTGCAGGTGTACACGTCGCTTCCGGGTGGAACCGTGCAGCGCCCGGTGCGCGAGCTCAAGGCCTTCGCGTCGGTCGCGCTCGAGCCGGGCGAGACGCAGGTCGTGACGCTCACCGTGCGCCGAAAGGACCTCGCCTACTGGGACATCCGGCTGGACGCGTGGGTCGTGGAGGGCGGGGAGTACGTCGTCGACGTGGCCGCGTCGAGCCGCGACATCCGCTCGTCCGTCGGTGTGGCCGTCGAGGGCGATCCCATCGTGCTGCCGCTGTCTCGCACGTCCTCGATCGGCGAGGTCATGGCGCACCCCGTCGTCGGGTCGATGGTGCAGGCCGCGATCGCGCAGATGATGAGCGGGATGGACGGCGTCGCCGACATCATGCCGGAGGGCGTCGATGCCTCGAAGATGATGGAGTCGTTCCCGATCGGGCGCGCCGGCATGTTCGCGCTCGGCGACTCGGACGGCGCGATCAACCCCGAGATGATCGACGGCCTCATCGCCATGGCCAACGCCCCGCAGCAGGGCTGAGCAGGGACGGATGCCCCGGCCCGGCCTGCTGCCGGGGCCGGGCATCCGTTCGTCTCCACCGGCCGGCGTGAATCGACGGGGAGAAATGCCGGCGAGAGCGGCCCAGCGGGGCACGGACCACCGTTTCTCCCCGCTCGTTGACGCCGGTCGCCTCCGTCCGGACGGCGCGCGGGGGCGGGGGCGGGGGCTCGCCGCTCGCCCCGCCGCGGGCGCATAACTCCTGCATCTCGCGGGCTGGGAGGCTCGCCGCCCCCGGAATCACGCGGACGGCACTGCCGCCGCGCGGCGACGTGCAGGAGTTATGCGCCGGGAGGCGTCGGCACGGGCGCGCCGCAGGCGCCCCGGAATCGCGAATGGCCGCTCCCCAGAAGCGGCCATTCTCACGAGTGGGCGTTCCCGCCGCCCCCCGGCGACAGGATCGTCCGGCCGTCCCCACGGCCCTCGTCCCTTCCCCTCGGCGTCGGATCCTCTTCCCAGGAGGCCCGGCGTCCTTTCGTGATACCGATCCTGCCGGGCGAACCGCAAGAGAAGCGCAAGAAGAGTTCAACGCTTTCCGAAAACACCCCTCCGATTCGGGAAATGCTCCGGCGGCGACCGCGCTCAGGTGCGCAGGAAGGCCAGCAGGGCCTCGTTGACTTCATCGCCGTGCGTCCACAGCAGGCCGTGCGGCGCACCCTCGATCTCGACGTATGTCGCGTCGGGCAGCAGCTTGCGGAACCGCCGCGCGGTGGCATCGATCGGGAGGATGTTGTCGGCCGTGCCGTGCAGGATGAGCGCGGGCACGTCGACCGCCCCGATGTCGCCGCGGAAGTCCGTCGGCCAGGTCAGCGGCGCGGCCGAGATGCCGGCGTTGCTCGCGGTGTTCGCGACCTGGATGCTGGCGTCGACGGCCTCCTGCGAGATGCGCGAGCCGAGTGTGTCGTCGAGGTTGTAGAAGTCCTTGAAGAAGCCGCCGATGAACGCGTAGCGGTCCTCGCGCACCGACTGCGCGATGCCGTCGAAGAAGTCCTGCGGACCGGCGCCGTCGGGGTTGTCGTCGGTCTTGAGGAGGTACGGCTCGAGCGACCCGAGGAACGCCGCCTTCGCGACGCGCCCGCTGCCGTACCGTGACAGGTAGCGCGCGACCTCGCCCGTCCCCATCGAGAACCCGACGAGGATCGCGTCCTTCAGGTCGAGGTCCTCCATGAGGGCATGCAGATCGGCGGCGAACGTGTCGTAGTCGTAGCCCGAGCCCGCCTTCGACGAAGCGCCGAAGCCGCGGCGGTCGTAGGCGATCACGCGGTAGCCGGCATCCAGCAGCGCCGCCTGCTGCTTGCCCCACGATTCGCCGTTGAGCGGGAACCCGTGGATGAGCACGACGGGCTGCCCGCTGCCCTGATCGGTGTAGTAGAGCTCGATGTCGGCCGAGTTCTCGGTCCCGACGGTGATGTAGGCCACGGTCACTCCTTCCGGGTCGGGCGAGCGGATGCCGCGACCCACCTTCGACGGTAGGCCGCGGCATCCGCTCCCGCCAGGCCTTGACGGCCCCGGCTGGGTGAACTCGCGGTGTCAGGCGTCGCGCGCGGCTCCGGCGGACGGCGTGACCGTGAAGATCGCGGGGGCGGAGAAGCCGGATGCCGCGAACGCCGAGGTCACGGCATCCGTCACACCTGCCACCGCGTCGCGGGCGATCAGCGCGATCGCGGCGCCGCCGAATCCGCCGCCGGTCATGCGCGCGCCCACGGCTCCGGCCGAGAGCGACGCTTCGACGGCCGTGTCGAGCTCGGGGACCGAGATCTCGAAGTCGTCGCGCATCGAAGCATGCGAGGCGACGAGGAGGTCGCCGATCGCGAGGGGTCCCTCGTCGCGGAGCGTGCGCACCGTGTCGAGCACGCGCTGGTTCTCGGTGACGATGTGGCGAACCCGGCGGAAGGTCACGTCGTCGAGAAGCTCCTGCGCGCGCGGGAGATCGGCGGGTGAGAGGTCGCGCAGCGCGGGCACGCCCATGACGGCGGCACCGTGCTCGCACGACGCGCGACGCTCG
>NZ_JAYRDE010000072.1:0-16110 GCF_041909575.1 Microbacterium sp. | reverse complement strand
ATCGTCGCGTTGCCGATCGCATACGCGACGAGGTTGAGCCCGGCGGTGGCTCCGCTCGTCCACACGAGCGGCTCGGCGCGCGCGCCGACGAAGCCCGCGACGGTCGCGCGGGCGTCCTCGAACAACTCGGTCGCCTCGGCCGCGAGCGTGTGCGCGCCGCGGTGCACCGCCGCGTTGGACCGCGTCAGGAACGCCATTTCGGCGTCGATGACGGCCTGCGGCTTCTGGCTCGTGGCGGCGGAGTCGAGGTAGACGAGGGTCGCGTCGCCGAGGCGCTCCCCGAGCAGCGGGAAGTCGGCGCGGATGGCCGCGAGGTCGAGCACGGGCGCGGGAGATGTCACCCTTCCAGGCTACGCCGTGCCGCGCCGGCTCGGCGGGGTGCGAGCGCCGCGGGGCCTGGGCTCAGACGTCCGCGGGGGTCGACTCGGCCGGCTCGTGCACGGGCGGGCCTGCCGGCCGGGTCGCGCGGCGGCCGACGCGGTGGACCTCCTCCGCGCTGCCGCGGCCGGCCCGGTCATCGCCGGGAAGGGACCGCGACCGGCGCCCGTAGATGAGCTCGGACGAGTCGAGCAGCCAGGGCACGAGCGTGATCGAGACGCCGTGCACGAGCATGAGCTGCTGCGCGATGCGGCGCGCCCGCCGGTTGTGGAGGAGCGACTCCCACCAGTGGCCGACGATGTACTGCGGCAGGTAGACCGTGACGACCGCCGACCCGTGCAGCTCGCGGTACTTCTTGACGAACTCCGCGATGGGGCTGGCGTACATGCGGTAGGGCGACTCGATGATCTTCAGCGGGATCGGCATCCGATGCTCGCGCCACTCCGCCTCGAGCGCTTCGGCCTCCTCCTTCGTGACGGAGACGTGCACGGCGAACGTCTTGTCGTGCTTGGCGGCCAAGGCGTAGTCGACCGCCTTCACGACGGGCTTCTGGAGCTTGTTGACGAGGATGAGGGCGACGTCGCCGGTCGAGCCGAAATGCGTCTGGTCGTCCATCTCGATCTCGGCCTCGACATCCCGGTAGTACCGGTGCACACCGATCATGAGGAAGGAGAGCACCGGGATCGCGAGGAAGACGAGCCACGCGCCGTGCGTGAACTTCGTCACCGTCACGATGAGGAGCACGGATGCCGTCATCGCGGCGCCCGCCGAGTTGATCACGAGTCCCTTGCGCAGGCTGAAGAGCTCGTCGCGGACCGACCTGCTGCCGCGCTCGTCAGCCGGGAGTGCGTGCAGCGCGCGGAGGCCGCGCCGCCAGTGGCGGATCATGCCGATCTGGCCGAGCGTGAACGACGTGAAGACGCCGATGATGTAGAGCTGGATCAGGTTCGTGAGGTTCGCCTGGTAGACGATCAGCACGCCGATGGCGACGAGGCCGAGGATGATCATGCCGTTCGAGTAGACG
Source organism: Microbacterium sp. (assembly GCF_041909575.1). Classification (GTDB taxonomy): domain Bacteria; phylum Actinomycetota; class Actinomycetes; order Actinomycetales; family Microbacteriaceae; genus Microbacterium. Next base: position 14,708 of record NZ_JAYRDE010000072.1, on the reverse strand, counting down.
AGACGGTCGCCGCGGGTGTTCAGCGCCTTCGGGGCGTAGCCGTCGCGGGCGAGCACCGACCCGAGGAGCGGGAAGCCGTTGAACGCGGTGTTGGCCGCCAGGAGCAGCACGAGCGCGGTCGCCGCCTGGATGACGTAGAACGGGATCGAGCCCATGCCGAACACCGCCGACGACACCTGGGCCATCAGGCTCGGCTGCGGGTTGTTCGCGCAATCGAAGCCGATGAGATCGCACGGGTTCTCGGCGTAGTGCACGCCTGAGACCAAAGCCAGCGCGGTCAGTCCCGAGAAGAGCACGATCGCGATGAGGCCCATGAGCGCGAGCGTCGTCTGGGCGTTGCGGACCTTCGGCTGGCGGAAGGCCTGCACGCCGTTGGAGACCGCCTCGACGCCGGTCAGGGCCGAGCAGCCGCTCGAGAACGCCCGCAGGATCAGCAGGATCACGGCGGCCTGCGTGACGCTCTGCGCCTCGACGGCGTACTGGGCGCTGGAGGCGACGGGCGCGTTGCCGGTCGCGGTCTGGAACAGGCCGACGACGATCATGACCGCCACCGAGGCGATGAACACGTAGGTCGGGATCGCGAAAGCCCGCGATGCTTCACGGACGCCGCGGAGGTTGATGATGACGATGAGGATGACGAACCCGACCGCGAGCTCGACGCGGAACGGGTTGAGCCCCGGAATCGCCGAGATGATGTTGTCGACGCCCGAGGCGACCGACACCGAGACGGTGAGCACGTAGTCCACGAGGAGGGCCGCCGCCACGACGACGCCGGGCACCTCGCCGAGGTTCTTGCGCGCGACCTCGTAGTCGCCGCCGCCCGAGGGGTAGGCCTTGATGAGCTGGCGGTAGCTGATCACGACGACGGTGAGGAGCACGACGACGGCTGCGGCGACCCACGGCGCGAACGCCAGGAACGCCAGACCGCCCGTCAGCAGGATGAGGAGGAGTTCCTGCGGCGCATAGGCGACGGAGGACAGCGCGTCGGACGCGAAGATCGGCAGCGCGCGCTTCTTCGGGAGCAGGTGCTCCTCGGAGTCGTCGGAGGCCAGCGGATCGCCCAGGATGAGGCGTTTCGCGATCGGCGGCTCACCGACCGACGGCTCCCTCGTTTCGTTCGTCACGGCGGGCGATGTTACTCGCACGGATTCCGTGAGGATTCATCGGAACGGGCATCCTCACGGAATCCATACGGCGCCGTGCCGAGGCATCCGCCGGTCTTGGTGTTCGCCGGCCGCCGGCGCCGATCGCAGGGTCAGGGAGTGCCGAGGAACTCCCGGGCGGCGACGACGAGGTTGCGCACGCCGTTGTCGAGCGTCGGCTGGAGCACCGGCGCGAAGAAGGGCGAGTGATTCGTGGGGATGTCGCGCTCGACCGTGCCCGCGGCCGTGGCCGCCGCGAACGCGGCCGGGTCGACGCCGCCCCAGAACCAGAACACGAGGGGTGCACCGGACTCGCGCGCGAACCACGACACGTCCTCGCTGCCCGTGAACATGCCGGGATCGATGACGGTGCCGTCGCCGAACGCGGAGTCGAAGGCCAGCCGCAGGCGCGTGGTCGCATCGACGTCGTTGATCGTGGGCGGGAGCGAGTGGTCGATCTCGATGACCGGCTCCTCGTCGGCGCCGGACGCCTGCGCCTCGGCGCGCACCACGCGCTCGACCTTCTCGAGGATGCGCGCCCGCGCCGCGTCGTCGGGGTAGCGCAGGCTGAGTTCGAGCCTCGCCTCGGCCGGGATGATGTTGTTCTTGAGGCCAGCGTGGATCGAGCCGACGGTGACGACAGCGACGTCGCGCGGGTCGACCTCGCGCGAGACGATCGTCTGCAGGCGCATGACGGTCGCGGCGGCCATCACGACGGGGTCGATCGTCGAGTGCGGACGCGACCCGTGACCGCCGCGGCCCAGCAGGGTCACGCGCAGGCCGTCGGAGGCCGCCATCTGCGTGCCGCTGCGCACGCCGATGGTGCCGGCGGGAAGGGGGGTGACGTGCTGGCCGAGCACGATGTCCGGCTTCGGGAACCGATCGAGCACGCCGTCGGCGATCATGGCCTGCGAGCCGGCGCCGTACTCCTCGGCGGGCTGGAAGACGGCGACGATCGTGCCGCTCCACTGATCCTTCGTGGCGACGAGCTGCTCGAGGGCGCCGAGCAGAGCCGAGACGTGCATGTCGTGGCCGCACGCGTGCATGACGGGCACGACGTTGCCGGCCGGATCGGTGCCGCGCGCGGTGCTCGCGTATGCGAGGCCCGTCTGCTCCGGCACGGGCAGGGCGTCCATGTCGGCGCGCAGCCACACCACCGGGCCGTCGCCGTTGCGCAGCACGGCAGCGACGCCCGTCTTGCCGACGCCTTCCTCGAACTCGAGCCCCAGCTCCTCGAGGTGCTTCGCGACCACCCCGGCGGTGCGCGTCTCCTGGAAGGACAGCTCGGGATGCCGGTGCAGGTCGATGTAGAGGGCCTCGAGGTCGATCGTCATGCGGTCGAGCCTAGCCGGGGCGTCAGCCGGCCAGCCGGGCGGTCGAGCCGCGGACGATCAGCTCATACGGCAGGTCGCCGGGCTGGTGCACGGGAGGAGCGGCATCCTTCGACTCGAGCTCGGCGAGGATCGCATCGGCTGCCCGCTCGCCTTGGCCGAGCGGGAACTGGTCGACGGTCGTCAGCCGGAAGAACTCGCCCAGCTCGTGGCCGTCGATGCCGACGACGGAGAGGTCCTCCGGGACCCGGTAGCCCAGTTCGCGCGCGGCCAGCAGTGCGCCGATGGCCATCTCGTCGGATGCCGCGAAGATCGCCGTCGGACGCCCGCCGGGCTTGCCCAGCAGCTGCTTCGCGGCGCGGAACCCGCCCTCGATCGTGAAGTCGGCGGGTTCGTAGAGCGACGGCTTCACCGGGATGCCGGCATCCGCCAGCGCGAGCTCGAAGCCCTGGCGCCGCTGCGTCGGGATGTGGAAGTCGATATCGAACTCGGGGCTGGCGCCGATGTGCGCGATCTCGCGGTGACCGAGCGCGAGCAGGTGCTCGGTCGCGAGACGCGCGACCGCGACGTCGTCGACCGTGAGGGTCGTGAGGCGCGGGTTGGGTCCGCCGATCGCGATGACGGGGAGGTCGAGCTCGAGCAGGTGGCCGGTCTCCTCCTCGCCCAGCTCGATCGAGATCGCGATCACGCCGTCCACGCGCTGCCGGCGCAGGAACGTGTCGAACACGTCCCGGCGCTCGCCGCGGTCGGCGGTGAGGGCGTAGAGCGTGATGTCGTAGCCGCGGCGCATGAGTGCCGACGCGATCCCCGAGAGGACCGTCGAGAAGAACCAGCGGTCGAGGAACGGCACGAGCACCCCGATGTTGCGGGTGCGGCCCGACGCGAGACTCGACGCCGACGCCGACACGACATAGCCGAGGCTCTTGGCCGCCACCTCGACGCGCGCCTTGGTGGCGTCCGAGACGTGGCCGCGCCCGCTCAGCGCGCGCGAGACGGTCGCCGTCGAGACGCCGGCATGCCGCGCGACCTCGTCGATGCTGACCACGCCGCCCTCACCTCTCGTCCGGCTTCGGGCCGGGCGCTCCTCAGTCGTTCGCGAGCCAGACGGTGGTGTCGGCCGGAAGCTCGCCGCCGTCGATCGGGCCACTCGCTGCGATCACGATACCGTCCGGCAGCGGGATCGACGTGGCGCCGGTGTTCCCGATCACCGTGACGTTCCCGTTGCGGAAGGCCACGGCATCCGTTCCGAAGCCCGTCAGCCACTCGAGCGATCCGGCGCCGAGGCCGCGGGCCCGCCGCGCCGCGATGAGCTCGCGGTAGAGCGAGAGCGTGGAGCCGGGGTCCGCCGCCTGCACGTCGCGGGCGAACTCGGCCCAGTCCGCCGGCTGGGGCAACCAGGCTGCACCGTTCGGGGAGAAGCCGTAGCCGGGGGCGTCCGCCGTCCACGGGATCGGCACGCGGCACCCGTCACGGCCGTAGCGCTCGCCGTTCGTGCGGAACCACGTCGGGTCCTGGCGCGCATCGCCGGGGATGTCGATGACCTCGGGCAGGCCGAGTTCCTCGCCCTGGTAGAGGTAGGCGGAACCCGGCAGCGCGAGCATGAGCGTCGTGGCGGCGCGGGCGCGGCGCAGTCCGACCTCGGGGATCGGCTTCCCGGGGGAGTCCGGCCCGATGCCGTGACCCTGCGGGTTCTCGGCGGTCAGGGCCAGGCGCGAGGCGTGCCGCACCACGTCGTGGTTCGAGAGCACCCAGGTGCTCGGAGCGCCGACCGCGGCGTAGGCGGCGATCGACTCGGCGATCACGGAGCGCAGGGCCGCGGCATCCCACGCCGTCTCGAGGTACGCGAAGTTGAAAGCCTGGTGCATCTCGTCGGGCCGGACCCACAGCGCGGTCTTCTCGGGCGTGGGCAGCCACGCCTCGGCGCACAGGGCGCGGTCGCCGTCGTACTCGGCGAGGAGGTTGTGCCAGTCGCGGTACACCTCGTGCACGCCGTCCTGACCCCAGTAGGGGACGTTCGCCTCTTCGCCGCCCATCGAGCCGGTCTCGGGGTCCGGCGTGTAGTCGGGCAGGCCCTCGGCCTTGACGAGGCCGTGGGCGACGTCGACGCGGAAGCCGTCGACGCCGCGGTCGAGCCAGAAGCGCAGCACGCGGCGGAACTCCTCGCGCACCTCCTCGTTCGACCAGTCGAAGTCGGGCTGCGAAGAGTCGAACAGGTGCAGATACCACTGACCGGCGGTGCCGTCGGCCTCCACCACGCGAGTCCAGGCAGGGCCTCCGAAGACGGACTCCCAGTTGTTCGGGGGCAGCTCGCCCTCGACGCCCTGCCCGTCGCGGAACATGTAGCGCGCGCGCTCCGCGCTGCCCGGAGCCGCGGCCAGCGCCTGCTGGAACCACTCGTGCTGGTCGGACGAGTGGTTGGGGACGAGGTCGACGATGAGGCGGATGCTGCGGGCGTGCGCCTGCGCGAGCATCTCGTCGAAGTCGGCCAGCGTGCCGAAGAGGGGGTCGACGTCGCAGTAGTCCGAGACGTCGTAGCCCGCGTCCTTCTGGGGCGAGCGCTGGAACGGGCTCAGCCACAGCGCGTCGACGCCGAGGTCGCGCAGGTCGTCGAGGCGCGAGGTGATGCCGGGCAGGTCGCCCACGCCGTCGCCCGAGCTGTCCGAGAACGAGCGCGGGTAGATCTGGTAGATGACGGCGGTGCGCCACCACTCGTGTCCGGCGGCGGTGGTCGGCGCGCCCGTGCGCTCGGCGGTCTGCGGGGAAGTCATCGGACCAGGATAGTGCAAGCGCTTACATTCCTGCTCGCACGTGGCTGAAGATGTCCTATGGACGATCGCGACGGGATCGCCGGCGGTATCGTGAGGCGGTGTCCGAAGCCCTGACCCGCGCCGAGTCGCTCATTCGAACGATCCCCGACTATCCCGAGCCGGGTGTGCTGTTCCGCGACATCACGCCGCTGCTGGCGGATGCCTCGGCCCTGCGCACCGTGATCCACGCCCTGATCGCCCCGTTCGACGGCGACTTCGACGTCGTGGCAGGCGTGGAGGCGCGCGGGTTCCTGCTCGCCGGTGCCGCGGCGATGGAAGCGGGCGCCGGCCTCGTGCCGATCCGCAAAGCCGGCAAGCTGCCCCGGCCCGCGGCATCCGTCGACTACACCCTCGAATACGGCACGGCGACGATCGAGGCCCACGACGACATCCGCGCCGGCATGCGCGTGCTGCTCGTCGACGACGTGCTCGCCACCGGCGGCACCCTCGTCGCCGCGCGCGCGCTCGTGGAGAGGCTCGGCGGCACCGTCGTCGGAACGGCCGTGCTCATGGAGCTCGAGTCCCTCGGCGGCCGCGCCGTCGTCGGCGACGTGCACACGGTCTTCCGGGCCTGACCTGCCTCTCCCTCCCGGGAGCGGCGCGCCACCGGGGACAGGCGATCCGACCGGATCAGGACGGATGCCGGCAGATCGGCCCGATCCCGTCGATTCGCCTGAACTCGGTAGCCGCTGGGCGAATCAAGACCCGGCGCCTCAGGACCCGGCGCCGCCGAGCACGACGTTGACGGGCGCTTCGCCTCGCACCATGCGCTCGATCTGCGCGCGCACCAGCTTCGCGATGCGCGGGGCCATGGCACTGCTGTCGCCGCCGACATGGGGCGTGATGAGCACGCCGGGAACACCCCACAGCGCGTGTCCGGCAGGCAGCGGCTCGGGCTCCGTCACGTCGAGGGCCGCCCGGATGCGCCCGCGCCGGACGTGGTCGACGAGGGCCTCCGTGTCCACCAGCGAGCCGCGTCCGACGTTGACCAGGAGGGCTCCGTCGGGAAGGGCGGACAGGAACGCATCGTCCACGATGTGTCGCGTGCCCTCGCCGCCGGGGAGGGTGACGATGACGATCTCCGCCTCGCCGAGCAGCTCGGGCAGCTCGTCGACGCCGTGGACCGGCATCCCCTCCTCGACGCGCGCACGGCGCGCGACCGCCGTCAGCTCGACCTCGAACGGGGCCAGTCTCGACGCGACCGCCTTGCCGACGCCGCCGTAGCCGAGCAGCAGCACGCGACGGTCGGCGAGGCTGTGCGTGTAGTGCGCGTCCCACCGGCCGGCGGCGGTGTCGCGTGCGAAGGCGTCGATGTGGCGCTGGGACGCGATCGCGAGCCCGACGGCGAGCTCCGCCGTCGAGGTCTCGTGGACGCTCGAGGCGTTCGCGAACACGAGGCCGTCCGGAAGGATGTCGGCGACGCCGTCGTAGCCGATCGACTGGCCCTGCACGAGGGCCACGTCGACCCCGTCGAGACGCTCGAGCACCCGCGCCATCGACATGTAGGGCGGCACGACGATGTCGAACCTCTCCCGAGGGGCCGGTCCGTCCATCGGCCAGACCACCAGCTCGACCCCGTCGGGCAGAGCCCCCAGGTCGGCTGCCAGCTCGTCGGTCGGCACGCTCACGATCAGGTTCCGGATGCCTCGGCTCACCCCTCTACGCTATCGGCGCGGTGCTCGCGCGGCGTCGGCGCCCGGCGATACGCTCGCGACGAGCGGCGCGCGCCCCGGGCCGCCCCACCCGAGGAGGCGGAGATGGTCCCCGAGATCAACTACTGGGCCGTGCTGATCGCGACCCTGTCGACGATGCTCGTCGGCTCGATCTGGTACGCGCCGCCGGTCTTCGGCACGCGCTGGGCGAAGCTGGCGAACGTCGACATGAACCGCGAGCAGACCTCGCTGCAGGCGTGGATGCCCATCATCGTCACGGTGTTCGTGAGCTTCGTGTCGGCCTGGGTGCTGGCGGGCGCGACGAACATCGCCTGGCACTTCTACGGCGGCGGCTACCTGCTCGCGTCGCTCGGAACGGCGATCATCCTGTGGGCGGGGTTCACGGCGGCGCGGTTCATCACCCATGACCAGTTCGAGGGCCGACCGACATCGCTCACCGTCATGAACATCGCCCACGAACTCGTGACGTTCGTCGTGATGGGCGTCATCATCGGCGTGTGGCCGCCCGCCGGCACGGTCTGAGCCGGGAAGCGGATGCTGCGGCTCAGGCTGCGGCAGAGACCACGGCGGCGACCGCCGACGTGAAGAACGGCAGGCCGTCGACGCCCGAGCGCATGGCGGCCTCGGTGTCGGGGCCGAACCCCGGCTCGACGGCGTGCTCGGGATGCGGCATCAGGCCGACCACGTTGCCGCGCTCGTTGGAGATCCCGGCGATGTCGCGCAGCGAGCCGTTCGGGTTCACGCCGAGATAGCGGAAGGCCACCAGGCCCTCGCCCTCGAGGCGGTCCAGCTCGTCCTCCGAGGCGATGTAGCCGCCGTCGGCGTTCTTGAGCGGGATCACGATCTCCTGGCCGGCCTCGAAATCGCTCGTCCACGCCGTGCGAGTGCTCTCGACGCGCAGGCGCTGGTCGCGACGGATGAACTGCTGGTGCGCGTTGCGGATGAGGCCGCCCGGCAGCAGGTGCGCCTCGACGAGCATCTGGAAGCCGTTGCAGATGCCGAGGATCGGCATGCCCTGGGCTGCGGCATCCTTCACCTCCGCCATGATCGGCGCGAGCGCCGCGATGGCCCCGGCGCGCAGGTAGTCCCCGTAGCTGAAGCCGCCGGGCAGCACGAGGGCGTCGACGCCCTCGAGATCGTGAGAGCCGTGCCACAGGGCGACCGGCTCGGCGCCCGCGACGGCGATCGCGCGCTGCGCATCTCGGTCGTCGAGCGAGCCCGGGAACGTGATGACCCCGATGCGCGTGGTCACTCGACCACCTCGACGCCGACGACGTCCTCGATGACGGAGTTGGAGAGGATCTCGTCGGCGAGCTGACGAGCCGTCGCGAGGATCTCGTCGGTGACCTCGCCGTCGACGGTCAGCTCGAAGCGCTTGCCGATGCGCACCGAGGTGAACGCGTCCTGGCCGCGACGCGCGAGGGCGCCGGAGACGGCCTTCCCCTGCGGGTCGAGCAGCTCGGCCTTGGGCATGACATCGACGACGATCGTGGGCACGGGGATCCTCCTGGCGGCGCGGCGTTCCCCCAAGTCTACGGGCCGCGTCCGGGGTGTGCCGTCGCGCGGCGTGACGTGCCGCCCACAGGGTTGTGACACAACCGTGACCGTTTCGTGGGAGCGCTCCCTTGACATTCGTGGGAGCGATCCCATAGCGTCGGTTCCCGTCCGGTGGGAACGCTCCCACGGCACCGCGGCCCGGAACCCGTCTCGAGCCGCACCCCCTGCAACACACAACGATCTGACAACACAAAGGAGTGACAGTGAACTCACGCGCCTTCCGCCGAAGCGCCGTGGCGGTCGCCGCCTTCTCGGCCTCGGCCATCATCCTCGCCGGCTGCGCCGGCAACGGAAGCGGCAACGAGTCCTCGGCTGACCCTGACGAGCCCATCACGCTCACCATCGCCACGTTCAACGACTTCGGCTACACCGATGAACTCCTCCAGGAGTACATGGACGAGAACCCGAACGTGACCATCGTCCACAACCGCGCCGCCGAGTCCGGCGATGCACGTGCGAACTACTTCCAGAAGCTGGGCAAGGAGGGTCTCGCCGACATCGAGGCCGTGGAGATCGACTGGTTCGCCGAGGCGATGCAGTACTCCGACCTCCTCGCCGAGGCGCCCGACAGCGTCAAGGGCCGCTGGCTCGACTGGAAGGAAGCCGCCGCGACCGACCCCGACGGCCGTCTCGTGGGCTTCGGCACCGACATCGGTCCCCAGGGCATCTGCTACCGCGCCGACCTGTTCGAGGCCGCCGGACTGCCCAGCGACCGCGAAGGCGTCGCCGAGCTGTTCAACGGCGACTGGGAGAACTTCCTCGACGTCGCCGACCAGTACAAGGAAGCCACCGGCAAGCCGATGATCGACTCGGCGAACTCGGTGCTCCAGGGCATCGTCAACCAGATCGAGTACACGTACACCGAGCCGGACGGCACGGTCATCGCGACCGAGAACCCCGAGATCCAGGCCGCGTACGAGCTCGTGACCGAGCGCGCCGTGCCCAACTCGGCTTACGCCGGTCAGTGGTCGGACGACTGGTTCGCCTCGATGGCAAACGGTGAGTTCGCCACGATGCTGTGCCCGGGCTGGATGCTCGGCGTCATCTCGGGCAACGCTCCCGACGTCACCGGGTGGGACATCGCCGATGTCTTCCCGAACGGCGGCGGCAACTGGGGCGGCTCGTACCTGACCGTCCCCGCCAACGGCGCCAACGTCGACGCGGCGCTTGCGCTCGCCGACTGGCTCACCGCTCCCGAGCAGCAGGTCAAGGCATTCACCAACGCCGGAACGTTCCCGAGCCAGCTCGAGGCGTACTCCGACCCCGCCCTCACCGACGCGACGAACGAGTACTTCAACGACGCTCCCACCGGCGAGATCCTCAGCACCCGTGCCGAGGCCGTGACGGTCGCCCCCTATAAGGACGCGAGCTACTTCAAGTACCACGACGCGCTCCAGAACGCGGTCACGCGTGTCTTCGACGGTGTCGAGGACGAGCAGACCTCGTGGAACACCTGGGTAGCCGAGGTCGAGGCCTTCTGATAGGCCGTTCCTGACAGCTTCGGCCGCTCGCCCGGTCGAGGCCTGAGAGGAGGAGTGTGTGCGGGCCTCCCGCCCGCGCACACTCCTCCCGATCCCCTCGATCCTCGATACCGAATCGGAGCCACCGGTGACCTCGACCGCAACCCGCCCCGCGGCATCCGGGCCGGCCGACCGGCCGTCTCCCGAACGCCAGCCGCGCGTGATCTCCTTCTCCCACCGCCTGAGCAAGTGGGACCTGAAGTTCTCCCCCTACCTCTACATCTCGCCGTTCTTCATCGTCTTCGCGATCGTGGGTCTCTTCCCCATCGCCTACACCGCGGTGATCTCGTTCCAGGACTGGGATCTCGTCCGCAACTCGGGCGAGTTCGTCGGATTCGACCAGTACATCTGGATCCTCCAGAACCCGCAGTTCTGGACCGCCCTGCGCAACACCTTCAGCATCTTCCTGCTCTCGACGGTGCCGCAGCTGGTGCTGGCGATCTTCATCGCCGCGATGCTCGACCGGAACATCCGCTCGAAGACCTTCTGGCGCATGGGCGTCCTGCTGCCCTACGTCATGGCCCCCGTCGCCGTCGCCCTGATCTTCAGCAACATGTTCGGCGACAATCACGGCCTGGTGAACAACATCCTCACCGACCTCGGGCTGCAGGCCATCCCGTGGCACAAGGACCCGTTCTGGAGCCACGTCGCGATCGCGACCATGGTGAACTTCCGCTGGACGGGCTACAACGCCCTCATCCTCCTGGCCGCGATGCAGGCGATCCCGCGCGACTACTACGAGGCCGCCACCGTGGACGGCGCAGGCGCCTTCCGCCAGTTCACCGCGATCACCGTGCCCTCGCTGCGCCCGACGCTGATCTTCGTCATCATCACGTCCACCATCGGCGGACTGCAGATCTTCGACGAGCCCCGCATGTACGACAACACCGGTGAGGGCGGTGCCGCGCAGCAGTGGCTCACGATCACCCTGTTCCTCTACAACATCGGCTGGCGGGAGTGGAACTTCGGACGCGCCGCCGCGCTGGCGTGGATCCTGTTCCTCATCATCCTCGTGATCGGCCTGATCAACCTGGCAGTCACCCGCCGGCTCGTCCGGGACGAGGGCGGCCGAGGCGTCACCGCGCCGCGCAAGAAGGGAATCCGCCGATGAGCACGACTCCTCCGATCGCGATGGTCGAGCAGACCATCGCCACCTCGAGCATCGCCGAGGGCCGCGGTCGCAACCGCACCACCAAGATCCGTGGTCACCGCGCCGGGTTCTGGGTCTACGTCGGACTCGGCGTCGTGCTGCTGTCGGCCGTGTTCCCCTACTACTGGTCCTTCCTCATCGGCTCCGGGGACTCGACCACGATCAACGACCCCAACATGTCGTGGATCCCGGGCGGCAACTTCATCGCCAACGCCGCGTCTGTCGTCAACGACCCTGCCGTCAACTTCTGGCCGGCGCTGTGGAACTCGATCTACAGCTCGACGCTGATCGCGGCGGCCGTGGTGATCACCTCCACGCTCGCCGGCTGGGCCTTCGCGAAGCTGCGCTTCCGCGGGAGCAAGGCGCTGCTCATCTTCGTCGTGGCGACGATGGCGGTGCCGATGCAGCTGGGCGTGGTGCCGCTGTACATCCTCTTCGCCGACCTCGGCTGGACCGGGCAGATCGGCGCCATCGTCATCCCGGCGCTCACGAGCGCGTTCGGCGTCTTCTGGATGACGCAGTACCTCCAGCAGTCGGTGCCCGACGAGCTCATCGAAGCGGCGCGCGTGGACGGGGCATCCATGATGCGCACGTTCTGGGTGATCGGCGTGACCGCCGCCCGCCCGGCCGCCGCGATGCTGTTCCTCTTCACCTTCGTCGGCGCGTGGAACAACTTCTTCTGGCCCTTCATCGTGCTCGACCGTCAGAACCCCACGCTCCCGGTCGCGCTGTCGCTGCTGCAGTCGAACTACTTCGTCGACTACTCGATCGTGCTGGCGGGCGTGCTCCTGTCGACCATCCCGCTCCTCATCCTCTTCGCCTTCGCCGGAAAGCAGCTCGTGAGCGGCATCATGGCGGGCGCGGTCAAGGGCTGAGCGCGGCATCCATCCCGTTTCCGATCACCCACACTTCAGAGAGGACGCCGTCCGCATGACCGAGACCACCGCGCGCGCCTTCCCGTCGGACTTCCTGTTCGGCGCAGCCACCGCCGCCTTCCAGATCGAGGGCGCCGCACACGAGGACGGCCGCCGCGACTCGATCTGGGATGCGTTCTGCCGCGTCCCCGGGGCTGTCATCAACGCCGACAACGGCGACGTCGCCTGCGAGCACTACCACCGGTACACCGACGACGTCGCGCTCATGAAGACGATGGGCCTGCAGACCTACCGCTTCTCGACCTCGTGGTCCCGCGTGCGCCCCGACGGCGGCGCGCTCAACCCGAAGGGCGTCGACTTCTACAAGCGGCTGGTCGACGAGCTGCTGGATGCCGGCATCCTGCCGTGGCTGACGCTCTATCACTGGGACCTGCCGCAGGCGCTGCAGGACAAGGGCGGCTGGGCCAACCGCGACACCGCGGACCTCTTCACCGAGTACGCCCTCGACATGCACGACGCGCTCGGCGATCGCGTCAACGTGTGGACGACGCTCAACGAGCCGTGGTGCTCGTCGTTCCTGAGCTACACGGCCGGCCTCCACGCGCCGGGTCACTACAGCGTCACCGAGGGCGTCCTCGCCGCCCATCACCTGCTGCTCGGTCACGGTCAGGCCGTGCGCGAACTCCGGGCCCGCGACGCGTCGCTCAACCTCGGCATCACGCTGAACCTCACCGTCGCCGATCCGGTCGACGAGAACGACGCGGCCGACCTCGACGCCGCCCGGCGCATCGACGGGCAGTTCAATCGGTGGTTCCTCGACCCGATCTTCCGCGGCCAGTACCCGGCGGACGTCGTCGAGGACATCCGCGCCGTCGACGCGGGCGCGATCAAGGCGCTCGAGGAGGCCGTGCGGCCCGGCGACCTCGAAGTCATCGCGACCGCCATCGACACGCTCGGCGTGAACTACTACCACGGCGAGTACGTCGGCGGGCATGCGCCGGCTGTTCCTCCGACGGGCGGCGACGCGCCGACGGATCGGCCGGGCCGCTCGCCGTTCCCCTCGCACGAGGGCATCTACTGGCACGAGCGCGGACTGCCCCGCACGCCGATGCACTGGGAGGTGCAGCCCGAGGGCCTCACCCGGCTGCTCTCCCGCGTGTGGGATGAGTACGCCCAGCCCGCGGGCACGACCCTCTTCGTGACCGAGAACGGTGCGGCGTACGACGACGAACGGGTCGTCGAGGACGGCGAGGTGCGCGTGCACGACGCCGACCGTGCCCACTTCGTGCGCGCCCACCTCGACGCGATCCTCGACGCGGTGGAGGCCGGCGTCGATGTGCGCGGATACTTCTACTGGTCGCTCCTGGACAACTTCGAGTGGGCATGGGGGTACGAGAAGCGCTTCGGCATCGTGCGCGTCGACTACGACACCCAGCTGCGCAGCGTGAAGGACAGCGGCCGCGAGTACAGCAGGATCATCGCCGCTCGGGCGCTCGACCGGGATGCGGCCGCCCTTCGGGCGTAGCGTCCACGGTGTGCCGTAGCATCCACATGGTGCGGCAGCACCCGGAAGGGAAGCAGAGGGAATGACGACGGACGCGCTTCGCGGGACGGTCACGATCGAGGAGGTCGCCGCGGCTGCGGGCGTCTCACGCTCGACGGTGTCGCGTGTCGTGAACGGCTCGACCGCCGTCAGCCCCGAGGCGCTCGAGGCGGTCACCAAGGCGATCGCCGAGCTGAACTACGTTCCCAACCGCGCGGCCCGGTCGCTGGCGAGCCGTCAGACGCACGCGATCGCGCTGGTCGTGCCCGAGGACACCACCCGCTTCTTCGGGGATCCCTTCTTCGCTGCGATCGTGTCGGGCATCAACGCGCGGCTCAGCCGCTCGGACTACGTCCTCAACCTCTTCATCGCGAACGACGACCCCGGCGACAAGACCACGAGCTACGTGCGCAGCGGCGCCGTCGACGGCGCGATCATCGTGTCGCACCACACCAGCGACCTGTTCATCGACCGCATCGCCAATGCGGTGCCGGTCGTGTACGGAGGTCGGCCCGTGCGCGAACGTGAGCGCGACTACTACGTCGACGTCGACAACGTCCGCGGCGGGCACGACGCGACCACCTACCTCATCGAGCGCGGCCACCGGAACATCGCGACGATCGCCGGCCCGCTGACGATGCCCGCCGGTGTCGACCGGCTGCAGGGGTATCGCGACGCACTGCGCGCGTGGGAGCTGCCCGAGGGCGTCGTCGTCGACGGCAACTTCACCGCCGACGGGGGAGCCGACGCCATGCGCCGCATCCTCGAGTCGGGGGAGCGCCCCGATGCGGTCTTCGTCGCGAGCGATCTCATGGCGCGAGGGGCGCTCGCGGTGCTCGCGGCCGCGGGCCTGCGCGTGCCGCAGGACATCGCGGTGATGGGCTTCGACGACTCACCGGTCGCCACCTCCGTCGAGCCGCAGCTGACGACGATGCGTCAGCCGTCCTTCGCCCAGGGTGAGCGCATGGCGACCGTGCTGCTCGACATCCTCGCGGGGAGGCATCCCCGCCACGTCACGATCCTCGAGACCGAGCTCGTCGTCCGCGACTCCGTCTGATCGGTCTCAGCCGCGGCCCGGCGCGGTGGCCTGCAGCAGGTTGGCCCACGGGT
>NZ_JAYRDE010000071.1:698-16405 GCF_041909575.1 Microbacterium sp. | reverse complement strand
GCCGCGGGGCGTCGTCGAGACTCGAGGGGTCAGACCCGGTCGGTCCGGGACGCGGCGTCCGGATCGGTTCCGTCCGCACGGGTTGCTCCGGTGCGACGCGGGCCGGGCGCGGCATCCGTCGTCCCGTCCGTGACGAAGGGGTCGACGTCGTCGGCCTTGCGGAGGGTCTCCGCCTGCTCGGCCCGGTGCTTCTCGGCATCCGTCTGATGCTCGTCGATCGCTGCCGCGCGGCGGTCGGCGTCGATGGTCGCCTGGGCTGCGCGCGCCTTCGCCTGCTCGGCGGCGGCTGCGGCAGAAGCCGCGTCTGCGCGGGCCTGCGCCACCTGCGCCTCCTGCTCGCGCGCGGCCATCTCGGATTCGCGGGCCTCTGCCCGCATCCGCTCGGCCTGCTCGTGCTGGGCCTCGGCTCGCTTCTCGCGGCGTCCGCGCGCGGTGACCATCAGCACGACGACCACGATGATCGCCACGACGATGATGCCCACGATGATCCAGATGAGGGTGCTCGTGTCCACGGCGACCTCCTCCTCCCGCACCGGCAATTCCACCGGCGCTCCCGATGTCAGGCAATCGCAGCCGGCGCGGTCACGGCAAACGGGTTGCGCCCCTGGTCGGCGTGCGCTAGCCGGGCACGATCCGCCCGGGGGCGCACCACTTCGCGACGGTGCTGTCCACATCGCGCAAACCCCGGGCCGCCGTCGATAGCCGCGCATAGGATTGAGCACTCTCGCATCCCGGACCCCCCGACCGGACCGAGTCTCGCCGCCGAGGAGGCGCGTTGACAGACATCCCCGCCCTGCCGCACGAAGACGAGCGCGCCCGCGTCGCAGCGGAGGCCCTCCGGCTGCAGGAATGCGCGGCAGAGCCGCTGCGCACAATCGGGCGCATCCAGTCCCACGGCACCCTGTTCGGCATCGACGAGCAGACCGGCACGGTCGTCGTGGCGAGTGAGGATGCCGAGCATTGGCTGGGCCGGAGCCTCGACCAGTCCGGCAGCGAGACGCTGACCTGGGCGGTGTCGCACGCGGTCGCCGTCGATCCGGTGCGCGTCGAGTTCGAGGGCGCGTCCTACGACGCGATCGTGCACCGCGGCACCGACCCGCTCGTCGTGGAGCTCGAGCCGGTCATCCCCGAGCTCGAGTACGTCCGCACCGGCGTGGTGTCCGCGATCCAGCGGCTGGCCACCGTCACGGATGCCGAACAGCTGCGCACGCGGGCGGCCGCAGAGATCAAGGCGATCACCGGCTTCGACCGGGTGATGTGCTACGACTTCCACGAGGACGGTCACGGCCAGATCGTCGCCGACGAGCGCGAGCCCGACATGGAGCCGTACTTCGGGCTGCACTTCCCCGCGTCGGACATCCCGGCACAGGCCCGCGCCCTCTACCTGCGCAAGCGCTCACGGGTGATCGCGCACACCGACGACCCCGGACGCGCCCTCAAGGCGCTCCTGCCGGAGGACCCGCCCCTCGATCTCGCCGAGGCCGAGCTGCGGGGCGTGTCACCCCACCACCTGCAGTTCATGCGGAACATGGGGCAGGCCTCGACCGTGTCGTTCGCGATCGTGGTCGAGGACCGCATGGTCGGCATGTTCACGTGCGCGCACCGCACGCCGCGCCGCCTGCCCGTGCTGCTGCGCCGCGCGCTGGAGGTCCTCGCTTCCCAGATCGGGATGCAGCTGGCCGCCGTGGACCAGATCAGCGACCTGCGACGGCGCCTCGAGGCGCGCGAGCGCCGGGTGGCGATCGTCGCCCCGCTCTACGGACGCACCGACGTCGCGTCGGCCCTCCTCAGCGGAACCCGCACCGTGCTGGACGTGGTCCCAGCCGACGGCGTGCTGCTGCAGTACGCCGACGCCGTGCACACGGTGGGCATCGTCCCGCCGCCTGCGACGCTGCTCGAGGTGGTGGACGAGCTCGGACCCGGCCACTTGGTGTGCGAGGCGCTTCCGATCGAGCGGCCCGAGCTGGCCGTGGAGGTCCCCGGCGTCGCCGGGGTCCTCGTCCTGCCGCTGGGCGCCGACGGCGATCGCCTGGTGTTCGTGCGGGGTGAGGTCGCGCGCGACATCGACTGGCTGGGCGATCAGACCGCCGGGAACCGCGACCACATCCTGTCGCCGCGCCGGTCGTTCTCGGCCTGGCGGGAGAGCGTGACCGGCCGCAGCCTGCCGTGGGGCGAGCACGCGCAGGATGCCTTCGCCCTCGGCGAGGAGATCCGCGCCGCGCTGGTCGCGCGCAATCAGGCCGAGCTGGCCGAGCTCGCGCTGCGCGACGCGCTGACCGGCCTGCACAATCGCCGCTTCCTCGACGACCGTCTCGATGCGCTGATCGCCGGCGCCCACACGAGCCTCGCCGTCATCTTCCTCGACCTCGACGACTTCAAGAGCGTCAACGACACCCGCGGGCACGATGTCGGTGACGCGGTTCTCGCCGCCGTCGGCAAGCGGCTCGCCGGAGTCGCGCGCGCATCGGACATGGTCGTGCGTCTCGGCGGCGACGAGTTCGTGATCGTCTGCGTCGGCGCCACAGAGGCGGATGCCCATCACGTCGCGACGCGCGCGATCGCCGCCGTGTCCGACCCCATCGCCGTCGACGAGGCCGTGATCACCATCACCATGAGCGCCGGCATCGTCGTCGCGCGGGACGCGACATCGGCCGCGGACCTCCTGGCCGCAGCGGATGCCGCGATGTACCGGTCCAAGCATGCGGGCGGCGGCCGCGCCTCGGCCTGACGAGCGTGCCGCGACGAGCAGGGCTCAGCGCGAAGCGGGGATCTCCGGCTCGGGGATCACGCGGAGACCGCCGGGCGAGTTCGCCGTGTCGATGAGCTCCTGCAGCCACAGGCGGTTGATCTCGGGCATGGGAGCGTCGTACTCGAACCGCAGCGGTGTGACCGGCGAGATCCACACCGACTGGCGGCGATCGGTCTTCTCGTCGACCACGGCGAACGACAGGCTCTCCTGCCGGCGCAGCTTCGCGGTGATCACCAGTTCCAGGTGCGCGAGCACGCGGTCGTCGAGGGGGAAGCCGACGGACGGAGCGCCATAGTGCAGTGTGCCCATCCTCTGATTCTACGGGCCGGGCGCCCCGAGCCCCGCTAGGGTGGGGCCATGGCAATCGTGAACCGGCTGACCGTGGATGGGCGCGACTACTTCCTCCCCGAGCCCGTCACCGAGCTGAAGAAGTCGATCCTCGAGGCGATCAAGGCCGGTGGCGGGTATGTGAACATCCCTCCGCTGCGCGGCGGGCCGGGCATCGACATCCTCTTCTCGCCGGGCATGCCGGTCACCTGGTCGCAGATCGATGTCGGCGACTCGCCGGCCGAGGACGCCTCGACCGACGCCGAGGACGACTTCCCCCTCTGAGCTGAGCCCGTCGCCGGCGCTGAGCCGGTCGACGGCGCCGACTCCGCGACGCTCAGGCGTCGAGTAGACGCTCCAGCGCCTCGGCGTCCATCGGCGCCCCGAGCAGGTATCCCTGCCCCCGATCGCAGCCCCACGCACGGGCGCGTGCGAGATCGGCGTCGGTCTCGATGCCCTCCGCCACGACGCGCCAGCCGTGACGCCGGGCGCGATCGACGACGTCCTCGACGATGTGGGCGGCCGCGGCATCCGTCCGCTGCGTGAGCGAGCGATCGATCTTCACCTCGTCGATGGGCAGCGCCTCGATCATCTCGATGGTCGTGTCCCGTGAGCCGAAGTCGTCGATCGAGATCCCCACGCCGAACGCCCGCAGTCGCTGCAACGGCCCGTCCATGACGGGCAGCAGCTGCGGCGACGGCGACTCGGTGATCTCGATCATGACGCTGGCCGGATCGATCGAGAGCTCGTCGAGCCGTGAGATCACCCCGTCGGCGTAGTCGAAGGTGATGTGCGACGGGGACGCGTTGGTCGCGAGCCCGACGGTGTGGCCCGCCTGCTGCCACCTCGCGACCTGAGCCGCGGCCTGGGCGAGCACGAGGAGGTCGATCTCCTCCACCATGTGGGCCCGCTCGGCGAGGGGGATGAACGTGGCCGGGGGGACGTCGCCGTCGGCGCCGTTCGTCCACCGGCACAGTCCCTCGACCGCCGCCGGCGTGCGCGAGACGCCGTCCGGACCGAGCGCGAACTGCGGCTGATACGCAACGGACAGCCCGCCCGAGGCCACTGCCTCACGGAGGTCGTCCACCAGCGATGCCGAAATCGTCACTTGGTCAGACTGGCCAAGGAGAAGATTCTGCGCAACACCCGACAAGCCGGGTCGAAAAGCGTATAATCCGCGCGGGCCTCTGGCAATGCCTGACCGAACGTGGCACGCGCCCGGTTATTCTTGCCGGATGGGCACGCTCACGTACGACTCGCGGGTCACGGTTTCGATCGATGACCGCATCCTCGCGCACCTCCAGGTCGTCATCTGGGCGAAGCTGCGGCGCGGCGAGCACTTCCCCTTCACCTGGACCGATCCCACACGCAACGGCATGGGCCGCACCTCGGTGTGGCTGAGCCCTCACCAGCCCCTCGTGTTCGAGTACTTCGGCGGACGCCAGCCGCGCCTGAACCCGGCGTGGATCGACGCGCTCACCAAGGCCGCGAACTCCCCCGCCGGGCTCACGATGGTGCCCGAGCCGGAAGAGCCGGCGCCCCCGCCGCGCTGACGGGTCAGTTCCAGACGCTGGGCGCCGCGGCTCGCGTGGGCGGAAGAGCGGATGCCGCGGCCCAGTCGTGCACCCACGGCTCGACCTCCGGGATCCCATCGGGGTAGCCGACGGCCCCGAACAGCTCCTCGTGCGACAGCGTCCCGCCGGTGCGCTTCATCATGCGGGCCCGCACGATCACGCGCGCGTACACCTCGCCGTCCACGACCGCCCGGTGCTCGAGGTAGACCGCCTTGTCGTCGTGCCCGACCATGCGCGACTCCACATCGAACCGCTGCCACAGCTCGAGGGACTTCCGGAAGGTCACCGTCTCGCTCGAGACGACGGCGTACCACCCGCGGTTCTTCATCACGTCCCACAGGCCGGTGCGCACGAGCAGATCCCATCGGCCGAGGTCGAACAGCGACAGGTAGCGCCCGTTGTTCATGTGCATCAGCAGATCGATGTCGGTCGGGAGCGTCGTGAGCCGGATGCGGCTGATCCCGGTCGGGTCGAGTCGTCCCGACCGCCGCACGCGACGCCGAGCGGTCAGCATGACGAGGATGGTCCGCCAGATCACGTTCACGGGGGTCGATGGTAGCGATCGTGAGCCGGGCCGCCGATTCGATTGTCGGTATCCGACAGGCGGGGCGCAGCATCCGCTGTCCACTTCGCGAACGCTCTCTGCACGGTCGTCGCCCGATTTCGCTCCGGGTTCGGCCCGGCGTAGAGTCTGGCCATGGAAGCCGAACTCCAGACCGACACCGTCGTCCGTCCGGTGCGAGACGTCGACGCCGAGGCCCTCGGCCGTGTTCACGCCACCTGCTGGCACGAGACCTACGACCACCTCATCAGCAAGGCCGCCCTCGAGGCGGTCTCGCCGAAGCGCCTCGCCGAACTGTGGACCCACTGGGCCGTGCAGGGTCCCGAGTTCAAGATGTTCGCCGCGCTCGTCGGCGGTGAGATCGTCGGGTTCGCCGGCTCCGGTCCCGCCCGCGACAAGGATGCCCCGCGGTTCCGCGAGCTGTACTTCATCTACCTCCTCGACGCCTATCACGGCACAGGCATCGGCCAGCGGCTCTTCGACGCCGTCGTCGCCGCAGACGAGCCGGTCTACCTCTGGGTCGCCGACGACAACCCCCGCGCGCACCGCTTCTACACGCGCAACGGCTTCGTCCTCGACGGCGCGACGCACACCGAGCCCTTCCTCGGCGAGACGCTCACCGAGGTGCGGTTCGTCCGCTGAGCGCGCCTGACGTGCTGCAGGTCTGGCCCCTCGCCGGGATCCCCGAGATCACGCCCGGCACCGATCTCGCGACGGTGATCGCGGATGCCGCAGCCGGCACCCTCGCCGACGGCGACATCCTCGTGGTGACCTCGAAGATCATGTCGAAGGCCGAAGGCCGCTTCGTGACCGCCGCCGACCGGGAGGACGCCATCACGGCCGAGACCGTCCGGGTCGTCGCGACGCGCGCGCTGCCCGGCGGCCACACGACGCGGATCGTGCAGAACCGCCTCGGCATGGTCTCGGCGGCCGCCGGCGTCGACGCCTCGAACACCCCGGACGGCACGATCCTCCTCCTTCCCGTCGACCCTGACGCGTCGGCCCGCGCCCTGGCGGGGGCGCTGCGCGAGCGCCTAGGCGTCGAGGTCGGCGTGCTCGTCTCCGACACGCTCGGCCGCGCCTGGCGCGAGGGCCAGACCGATCACGCGATCGGCGCCGCGGGGGTGCACGTCTTCGAGGACCTGCGCGGGGCGACGGATGCCGAGGGCCGGCCCCTCGTCGTGACCATGCCGTGCGTCGCCGACGAGCTCGCCGGCGCGGCCGATCTCGTCAAGGGAAAGGCTTCGCGGCTGCCGGTCGCCGTCGTCCGGGGCCGCGCCGACCTCGTCGGATCGCTCGACCTGCCCGGGGCCCGATCGATCGTGCGGCCACTCGAGCGCGACATGTTCCGGCTCGGGGCCGACGAGGCCTATGCCGAGGGATACGCCGCGGGCGCGGCATCCGCTCACCCCGCCATCCCCTGACCGGCGTCGGTTCGTGGCCTCAGCGGCCGCTGACTTTGCCGAACAGGCGGGCGATCGGGGCGAGGACGAGGGGGCGGGCGGCGATCCAGGCGGCGACGATGATGAGGATCGAGACCGAGAAGATCCAGAACCCGGTCCAGTTCATCGCGTAGGCGTCGGGGTCGGTCGAGCCCTGCGCGGCGTACATGTGGTTCAGGTTGCGCAGCGCCCCGGTGGCGAACACCAGCACGACGTGCACGAAGATGAACGCGACGAAGTAGAGCATCACCGGGAAGTGCACCGCGCGGGCCCACTCGACCGGGTAGGCCTTGTTCAGGCCGGGTGAGTTCTTCGGCCAGATGCCGCTCATGCGCACGCCGGTGACGATCGCGAGCGGCGCCGCGATGAACACGGTCGCGAAGTACGCCAGCTGCTGCAGCGAGTTGTAGTTGACCCACCCGTTCTCGGTGGGCCAGTCCAGCGACACGTACTGCAGGGCCGCGCTGATCGCGTTCGGGAAGACCTCCCACGAGGTCGGCACGATCCGCATCCACTGGCCGGTGACGAAGAGCAGCACGACGAAGATCACGCCGTTGACGATCCACAGGATGTCGAGGGACTGGTGGAACCACAGGTTCAGGCTGATCTTGCGCTTGCCGTTCCACCGCGGCGACCAGAACACGCTGGGCCGCTTCTCGGTGCGCACCTGCAGCCCCGACCGGATGATGAGCACCATCAGAAACACGTTGAAGAAGTGCTGCCACCCGAGCCACGCCGGGAAGCCGACCGGCGCGCCCTCGGGCAGGTGGTACTCGCCCGGGTAAGCCGCAAGGAACCCCACACCCCACTCGGTGCTCAGCAGCCACCGCACCGCGAAGACCGCCATCAGACCGGCATAGAGGAGGCCGCCGCCGGCGACGACGACCGCGCCGGCCCACTGCAGCCGCGTGAACGGGCCGATCCGCCGCGGCTCCGGCTTCGGCTGCGGCCGCGTCCGCGCCGCCGCGCCCTCCCACACCGTGCGCGTGAACGGCAGCGGCCGGGAGTAGTCCACCCCCGCCGGTGCGGGTGCGGGTACGGCGGGCGCGGTTTCCGCCTGCGGGCGCGGTTGCATCTGCGCCTCTTCGCGAGAAGTGTGCAGGTCCTGCGGCTCGGTGAGGGAGGGGACGGATGCCGCCGCCGCAGCCGCGGCCGGCGCTGCCGCGAACAGGCCGGGGGGAGGCCAGGCCTCGCCGCCGGGCGTCCGCGGGAGGCCGCGGCGCAGCGGCCGCTCCCCGGCAGTGCGATCAGCGGTGGTTCGGGGCGTGTCTTCGGCGCGACCCGCCGGAGACACCGGCGAGTCGGAAACGTCCTGCGCCCCGACCGCGGACGGAGCCGGGGATTCGGTGGTGGTGAGAGCGGGGGCGTGCGTCGGGGCCGGGAAGGGCGCCTCTGCGCGGGGCGACGGGGAGGGCGCCGTCGCGGCGATCCCGGCGGCGAGGGCCGCGGCACCCGTCGATGCGCCGGCTGCGGGCGCGGCCGGGCCGGCCGCCGCCGTGGTGTCTGCGGGCGGCCACGGCTCGCCGCCGGGCACGCGCGGCAGGCCGCGGCGGAGCGTCCGGGTCGCGGTCTGCGGGTCCGGGGCCCCGGCTGCTGCGGTCTGCTGCGACGGCGCCTCCGATTCCTGCAGCGGGCGCACGGAATCGGCGCGGTCGGCCGGCGATCCGACGGAGGCGCCCCCGGAGGGCGCTGGCGCTGCCGTGTCCGACGGATGCTGCGCCTCGACGTGCAGCGGACGTCCAGAACTGCCGCGCTCGGGCGCCTCGCCCGCCGCGCCGGGGGCGTCGCCGACGATCGCCCCGCCGGGCGCGTCACCGGCCGGCGGCCACGGCTCGCCGCCGGGCCGTCGGGGCAGCCCGCGGCGGATGGCCTGTCCGAAGGTCGCCACGCCGGGTTACGCCTTCTTCGCCTCGAGCGCCGCGATCAGCTGCGGAACCACGGTGAACAGGTCGCCCACCACGCCGAAGTCGGCGACCTCGAAGATCGGGGCATCCGCGTCCTTGTTGATCGCGACGATCGTCTTCGCAGTCTGCATGCCGGCCTTGTGCTGGATGGCTCCCGAGATGCCCAGCGCGACGTACAGCTGCGGCGACACCGACACGCCGGTCTGGCCGACCTGGTACGACTGCGGCACGTAGCCGGCGTCGACGGCGGCGCGCGATGCGCCCACCGCGGCGCCGAGCGCGTCGGCGAGCTGGTCGACGAGCGCGAACTTCTCACCCGAGCCGAGCCCGCGGCCACCGGAGACGACCTTGGCCGCTCCGCGCAGCTCCGGACGCGTCGACGAGACCGCGGCCTCCTCGACCGACACGACCGTCGCCGCCTTGCGGCCGGACGGGGTCACGGCGAGCGTCTCCACCGGCGGGGACGCGACGGCCTCGGCGCGGGCGTCGACGGCTCCCTGGCGGATCGTGATCACGGGCGCTCCCCACGTCACGGCGGCGTCGACGTTGTACGCGCCGCCGTAGACGGAGTGGTGGGCGACGACGCCCTCGGCGTCGCGCGAGACGCCGACCGCGTCAACGCAGAGTCCGGAGCGCGTGCGGGCGGCGAACCGGCCCGCCGCCTCGCGGCCCTCGATCGAGTGCGACACCAGCACGGCATCGGGACGGACGAGATCGGCCGCCGCGGCGAGTGCATCGGCGACCGGCACGACCAGACCTTCGCCCGGTGCGGCCACCAGCACCGACGACGCGCCCAGGGCTGCGGCATCCGCTCCGAGCTTCTCGTCGCCGACGATCAGCGCGACCGGCGTGCCCACCTGCGCGGCAGCACCCAGCAATCCGGCGGCTGACTTCGCGAGCGCGCCCGAGGGCGTGACGTCCAGCAGGACGAGGATCGAATCGTCGGCGTACGTCATATCAGCCACCCCTATGCCAGCCGGTTCTGGATGAGGAACTCCGCGAGCTTCTCGCCCGCATCGCCCTCGTCGACGATCTTGATACCCGCCTCACGGGGCGGCTTCTCGCTCAGCGCGATCACGATCGAGCGCGACGCGTCGGAGCTGTGCGCGTCGATGCCCAGATCGTCGAGCGACACCGTCTCGAACGGCTTCTTCTTGGCCGCCATGATCCCCTTGAAGTTAGGGAACCGGGCATCCGGGAGCGCCTCGGTGATCGAGATCACCGCCGGCAGCTCGGCCGACACCTGCACGGTCGCGCCGTCGGATCCGCGGGCGCCCGACACCGAGCCGTCGCCGATCTCCACCGAGTTGAGATACGTCGCCGCGGGCACGTCGAGCAGCTCGGCGACCATCGCGGCCATGACGCCGCCCGAGCCGTCGGTGGACTGATTCCCCGCGATCACGAGGTCGAACCCCACGCGCTTCACGGCGGCGGCGAGCACCTCCGCGGTGAGGCCGAGATCGGCGCCGAGGAGCGCGTCGTCGACGACCTGCACGGCCGAGGCGGCACCCATCGCGAGCCCCTTGCGCACCGTCGCCGTCGCCGACTCCGGAGCCATCGAGAGCACGACGACCTCGGTGCCGGCGTTCTTGTCGGCATAGGACAGGGCGACCTCGAGGGCCCGCTCGCCGATCTCGTCGAGCACGGACTCGCTGGCCGCGCGATCGGCCAGACCCGTCTCGAGACTGAGCTTGCGATCCCCGTACGTATCCGGGACTTCCTTGACCAGGACGACGATCTTCATTGCCATCTCCTCACGCTGCGACGAGTCTATGGCGCGCATTCGTGTGTACCCAATCGACGGGAGGCGATGCACAAACGGCCCTCGCATCGGGGCTCTGTGTATACATTGACCCCCACAATCCCGTCCCCTCGCGGGCGCGGAGGCGGCCAGCCGCTACGGTGGGAGCAGGAGGTTCCCGTGTCTGCCAGCCGACGACTCCCGGTCGATCCCATCGCCGAGGCGAAGCGCCAGTGGGTGGAGCACGGCTGGGAGCCCGCAGCGGCCGGCATGACCGCCGTCACCTCGATCATCCGCGCGCAGCAGCTCGTGTTCGCCCGGATCGACGCCACCCTCAAGCCGTTCGGGCTGTCGTTCGCGCGCTATGAGATGCTCCGCCTCCTCGCGTTCACCAGGGCGGGACGGATGCCGATGGCCAGCGCGATCGCGAGGCTGCAGGTGCATCCGACCAGCGTCACCAACACCGTCGACCGCCTCGCGCGCGACGGGCTCGTCACCCGGGAGCCGCACCCCATCGACGGGCGTGCGGCGATGCTCGTGATCACGCCGGCCGGGGTGGACCTGGTCGAGGACGCCACCGCCGCGCTCAACGCGCAGGTCTTCGAGCAGGTCGGCCTGACCGACGACGACACGGCGGAGCTCGTGCGGATCATCGCCCGGTTCCGCAAGGACTCCGGCGACTTCACCGACCCCCGCCCGCAGCCCGAGCCGCTCTGAACCGCGCGGTCGGTCCGGCCCGGGTCGGCATGGTTCGGGGCGCGTTCTGTCCGCTGGGGCGGACGCGGTGCGCCCCAGAGGACGGATCACGCCCCGAACCGCGAGCGCGAGGTCCGCGAGCGTGAGGCCGTCAGCGCCCCTGGAAGTCCGGGGTGCGCTTCTCGCGGAAGGCGGCCATGCCCTCCTTCTGATCGGCGGTGTCGAAGAGGCTCGCGAACACGTGCCGCTCGAGGCGCAGGCCTTCGGCCAGCGGCACCTCCATCGCGGCGTCGAGCACGGCCTTGGCTGCGTACAGCGCCGGAAGCGACTTGGCGGCGATGCCCTCCGCCAGCTTCGCCGCCTCGTCGAGGAGGTCGGCGGCGGGCACGACGCGCGACACGAGTCCGGATCGCTCGGCCTCCGCGGCATCCATCATCCGGCCCGAGAGGATCAGGTCGGCGGCCTTGTAGAAACCCACCGCGCGGATGAGCCGCTGCGACCCGCCCATGCCGGGGATCACGCCGAGGTTGATCTCGGGCTGCCCGAACTTCGCGGAGTCGGCCGCGAGGATGATGTCGCACATCATCGCGAGTTCGCACCCGCCGCCGAGCGCGTACCCCGACACGGCCGCGATGACGGGCGTGCGAACCCCGGCGAACTGCGTCCAGCCTCCGAAGTGATCGGCCATCAGCATCTCGAGGCCGGACTTCGCCTCCATCTCCTTGATGTCGGCACCCGCGGCGAACGCCCGCTCCGATCCCGTGAGCACGATGGCGCCGATCGCCTCGTCGGCGTCGAAGGCGGATGCCGCGGCCACGACATCCTTCATGGTCTGCGTGTTGAGCGCGTTGAGCGCCTCAGGGCGGTTGAGGGTGATCCAGCCGACGCGGCCCCGCGTCTCGACGAGGATCGTCTCGTAATCGGTCATGTCGTCCCACTTCCCTCGTCGTCGGCTCTCACTCATCTCACCAGAACAGGACATCTCCGCTGCACAGGACATTCCACGCTGACATCGTCCTGCGAAGCGGAGATCTCCTGATCCCCGGAGGCCGACTCAGCGGCTGTCGTCGCGGATGGTCTCGATGATGCCCGAGAAATCCCTGCCGGCGCCCTCGCCGTCGGCGTACGCGCGGTAGATCTCGCGCGCGAGCATGCCCATGCGGGCCTCCACGCCGGTCGACACGATCGCGTGCTCGGCGAGGCCGAGGTCCTTGTTCATGAGAGCACCCGCGAAGCCGGGCTGGTAGTCGCGGTTGGCCGGGCTCGTCGGCACGGGACCGGGCACCGGGCAGTTCGTCGTGAGCGCCCAGCACTGCCCGGAGGCGTTCGAGGCGACATCGAACAGGGCCTGGTGCGACAGGCCGAGCCGCTCGCCGAGGACGAAGGCCTCGGCGACCGCGATCTGCGACACCGCGAGGATCATGTTGTTGCACACCTTGGCGGCCTGCCCGAGTCCGGCGCCGCCGCAGTGCACCACGCGGCGGCCCATCGCCTCGAGGATGGGCCGGGCAGCCGCGAAGTCGGCGTCCGAACCGCCGACCATGAAGGCCAGCGTGGCGTTCTCGGCACCGACGACTCCGCCCGACACCGGCGCATCGAGCGAGCGGTGGCCGGCGCCCTCGGCCAGCTGGTGCGCCTCGCGCGCCTCGTCGACCGCGATCGTCGACGAGTCGATGAAGAGCGTGCCCGGCCGTGCGGCCGCGAGCAGCCCCTCCGCCCCGTCCACGCCGCGATACGCGTCGAGCACCTGCCTGCCCGACTGGAACATCGTGATCACGACGTCGGCCGAAGCGGCGCGCACCGCCTCGGGGCCGGTGCCGGCGACGGACAGACCGGCGGCGGAGGCGGCATCCATCGCGGCGGGGAAGACGTCGAAGCCGACCACGTCGTGACCGGCGGCGGCGAGGTTGCGGGCCATCGGCAGGCCCATGTGGCCGAGGCCGAGGAAAGCGATGCGCATGTCAGGCTCCCAGCAGTTCGCGTCCGATGATGACGCGCATGATCTCGTTCGTGCCCTCGAGGATCTGGTGCACGCGCAGATCGCGCACGACCTTCTCGATCCCGTACTCGTGGAGGTAGCCGTATCCGCCGTGCAGCTGCAGCGCCTCGTTCGCGACCCGGAACCCGGCGTCGGTCGCGTAGCGCTTGGCCATCGCGCACTGCATCGAGGCGTCCGGGGCCTTCGCGTCCAGCGCGGCCGCGGCATCCCGCACGAGAGCACGGGCGGCTCGCAGCTCGGTGGCCATGTCGGCCAGCGTGAAGACGACCGACTGCTTCTCGGCGAGCGGCTCGCCGAACGTGAAGCGCTCCTGCACGTAGCGCACGGCGCGGTCCAGCGCCCACTGCGCACCGCCGAGGGAGCAGGCCGCGATGTTGATGCGGCCGCCGTCGAGGGCCGACATCGCGATCTTGAATCCCTGCCCCTCGCCGCCGAGCAGGTTGGCCGCGGGCACCCGCACCTCGTCCAGGATCACCTGACGCGTGGGCTGCGCGTTCCACCCCATCTTCTTCTCATTGACGCCGAACGAGAGTCCCGCGGTGTCGGCCGGCACGAGGAACGCGCTGATCCCGCGTGCGCCCGGTTCGCCGGTGCGCGCCATCACGATGTAGACGGATGCCGCGCCCGCCCCCGAGATGAACTGCTTGACCCCCGTCAGCACGACCTCGTCGCCGTCGCGGATGGCGGTCGTCGTGATGGCGGCGGCGTCGGACCCGGCGCCGGGCTCGGTGAGGCAGTAGCTCCCGAAGCCCTGCATCGACGCGAGGAGGGGCAGCCACTCCTGACGCTGGGCGTCGGTGCCGTAGGTGTCGATCATCCACGCGACCATGTTGTGGATCGTGACGTAGGCCGCGATCGACGGGTCGCCGGTCGCGAGCTCCTCGAAGATCGCGACGGCGTCGGAGCGCGTGAGACCGGTGCCGCCGACGTCCTCGCGGACGTAGATGCCGCCGAGGCCGAGCTCTCCCGCGTGGTGGAGGGCGTCGGCGGGGAAGGTCTTGGTCTCGTCCCATTCGAGCGCGTGCGGCGCGAGCTCCGACTGGGCGAAGTCCCGCACCGCCTCGAGGATCGCGGCGCGCTCGTCGTCGCTCAGTGCAGCGGTGGTGATCGTCATGGACATCGTTGCTCCCTCAGCCTCATCGCGGCGCCCTCGTGAGGCATCCTGATGAAAGTCACCGTGCCGACATTGGCACGTTGCTGATTTTACATGGACTTCCATGTATCTGCGAGGGGTTCGAACTATCGCCTCTTTCAGGACACCGACCGACGTGGATCGACCAGCCGGTGGTCCGGCGACGGCAACTGCAATACGTTTGCGTCAAGCGGCGACAAGCGACCGGGAGGGGTTCAGCATGCCGTTCCGCAGCAGGCAGACCCTCGAGGATTGGCTCGACGAGTTCCGCGCGCTCGGATATCCCGTCGCCGGGACGCTGAAGGTGATGCCGCAGGACGGGGACGGCGGTGCAGACACCGGCCTCGTCGGCGTGAGATTCGCCAATGCCTCGACCGTGACCTACGTGCAGCCCGAAGCGCCGTACTCGAACAGGTGGGTCGCGACCATGGAGTCGCGCGACGAGGAGGTCGTGCTCGATTCGGTCGGCCTCATGAGCCTCGCCGGAGAGCTCTCGGTCCTGTCGGCGCTGTGCGCGTTCCTCGAGGCGAAGTCGGAGGCGCACCGGAGGCCCGACACCCCCTGACGCAAGGGACTCGATCCGTGAGCACGCCGCTCGATGTCAGCGCCGGCCGCGGTCGACCGCCGCCGTGGTGAGCGACTCGAGCAGCGCCGTGAAGGCGTCGGACTCGTGGTCCTCGATCTCGCCCGCGACGAGGTCGAAGTCGTTGTCGAATCGGCCCAGTCGCGACCAGGGCTCGTCGTCGAGGTCGACCGTGACCGAGATGCGGTTCACGCGGCGATCGGACGGATCCACGTCTCTGCGCACGATGCCGCGGTCGACCAGGCGGTCGATGAGGGCCGTGACGCCGGCGGAGGTGATCCCGAGATGCTCGCGCAGCTGCGTGGGCCGGATGCCGGGATGCGCGGCGATATGGAGGAGGGCCCGAGCGTCGCCGTCACCGAGCCCGAGCTCGCGCCGGGCGGCCGACAGGGCGTCGGTTCTCGCCTTGACGTAGAGGGAGAGCGCTCGGCGGACGCGGGAGGGACCGTTGGGCATATCCCACCTCCCCGTTCTTTCGCAGCCACGGTCATCCTACCTCATAGTTAGATGAGTGAATGATTAGATTAGTTATCTAATTTGGTGAAGTAACGGTAGAATTCGAGAACGGCGACCTGGGCCGCCGACCACTCGCCCACGCACCGAAGGAGGGACGAATGGGTCAGCTCTACTACGGCGACACCGCAGAGCCGATCGACATCCCCGATCGACTCCTCGCCCATCTCAAGATCGTGATCACGACGAAGCTCCGCCGCGGCGAGAGCTTCACGCTGACGTGGCGCCACCCTGACGGCCCTGCCGGCCGCTCCTCGCTGTGGATCCAGCAGTCCATCCCCCTGCGCTTCGTCTTCGAGTCGGCCGAGGCTGAGCAGCTCGACGGCGACGCCCTCCAGGACATGGCGCAGCGCGCCTCCTCCTCCACCGGCCTCGTGGTCGGGTTGGACGATCTCCCGGCGAAGTCCGAGATCGCGGCACTCGCCCCCGTGGCCTGAGCCGCACGACGTCCTGACCAAGACGACGAGAGGGGCCGCGGCCTCAGC
>NZ_JAYRDE010000071.1:0-688 GCF_041909575.1 Microbacterium sp. | reverse complement strand
CGGGGCCCGTGCGCCCCCTCTGGACCCACCCCCCCCCCGTGGTGGGCCGCCCCACACCGCCCCCCCCCCTCTCGTGTGCCCGCTCAGCGCGCCGAGCTGCGCGGGTGCTTCGGCCCCTTCGGTCCGGCCTGCTTCTCGACCAGGACGGCGACGGACCGTGCCGGCACGGTGATGGTTCCGGTCGCGGCATCCCACGTCGTCGTCTTCACGACAGCGTCCGATCCCTTGGCCTGGGCCGGGGTGAGGGCGAAGCTGCGGCCCTCGAGCGCCGACACCTCCTGCGTGGTCGCCTCGGGCGAAGCGTTGAACACGACGAGCGCTCCGGCGAGGGCGGGGTCGACATCGGCGCCGACCCGGTCGTCGACAAGCATCACGATGACGCCGGGCGCGGCATCCGGTCCGCTGCCGGGGAACGTGACCTTCTGCTGGATCAGGTCCGCCGACCCGAGGCGCAGGAGGCCGACCTCCTCGCGTACGCGGAGCAGGTCGAGAGCGGATGCCTCGGCCGCAGCGATGTCGGAGGCACCGGGCTTGAGCGCCGGGTTCTCGAGCAGCGGCTTCATGAAGCTCCACTTCGCGGCGTTGTCGGATTCGCGGGGCAGACCCGAGCCGAAGGTCGACTCCTGGCCGGTCCAGTCGATGCGGTTGAACCAGTCGCCCGAGTTGTAGCTGTTGCGGTCGAGGGACT
>NZ_JAYRDE010000070.1:0-16412 GCF_041909575.1 Microbacterium sp. | reverse complement strand
AGTCGGCCTCGTGCTCGACTCCCGCGGCGCGGGCGTTCCGCGCATCGTCCATTGGGGACGTGACCTCGGAGCGCTCGCCGACGCAGACCTCGCCGCCCTCTCCGATGCCGCCGTGCCGGCGGTGCCGCCGAGCTCCATCGACGCGCCGCTGCGGCTCACGCTGCTGCCCGCACTGGCCGACGGGTGGTCGGGCCGGCCCGCGGTCGCGATCGAGGGGCTGCGCCCGGCGCCCCGCCGGCTCGGCACCGTTCGCGACGGCGACGCGCTCGTGGTCGAGAGCGCGTGGGCGGATGCCGTCATCACGACGAGACTCGAGCTCAGCGCGCAGGGGGTGCTGACCGTGTCCCACGCCGTGCGCAACGCCGGCGGGACGCCCCTCGTGCTGACCGCTGCCGACGTCGCGCTGCCCGTTCCCGACCGCGCCCGCGAGGTGCTCGATTTCTCCGGTCGCTGGGCGGGCGAGCGGCGGCCGCAGCGAGGGCTGCCGGGTCAGGGCGTGTGGCTGCGCGAGACGCGACATGGCCGCGGGGGGCATGACCACCCCTTCCTCATGGTCGCCGGCACGCCCGGCTTCGACTTCCGCACCGGCGAGGTGTGGGCGACCCACCTCGCGTGGAGCGGCGACACGCGGCTGTGGTTCGAGCGCACGGATCTCGGCCCCGCGGTCCTCGGCGCGGGGGAGCGTCTCCCCGTCACCACGCTCATGCCGGGTGAGGAATACGAAGCTCCGACGGTGGTCGCGACGTGGTCGGACAGCGGGCTCGACGGACTCTCGGACCGCCTGCACCCGTGGGTGCGGTCCTGGTCGACGCTGAGCCGCCCGCGCCCGGTCACGCTCAACACGTGGGAGGCGGTGTACTTCGACCACTCCCTGGCCCGGCTCGAGCCGCTGATCGAGCGTGCGTCCGAGGTCGGGGTCGAGCGCTTCGTCCTCGACGACGGCTGGTTCCTCGGACGCACCGACGACCGCCGCGCGCTGGGTGACTGGGCCGTCGACCCGGTCCGCTGGCCCGACGGCCTCGGCCCGCTCGTCGAGCGCGTGCACGCCGGCGGGATGGAGTTCGGCCTGTGGGTCGAGCCGGAGAT
Organism: Microbacterium sp.; assembly: GCF_041909575.1. Classification (GTDB taxonomy): domain Bacteria; phylum Actinomycetota; class Actinomycetes; order Actinomycetales; family Microbacteriaceae; genus Microbacterium. The sequence goes on along the minus strand of NZ_JAYRDE010000070.1, from coordinate 15,326 downwards.
GGTGAGCCTCGACTCGGACCTGGCGCGACAGCATCCGGAATGGCTCCTCACGGAGTCCGACTCGGCGACGTGGCGGTGGCAGCACGTGCTGGACCTGTCGCTGCCCGAGGTCGAGCAGCACCTGTTCGAGCGGATCGACGCGCTGCTCGCGGAGCATCCGATCGCGTACCTGAAGTGGGACCACAACCGCGACCTGCTCGTGGACGGCACCGGCGCGCAGGTGCGCGCGCTGTACCGGCTGCTCGACCGGATCCGCGCCGCGCACCCCGGCGTCGAGATCGAGTCGTGCGCGTCGGGCGGCGGGCGCATCGACCTGGGCATCCTGCGCCGGGTCGACCGTGTGTGGACCAGCGACACGAACGACCCCCTCGTGCGGCAGCGGATCCAGCGGTGGACCGGCATCCTGATCCCGCCCGAGTACCTCGGCTCGCACGTCGGCGACGCGCGGGCGCACACCACGGGCCGCGTCGCCGAGCTCGGCTTCCGCCTCGCGACCGCCCTGTTCGGCAACGCCGGGATCGAGTCCGACCTCACCCGGGTCGCATCCTTCGAGCTCGACGCCGTGCGCACCTGGACGGCCGTGCACCGTCGCTTCCGGGAGCTGCTGCACTCCGGGAGGGTGGTGCGGGCGGATGCCGCGTCCGACGCCGTGGTCGTGCACGGCGTGGTCGCGCCGGACGCCGGCGAGGCGCTGTTCTCGTACGCGGTGCTCGACGCCGCCGATGCCGCGCTGCCCGAGCCGCTGCGGCTGCCCGGACTCGATCCCGACCGCCGCTACCGCGTCGAGGCGGTCGACCTCGGCGCGCCCGCTGCCGTGCTCGAGGACGCCCCGCCGCCCTGGCTCGCTCGCGGGGTGGAGCTGCCGGGGTCGGTGCTCGCGGAGGTCGGCCTTGCGATGCCGCTCCTGCTGCCCGGCAACGCCGTGGTGGTTCACCTCACCGGCGTCTGAGCCCGCGGGCTTGTCCGGCACCCCGGGCGCGCATAACTCCTGCACTTCTCGCATCCGCTGGGCGCGGTGCCGCGGGATTCCGGGAGCCGCGCGCGCCGCGCGCCGCAAAGTGCAGGAGTTATGCGCCCGGCCGGCCGTCCGGGTGGGACGGGCAACCCCGCCGGGGTCAGCCGCGCGGAGCGCGCTTGACGGCTTCGTACGCCGCGAGAGCGGCCTTGCGGGTCTCGCCGAGGTCGACGATCGGGGCTGGCGGGTCGTCCGACAGGTGCTCCGGGGCCCACTGCCGCACGTAGTGCCCGTCGGCGTCGAACTTCTTCGCCTGCAGGTCGGGGTTGAACACCCGGAAGTACGGCGCCGCATCGGCTCCCGACCCCGCGACCCACTGCCAGTTGAACGGGTTGTTGGCGGCATCCGCGTCGACCAGGGTGTCCCAGAACCACTCCTCGCCGCGCCGCCAGTCGATGAGGAGGTTCTTGATGAGGAAGGATGCCGTCACCATGCGCACCCGGTTGTGCATGTAGCCGGTCTCCCACAGCTCGCGCATCCCCGCGTCGACGAGGGCGACGCCGGTGCGGCCGCGCTGCCAGGCCTCGAGGTGCGAGGGCTTCAGCCGCGGCCACGGGAACGCGTCGAACTCGCGCCGCAGGTTCGCCGTCGCGAGGTCGGGGGAGTGGAAGAGCGTGTGCCACGCGAACTCCCGCCACCCCAGCTCCGACAGGAATCGCCCCGCGTGACCGTGCTCGACGGCCTCGTGCCACACCGTGAAGGGGCTCACCTCGCCCCACCGCAGGCGCGGCGACAGCAGCGACGTCGCACCCGCTGCGGGCTCGTCGCGGGCGCGGTCGTAGTGGGCGAGGTCATCGTGGAGGAACTCCCGCAGCCGCCGCCGGGCTGCCGGCTCGCCGGGCTCCCACCTCTCGCGCAGCCCTCCGGCCCAGTCCGGCCGGCGGGGCAGCAGCCCCCAGTCGTCGAGGTCGTCGGAGGCGATGGGATGCCGCGGCCCGCCCACCTCGCGCGGCTCGGGCAGTGGCGGCCGCGGCGCGGGGAGAGCGAGGCATGCGCGCCAGAACGGCGTGAAGACCGAGAAGTGCGTGCCCGCGCCGGTCTGCACTGTCCACGGCTCGAACAGGAGCGACCCGGCGAACGAGGTCACCTCGACGCCGTCCTCGCGCAGGCCGGCCTTGAGCGCGGCGTCGACCGCGCGCTCCGGGCCGCCGTAGCGCCGGTTCCAGAAGATCGCGGTGGCCGAGGCATCCGCCACCGCCTCCCGCACCACGCGCTCAGCGGGCCCGCGCCGCAGCACGAGGCGACCGCCGCGTTCGGCCAGACGCCCGCCGAGGGAGGCGAGCGAGTGGTGCAGCCACCACTTCGCGGCACCGCCGAGGGGACGGATGCCGGGAGACTCCTCGTCCAGCACGTACAGGCCGATGACGGGCTCGTCGCGGTCGATCGCCGCCCGCAGCGCCGGGTTGTCGGCGAGGCGCAGGTCGTCGCGGAACCACACGATCGACGGGCCTGGCATGGGTCTATCCTGCCGCGCGCTCGGTGGGGGGAGGGCGGTCTTGACAGGCGCCTCTACCGGCGCACGAAGGGAACGGATGCCTCGTAGCCCTCGGTGCCGAGGTGCAGCACGAGTCCGTCGCCGCTGCAGGTGTACGACGACGCCGACACCGGCCACTCGGCGAGGGTCTCAGCCGTCTCGGACGCGAAGATCGCGCTCGCCGTCCTGTCGTCGGTCGGCACGACGGTCAGCCCGTTGTCGTGCGCGGTCAGAGCGAGGGTGTCGTCCTCCGCCTCGTATTCGCCGGCCATCGTGCCGCCGAGCGCGACCGACGCGGTGTGGCCGAGCCAGGTGACCGACGTCGGCACGTCCTGTTCGAACGAGAACGTGCCGTCGGCCGCGAACGTGATGGTCGCGGATGCCGCGGGGTCGATGGTTCCGTCCGGGTACTCGAGACCGCCCGGCAGCGCGTCGTAGATCGGCTGGAGTTCCTCTGCGCCGACCGCCCACGAGCCGACGATGCACGCCGCCGTCGGCGTCGGCGTCGGGGTGGCGCTCGGGGTCGGCGTCTCGGCGTCCGCCGCGGTGGCCGTGCACCCGGTCGCGACGCCCGCGACGATAGCGAGCAGAATCACCGTGCGCGCAGCCTGAGCCATTCGTCCATCATGGGGCACCCGCCCCCCGGCCGCACGGTCCCGGCGCGTCCGCGGCATCCGTCCCCTTTTCGTCTGTGCGGGCGTTTGCACGCCCGCGGGCCCGCTCGGACGCGCATTCGCCCGCACAACCGGGCGGGGGTCAGAGGCCGGTGGTGTCGTGGCCGTTCGGCACGGTGATGAGCAGCGCGCCGGCGTCGACGCGCGTGCGCACGTGCACGGCCTCGCCGAACTCGTCGCCGTCGAGCTGCACGGGCGTGGCGTCGCTCGTCGCGATCTCGATCCCGGTGCCGCGCGAGTAGCGCACGGCGTTGTCCTTCGTGCGCAGCGCGAGCACCCGCCTCCCGGCGCGGAACTTCCGCAGGAAGCTGTTGTCCCACGCCACGCGGCGCCAGACGAAGATCCATCCGAGCGGACCCTTGGGCTGGAAGATCACGATGTCCAGCGCGCCGTCGGCGACGGATGCCTCGGGGATGAGCTCGAGGCCGGCGGGCAGCGATCCGCAGTTGGCGAAGAGCACGCTCTGCACCCGGGCGGAGTGCAGGCGCGAGCCGTCGAGCTGGTACATCACGCGGAACGGCTTGGCCGAAGCGAGGGAGCGCGCCGCGCCGTCGACATAGGCGACCCAGCCGACCGTCTTCTTCAGCTGCGGGTTGGTGTTCGCGATCATCGCGGCATCCAGGCCCATGCCGCCCATCACGACGAACGCGTGCTCGGCGACCTCGCCGTCGGGCCGGCGCAGGGACGCCCAGCCGACGTCCATCGCGATGCGCTCGCCGTCGAACGTCGCGCGGATCACGGCCTCGCCGTCGTCGAGGGGCAGTCGCAGATTGCGGGCCAGGAGGTTCCCCGTGCCACTGGGGACGATCGTGAGCGGCACGCCGCTCCCGCTCATCGCCTCGGACACTGCACGCACCGTGCCGTCCCCGCCGGCCACGAGCACGGCGTCGACGCCCTCCTCGAGGGCCTGCCGGGTGACGTCGTCGCCGAGGTCGTCGACCGTCGTCTCGTAGAACAGCGGCTCCGCCCAGCCGGCTTCGGCCGACAGGCGCTCGACGCTCGCGCGCAGCTCGTCGGCGTCGACCTTGATGGGGTTGTACACCAGCGCCGCCTTGGGCGACGGCCGGTCCGCGGCGTCGGTCATCGGCCGGGTTTCGCCCTCGGGACCGACGCGCCGGGCTTCGCCGCCCTCGCCGTCGGCGGTGTCGGGGCCGACGTCGTCGGGCTCGCGGATGACCTCGTCCGGCTGGGCGGCTTCGGCCGGGGCGGGCGTGTCAGCGTCAGCAGGTGCGTCGCCGTCCGCAGCGGCACCGGATGCCTCGTCCTCGCCGCCCGGCTGCGCGGGGCCGCCGTCCGCCTCGATCTCCGCGGCCTGCTCGGCGCTCACGGCCTCGATCTCCGAGGTGGCGGGTCCGTCGGCGTAGATCTTGTCGGCCGGGTGGGGTGGATCGACGTCGTCGCGCTCGGTCTCGTCGTTCGATCCGGATGCCGCCGCCATGCGTCCCACCTTAGGCGGCGCCACCCGTCCCGGCGCAGATTCCGCGGTCCGACCCGGCGACTAAGCTTGCAGCGTGATCGATCCCGTACTCCTCCGCGAGAATCCCGAGCTGGTCAAGCGCTCGCAGGAGGCGCGCGGGGAGTCGTCCGAGACGGTCGACGAGGCGCTCGCCGCCGACCGCGACCGCCGGGCCGCGATCACCGCCTTCGAAGAGCTCCGCGCCGCGCAGAACGCCCACGGCAAGCGGGTCGCACAGGCGCCGAAAGACGAGAAGGCGGCGCTCGTCGCCGAGGCCAAGGCGCTCAGCGAGCGGGTCAAGCAGGCCCAGCACGCGGTCACCGCGGCGGAGGAGGCATCCGCCACCGCTCTCGCCAAGATCGAGAACATCGTCATCGACGGCGTGCCCGCCGGCGGCGAGCACGACTTCGTCACGCTGCGTACGCACGGCGAGGTGCCCGCGTTCGACTTCGAGCCGCGCGACCACCTCGCGCTCGGCGAGCTGCTGGATGCGATCGACATGGAGCGCGGCACGAAGGTGTCGGGCAGCCGCTTCTACTTCCTCAAGGGCATCGGCGCGCGGCTCGAGCTCGCCCTCATGAGCCTCGCCCTCGACCGGGCGCTGCAGGCGGGCTTCGTGCCGCTCATCCCGCCGACGCTCGTGCGGCCGGAGGTCATGCGGGGCACCGGCTTCCTCGGTCAGCACGCCGCCGAGGTGTACCACCTCGAAGAGGACGACCTCTACCTCGTCGGCACGAGCGAGGTGCCTCTCGCGGGCTATCACATGGACGAGATCCTCGACCTCGGCGCCGGCGCCAAGCGCTACGCCGGATGGTCGACGTGCTACCGGCGCGAGGCCGGCTCGTACGGCAAGGACACCCGCGGCATCATCCGCGTGCACCAGTTCAACAAGCTCGAGATGTTCGTCTACACGACGCCGGAGGATGCCGAGACCGAGCACCTGCGGCTCGTCGAGCTGCAGGAGCGGATGCTGCAGGACCTCGGCCTCAGCTACCGCGTCATCGACGTCGCCGCGGGCGATCTCGGCTCGAGCGCCGCGCGTAAGTACGACGTCGAGGCGTGGGTGCCGACGCAGAACGCGTACCGCGAGCTCACGTCGACCTCGAACTGCACGACCTACCAGGCACGCCGGCTCGACATCCGCCACCGCCTGCCCGCCGACCGCGGCGGCAAGACCGAGCCCGTCGCGACGCTCAACGGCACGCTGGCCACCACGCGCTGGATCGTCGCCCTCCTCGAGACCCACCAGCGCGAAGACGGATCGGTCGTGGTCCCCGAGGTGCTCCGCCCGTACCTGGGCGGCCTCGAGGTGATGGAGCCGATCGCATGAGCGAGGCGCATCTGCCCAAGACCGGCTCGGTCAAGGTCGTCGGGCCCAAGAAGGCGGCCAAGCTCGTCGAGCGGGTCGCGCGCGACACCGAGGATGCCTCGGTCCCCACCGAGCGCCTGCTCATCGTGCTCGACATCGACGGCACCGTCATCCTCGAGGACGAATCGCTCAGCCCCGGGGTCGTCGACGCGGTCGCGCACGCCCAGCGTGCCGGGCACGAGGTGATGATCGCGACCGGACGCAGCTGGGAGGGCACGCGCGGCATCCTGCGGGTGCTGGGCATCGCGCCGGAGTTCGTCGTGTGCTCGAACGGAGCCGTCGTGCTCCGGCGGCTCGAGGCCGACGAGCTGCAGTACGAGCGCGACCACGTCGAGACGTTCGATCCGTCCGCCGTGCTGGCCCTGCTGCGTCAGCACCTGCCCGATGCGCGCTACCTGGTGGAGCTCCCCGACGGGCGCCGCCTCTACACCGAGTACCTCGACGACTGGAACCTCGTGCACGCTCAGCGCGTCGCGTTCGAGGAGCTCGCGGCGCAGCCCGTGTGCCGCATCGTCGTGGTCGCCCCCGACCAGCACGAGAAGGACTTCATCGATCTCGTCGGCCGCATCGGACTGAACCAGGTCTCGTACGCCGTGGGGTGGACGGCCTGGCTCGACATCGCACCGGAAGGCGTTGACAAGAGCACGGGTCTCGAGCTCGTGCGCACCGAGCTGGGCATCGACCCGGCGCACGTGCTCGTGATCGGCGACGGCCGCAACGACGTCGGCATGTTCCGCTGGGCCCTCGAGAACGGCGGCCGCGCCGTCGCGATGGAGCAGGGTCCGCAGGAGGTGCGGGATGCCGCGGGCGAGATCACCGCGTCCGTGACGGCAGGCGGCGTGGCCGAGGTGCTGCGCCGGCTCTGAGCTGCTTGCGCGCCGCTCGTCGGGTCCGCGGGACGTTGCGCCCGGGTTCGGGGCGCGATCTGTCCGTTGGGGCGGGTATCGCGCGCCCCGACGGACGACCCGCGCCCCAAACCCAGGTGGGAAGCCGGAGGCCGGGGATGCGGCATCCGGTGCGCCTTTCAGAGCTTGCACAGGCGCTGCTGGAAGAATGGGCCGACAGAGCTGTCGGCTAGACTCGACGCCTGTTCGACGGATGCCGCCACCCGGCGGAATCGGTCGGGAGGGTTGTCCGAGCGGCCGATGGACCTGGTCTTGAAAACCAGTGGGCAGCAATGTCCCGTGGGTTCGAATCCCACACCCTCCGCTGTGAATGGTTCGTCGGGGGGTGGACCGAGAGAGAGCACCCCGAGAGGAACCGAGTGACCGAGACGACCAAGCCTGCCAAGCGCGGCCGTCGCACCGTCGCACGGCACGGTGAGCTGGTCTCGCCGCACCCCTTCTCGCTGATCATGAAGGTCGTCGGCGTGATCGTCGCCGTCGTCCTCGTCTCGGGTGCCGGAGTGGCCGCGTACGCCGCGATCGATCTGACGTCGAGCATCGCCGAGAACTCCGTCGCGCTCGAGGGCCAGGACCCGGTCCCGCCCGACATCGGGGCGATCGAGGGCGGAGTCAACGTGCTGCTGGTCGGCACCGACGAGTGCGAGCCCGAGTACGCCGGGATCTTCGGCGACCGCTGCACCGGGGCCGACGCCGGCGGTCAGCTCAACGACGTGAACATGCTCGTGCACATCTCCGACAATCCGCGTCGCGTCACGGTTGTCTCGTTCCCGCGCGACCTGATGGTGCCGATCCCCTCGTGCACGCGCGAGGACGGCTCGGTCAGCTCGGCGATGTCGAAGCAGCAGATCAACTCGGCGTGGATGTACGGCGGGCTGTCGTGCGTCACCAAGACGATCAGCGAGCTCAGCGGCATGAACATCCCGTTCGCGGCGAAGGTGAGCTTCGGGAACGTCATCAACATCACCGACGCGATCGGCGGCGTGGACGTGTGCATCGGCAACGGCGGCATCCGCGACCGCTACACGGGCATCGACTGGCCCGCCGGCGACCGCAACGTGCAGGGGATCGAAGCCCTCCAGTTCCTGCGCACCCGCCACGGACTGCAGAACGGCAGCGACCTCGCCCGCATCAGCAACCAGCAGCAGTACATGTCGAGCCTCGCCCGCAAGCTCATGAGCGAGGATGTGCTGTCCAACCCGGCGACGCTCTACAAGCTCGCCACCACGGCCGTCGACAACATCACGCCGAGCCAGTCGCTCGCCAACCCCACCACGATGGTGCAGATCGCGCTCGCGGTGAAGGACGTGCCGCTCGACGAGATCGTGTTCCTGCAGTACCCGGTGGGCACCGACCCCGACGACATCAACCGGGTCGTCCCGAACTACGACGCGGCATCCACGCTGTGGACGCTGCTCGCCGAGAACAAGCCGCTCAACGTCACGAACGACCCGAACCGCGGCGGCGGTGTGATCGCCGTCGAGCCCCAGCCCACCGAGACTCCGGCGGCGACGCCCGAGCCGACCGCGTCGGGTACGCCGGAGCCCACGGAGTCCGCCGTCGACCTTCCCGATTCGATCTCGGGCACCTCGGGCGCGGATCAGACCTGTTCGGCCGGCAACCTGCAGGCGACCGGTTGATGGCGGGCACGAAGAGGCCCGCCCCCGGGCGGGAGACAGTAGCGCGCCACGCGGTGCGCCGGGAGCGGCATCCGATCCTGTCCTTCCTCGCCATGGCGGTCGTCGCCATCGGTGTCGTGGGCGCGAGCGCCGTCGGGCTCGTGGCGTTCAACGTCTGGGATGCCGCGAACTCCCTGACCGCGAACGCCGTCGTCATCAACGAGGACGAGGAACTTCCGCCGTCGCTCGGCGCCATCGAAGGCGGCGTGAACCTGCTGCTCGTCGGCACCGACTCGTGCGAGGGCGCGAATGCCGCACTGTCGGGCGCCTGCCAGGCCGGCGACACCGCGGGGGAGCGCAACGACGTCACCATACTCGTTCACATCTCGGACGAGCCGCGACGCGTGACGGTCGTGTCGTTCCCGCGGGACATGGTCGTGCCGATCCCGGCGTGTCCTTCGGAGGACGGCGGGACGTACTCCGCCATGAGCGCGCAGATGCTCAACGCGTCGTACCAGTACGGCGGACTCGCCTGCACGGCGCTCACCGTCCAGGAGCTGATCGGCGACACGATCGACTTCGCCGCGGCGATCCGCTGGACCGGCGTCATCAACATGTCCGACGCCATCGGCGGGGTCGACGTCTGCGTCTCCGGCGATGTCAGCGACCCGCACACCGGGCTGTCGCTCACCGCGGGCACGCACACCCTCGAAGGCGTTCAGGCGCTGCAGTTCCTGCGCATGCGCCACGGCATCGGCGACGGCTCGGACCTCGGGCGCATCTCGAACCAGCAGCAGTTCATGTCGTCGCTGGTGCGCAAGCTGCAGTCCGACTCCGTTCTGGCCAACCCGTCGGTGCTGTTCAATCTCGCGTCGACCGCGATCGATCAGGTGCAGCAGGAGCAGCTAGTCCTCAGCCAGTCGCTCGCGAACCCGACGCTCATGGTGCAGATCGCGATGGCCGTCAAGGACGTGCCGTACGAGGACATCGTGTTCGTGCAGTACCCGACCGCGTACAGTTCCGGCTGGAGCCGCGTAGAGCCGGTGACGGATGCCGCGGAGGTGCTGTTCACCGCGCTCCGCGAGAACAAGCCCCTGACGCTGACCGGTGAGGCGAGCTCGGGCTACGGCGTCGAGGTCACGGGCGAAGCATCCGCTCCTTCCCCGTCGGCGACGCCCGAGCCGACCGGATCGGCCGCGCCGTCGACCGATGCGGGCGAGGAGCCCGCCGAGGAGCAGCCCGCCGAGGAGCGGGTCGACCTGCCCTCGAGTATCTCGGGCACGACGGCGGCGCAGACGACCTGCACCGTTCCGCAGTACTGACGGTTCGGACTGGCCGCGCCGAGCGGTTATGATTGCTGGGCGCATCCGCCGCGTTTCGTGACCGGATGCCTGGAGACGTCGCATAGTCAGGCCTAGTGCACCACCCTGCTAAGGTGGAGTCCTCGCAAGGGGACCGAGGGTTCAAATCCCTCCGTCTCCGCCACATATCTCGGCCCGCGATCCCTTGAAAACACTGGGGAGTCAGCGGATTCGGATCGCTCGCCGAGGCACTGGTGAGAACAGATTGAGAACACTTTCTCGCCGACCGCGCCGAATCGGGTGTTCGCGCGCGAACTTGTCCGGTTCGCGGCGCGGCCCTGCCGTCTGGGCGTTCGGCTACAGTCCGCGTCCTGGCGAGCTGTCGGGAGTGTTGACGTGCGCCATGTCGTGATGTGGTCGGGCGGCCGCGTCGAGCGCGTGCGCGACGTTGTCCAGGTCGCCATCGAAGAGGTCGGCGTAGACGTCGAGGGTCATCGCTGCCGAGGCGTGGCCGAGCATGCGTTGAATGGTCTTGACATGTGCACCCGATTGGACCGCGAGCGATGCGGCCGTGTGGCGAAGGTCGTGAAGAGTCATCGGTGGAAGCCCAGCTCGTTTGAGTGCGGCTTTGAACCAAGACTTGGAAGCGTCGCTGGTGCGCACCCTCCGCATGTGGCTACCGTCGGGACCGGGGAAGACGAGATCGGTGAGCGGCTTGCTCCGAGTCGCTCGGTCGAGGTCGCGCATGATGAACGCCGGCACCGGAATGGAGCGTGCGATGTGTGACTTCGGTGTGCCGACATGGATGACGCCGGCGACCTCGACGGCGTTCTGTGAGACGTGGATTCGGCCTCTTCCGACGTCCAGATCTCCGATGCGGAGGCCGGTCACTTCAGCCCACCGCATCCCTGTGTAGGCGAGGACCAGGACGAGCAGGCGCTTCTCGCCAGCTGCGTCTGCGAGCTCACGAACCTGCTCGTGGGATAAGTAGCGGTGGAGCGACCGCGTCTTCCTCGGCTTTCCGATGTCTCCGCCACGTGCTGGGTTCCGTGTGATGCGTTCGTCCTGAACCGCGTCGTCCAGGATGCCGGCGAGAACTCCGATCGTTCGGAGGACGACGGTCGCGCCAGCCTCACCGCGGAGCTCGGCCACCCACGCACGTACGTCGGTGAACCGGATCTCGTTGACCGGCCAGTTGCCCCATCGGGGCTTCACTCGTAGCCGCCACGCGATCTCGACGGGTGCGAACGAGGATGGCTTGAGGATGCCGCGCTTAGCCTGCAGCCAGCGCTCGCCCAACACCGCGACCGTGACTCGCCCCGACGACGGATCGACCTGGCTTCCGCTCGCCCGACGAGTCTCATACTCGCGCAGCCAGCTCTCTGCCTCTCGCTTGGTCTTGAACCCCCGCTTGGCGCCCTGCGACCTATCGGGCCGGCGGAATCGTACCTGGTACCGTTTGCCGCCCCCAGTCTCGTAGGAATGGACGCTACCCATCTCCTTGGCGGCCGACGGGGTAGTTCATGCCTTGGAGTCGTCCGGCTGCGCGGGCTTTGCGGATCCAGTCCGAAGCGGTGCGGTGGGGGACGCCGAGCTCGTCTTGGATGAGCTTCGTCGGCGGGCTGCCGGCGAGAGCCGCGGTGCCGTAGAGGATTTCGACGATGTCCATCCGGGCATCGGAGCCGCCGTGCTTGGTGACCTGCTCTGCGATCCAGACCGGGATGATCCTGCCTTCAGTGCTGGACAGCTCGGCTGCCGGGATCCATGTTGCGCCCTCCACTCTCGAGTCCTCGAGCGTGAGAGTGATGCAGTGTGGTGCCGCGGCTTGGACCACTCGTCCGATTGGCAGTGCTCGCATGAGGCGGCTGTTGACCTCGACGTCTTCCCGCGTTGCGTCCGCGGTTACGCGGGTCGCGACGTAGCGACCCTCGCTGGCGTCGTAGCGGGCACTAACAGTGAGCGCCACCCCGGCGTCTTCGAGTTCGGCGGTGGCGCGGAATGCAGGGGCGATTCGCAACTCGGACCCGACGGCGAGTGAGGCGGCAGATGCCGTCATGGGTTCGCCCTCGAGAGTTCTCACGTCGACCTTCACCCCCTTAGTTTGCCTGGCCGTGTCGCGGAATCGCGCACCCTCTTGAAGAGTGTAGCGCTAAAACATACACTATGGCGAAAGCAGGACGGCATTTCGCAAAGGAGGCGATGATGTTCAAAATATTGACGGAGCTCCCGGTAGACGACGGCGCCAGCTTCATCACCCCAGCGGACGTGTGCGCGATGGTTCCGGGCGTGACGCCCAACACGCTCGCCATCTGGCGCCACTACCGCCGCGGGCCAGACTTCTTGAAGGTCGGCCGGCGGGTCTTCTACGACGCCACCGTTGTGAAGGCGTGGCTGGATGAGGTCACCAACAAGTGCGACCCGGACGTCACCCACCTGCCTCGGCACTGATCATGTCCGTCACTGTCTACTCTGCCGGACCGGCTTGCCCACAGTGCACCGCCACCTTCCGTCACCTCGAGGCGAGGGGCATCGAGTTCGCGGAGGTCGACATTCGAGACGGCGACTCTGCGCGCGAGTACGTCACGGAAGAGCTGGGGTACACGCAGGCTCCCGTCGTCGTCGTCGATGACGAACCGGAGAACCACTGGTACGGATTCCGCCCCGACCTGATCGACCGCCTCATCATCGGCGCAGCATCATGACTGGGGCGCCCGACGAGAGCAACACGACCGGGCGCGACTCGGAGAAGAAGAAGTGGCTGCCGCACACGGATGCTCAGCGCGAGCGGCGTCGGCTCACCAACCGAGCTTGGCGTGAGCGCAACCGTGATCGTGTGCGCACGGAGGGGAGGAGGTGGCGTGAAGAGAACCTCGAGCGCGCTCGCGAGCTCAACCGCCTGTCCATGCAGAGGCAGAGCCGAAAGCACAAGCGAGAGACCGCTCGACGTGAACGAAAGAGGACGTACGCGCGAAAGTACTACGCGAGCAATCGCGACCGAATACTGGCTCAGCACAAGGCGGCGCGGGTTCGGAGCCGGGCCGCTGATCCGGACCGTTACCGAGAAATGGCATACGCCCGAACACGGCGGTGGCGGGACGGTCACCGAGAGGCTCTGAATCAGACTCAACGCGACAGGAGGCGGGCCAACCCGCGGCCGGTAGCTGAGAGTTCCCGTCGGTACTACGAGAAGAACCGTGAGCAGGTCCTGCGGCGCAAGCGCGAGCGATACGCCGCGGATCACTCGAAGGCGCGAGCTAAAGCGAACGCCTATTACGCGCGAGAGACTCGCCGTCGTGCGGCCGGGCTTCCGCCACGCCGGCTGCACACGACAAGCCGCGATGATCGTGTCGCGAATGCCGTTGCCGCAGACGCATTCTTCTCCCGGACCTACAGCGGGCGAACCATCAACGACATGCGGCTCGGTGACAAGCAGCCCACACCGCCCCAGCTCCTTGCCGCATGGAAGCGGGACTGCCTCCGGGCACGCGCCGCACATCACCAAGCGACCACGGAACCTGCGATCCCACCCAGCGCCCGCGACGAGCTGAGGCTCGCGCGCCTGGCCGCGAAGGCTGCAGAGCATGACCGCCTGGACGCAATCGGAAGATCGGTGAACGCCCGACTTCGAAACGAGCGCGGCAGCGCCGCGCTTCTGCGTGACCCGGCTGCTCCCCACTATGCCGGCCCAACCCCCAACGATCCACACATCACCCGCTGACGCGGTGGGCACAGTTCAGCTGCAAGGCTTCCCTCGAAAGGAACATCATGATCGATCGAGCACACACCGAAACCACGCTCTGGCGGACCGCGGTGTCGGCGTTCAGCTACTACTCGGCCAAGCACATCGACGAGCCCGGCTACACCGTTGGCGAGGACGTCACTTGGTGCCTCGAGCCACTCAGCGCGGTCGAGCAGACCGTCTTATTGCGGCTCTCGGATCTCGTGGCGAGCGCAATCGTGGACCCGACTGCACACAGAACTGCGCTCACGAAGGCATTGGAACGCCTCGCCGATCGGTAGGCGGGCTGAGGAGATGGAGAGATGTTGACCTTCGATCCGACGGTGGCGATGATCGCGACCATCGCGTTGCCCTGCGCAGCGATCCTCTTTGGGGCTGCCGCGCTGGTCGCCGCTGGTCGTCGTCGCTCTGACCGCGCCACTGTCCTCGGTGTGATGTCCTCGGTCTGTGTGCTCGGGACGTTCGTCGCGGCCACGATCGTCGCTCACGCGGGTGGACTCATGCCCCCCGCCTGACTCGCCTCGGATTTACGCCGGTACCGAGAGGGCGCGCTGCACCGCGCTTGGACTGACACCGATCACGCGGGCGATGTGCGCGATCGAGCGGTGCTGGCGGCGCAACTCCTCCGCCACGGCAACGCGATCGGGTGTCATCACCGACGGTCGGCCGGGTCGCCTGCCGGCCGCCTCGGCCTGCAGCATGCCCTGCCGTGTTCGCAAACCCGCCAGCCGCCGGCGGAGGCCCTCCAATGCTGCAAACACTTCCGCGGGATCGGCCGGACCGGCGTCGGTGGACAGCGCGGGCTCGGTGAGCGAACGGAATCCGATCCCCCGACTTCCTAAGTCGGCGATGACCTGTACGACCCGCGGGAGCGAGGATCCGAGTCGGGCCGCGCTCGACACCAGCAAGACGTCCCCCGACTCGAGCGAGTGCAGCGGGCTGGCGTCGTCCATAAGGCCACCGACGACGCCAGGGTCGGTCGGAGTTGCCGTGGCACCCGCCTTGGCCAGGTTCTCGATGTCGACGGTGAGGTCTTCACCCGGCCACCATGGTCGCGAGTATCCGACCACGCGGCTCATCGCGAGGGCCCGTCAGTGGGCGGGGCTGGGGGCGTGGGAACGGTCACGGCAGGCTCTTGCAGCGGCCCCGGTGCAGTGGGCCGCCGGAGCGCGACGAGTTCGCTCGCCAGGCGGCTCTCCAAGTCTCGGGTCACGACCGAGCCGGTGGGGATTCGAAGGCTGGGTACGACTTCTCGGATCGCTGTTTCATGGAGTGCGATGAGGTGGGGCGCTAGCTCGGGAAGGGTCGATGAGGGTTGACGGGCGTAGGCGGTCACTCGCTTCAGCTCGCTCAACCATTGCACCGTTTGGAGCGTGGACATCGGGGTCCTGCTGGCTACATTGAACGCTCGGATCGCCGCCGGTCCGTCCACCTGATCGGCGGCGACGCCTCCATCTCGGTCGAACACGGTCAGGCGGGCACCCACTGCCCCGGCCTTAGCCAGCAGTGCGCGCGCTTCCTCCAGATCACGATCATGCTGCTCCACGGGGGTCAGCTCTGACCGGCGCCTCACGCGATCACTCGACGCGTACGCCGACGCCACCGCCAGGAGGCTCTCCGCACGCGCTGCCGCGACCACTGCGACGTGCGTGCGGTAACCGACCTGTCCGAATGTCGTCAGGATGCCCTCGGCCGCAGCCGCCGGTATGGGCCCGTCGAGGAGGAGCGAGAGGCGGTGCTCTCGAGCGTGCCGCATACACGCGATCAGCCAAGAGGC
>NZ_JAYRDE010000069.1:0-16450 GCF_041909575.1 Microbacterium sp. | reverse complement strand
GGGAGCGAGCTCCTCGAAGTCGACGCGCGTGGCGTCGCCGAGGTCCTCCCGGGACCGCAGCTGCAGCTTCCGGCGGGGCTCACGACGCTCCCAGAACCACTTCACCACGGGCTACAGCCTAGGGTCGCGGGCTGCCGGGCGCGGCATCCGCCAGGCAGAAATGCCGAGCCGGACGCTCCTCCGGTATCGTGGAGGCGTCCCCGGCGTCGGATCGGGGGCTCCCGCGCCTGTGGCTGAGAGAGGGCGTGGATCTCACCCCCGCCCGCGCGACGACACCGACGGCGCCGCGCCAGGGCTCGGACCAGGCAGCATCTCACTGCCGGACAGGCTCATATCGTGACGACCTTCGCCGAACTCGGCGTGGACCAGGACATCGTCGACGCGCTCTCCGCCAAGGGGATCGTCGACGCATTCCCGATCCAGGAGCAGACCATCCCCCTCGGCCTTCCCGGCCAGGACATCATCGGCCAGGCGAAGACCGGCACCGGCAAGACCTTCGGCTTCGGCATTCCCGTCGTCCAGCGCCTCGGCCTCGACCCGGCACCGGGCGTCAAGGCGCTCATCGTCGTGCCCACGCGCGAGCTCTGCGTGCAGGTGTACGAAGACATGGACATGCTCACGTCCAACCGCTCCACCAGCGTCGTCGCCATCTACGGCGGCAAGGCCTACGAGGGTCAGATCGACCAGCTCAAGGCCGGCGCCCAGATCGTCGTGGGCACCCCCGGGCGCCTCATCGACCTCAACAACCAGCGCCTGCTCGACCTGTCGAACGCGACCGAGGTCGTCCTCGACGAGGCCGACAAGATGCTGGACCTCGGCTTCCTCGCCGACATCGAGAAGATCTTCCAGAAGGTTCCGGCGGTTCGCCACACGCAGCTGTTCTCGGCCACGATGCCGGGACCGATCGTGGCTCTCGCGCGCCGGTTCATGACCAACCCCATCCACATCCGCGCCACCGATCCCGACGAGGGGCTGACGCAGGCCAACATCAAGCACCTGGTGTACCGCGCGCACTCGCTCGACAAGGACGAGGTCATCGCCCGCATCCTGCAGGCGGAGGGTCGCGGCAAGAGCGTCGTGTTCACGCGCACCAAGCGCGCTGCGCAGAAGCTCGTGGACGAGCTCGGCGACCGCGGCTTCAACGCCGCTGCCGTGCACGGCGACATGAGCCAGGAGGCCCGTGAGCGCTCGATGGCCGCGTTCAAGGCCGGCAAGCGCGACGTGCTCATCGCGACCGACGTCGCCGCCCGCGGCATCGACGTCGACGACGTCACCCATGTGATCAACCACACCATTCCCGACGACGAGAAGACCTACCTCCACCGCGCGGGCCGCACCGGGCGCGCAGGGAAGACCGGCATCGCCGTGACCTTCGTCGACTGGGACGACCTGCACAAGTGGGCGCTCATCAACCGGGCGCTCGAGTTCGGCCAGCCCGAGCCCGTCGAGACGTACTCGTCGAGCCCGCACCTCTACTCCGACCTCGACATCCCGGCCGGCACCAAGGGCCGTATCGCCACCGCTCCGAGGACCCAGACGGTGAAGACGACGGATGCCGCACCCCGCGACGGCGCGCCGTCCGATGGCACCCGCCGTCGCCGTCGCCGGTCCGGATCCTCGGGTGGGCCGGGCGAGGGCGGATCGGCCGAGCGCTCCGCCGACCGGGCGGACCGCGGGGCCGACGGCGGCGGGACCCACGACGGCGGAGGCAAGGAGCACCACGACGGCAAGCCGGCGCCCCGGCGTCGCCGTCGCCGTCGTGGCGGCTCGGGCGCACCGGGCGGCGGAGCCCCCGTCAGCGCCTGACCTGCGGCGACATACGGGCGAAATCACGCGAGTCCGCGGCGCGCTGACGCTACCCTGATCGCAGGCGGCGCATGTCGCGCCGGCACCTCGCATCAGAAAGGCACGCATCGTGCGATTCATCGACGCCGTCACCACGAGCTACGAGTACCAGGGCTTCTGGGGCTCCCTCGGAGACATCATCTGGTGGTTCCTGTGGGCATTCGTCTTCGTCGCCTACCTCTTCGCGCTCTTCGCGGTGATCAGCGACCTCTTCCGCGACCATGAGCTCAGCGGCTGGTGGAAGGCCGTGTGGATCATCTTCCTGATCTTCGTGCCCTTCCTCACGCTGCTGGTCTACCTGATCGCCCGCGGCAACGGCATGGCCAAGCGCGGTGCGGCCGAGGCGCGGCAGATCCAGGCGGCGCAGGACGCCTACATCAAGCAGGTCGCGAGCGCCCCGAGCCCGTCCGACGAGATCGCCAAGGCCAAGACCCTCCTCGACGCCGGCACCATCACCCAGGCCGAGTACGACGCCATCAAGGCGAAGGCGCTCGCCTGAGCATCCTCTCTCTCGCGAAGCGCCCCCGCCTGCCTACGGGTAGACGGGGGCGCTTCCCGTTGCGCGGTCGATGATGCGGGCGACCATCTCGTCTGCGGTGGTGTGCTCGCCGGGCTGGTTGGGCTTGCCCAGCCCGTGGTAGTCGCTCGATCCCGTCACGATGAGATCGCGCTCCTCGCACAGGGCCCGGAGCGTGCGGATGCCGGACCCCAGGTTCTCGCGATGACCCAGCTCGAATCCGGCGAGGCCGGCGCGCAGCATCCGCTCCAGGAGCGCCATGGGCAGCACCCCCGCCCGTCCTGCGGGGTGGGCGATGACGGGGACGCCCCCTGCTCCGGCGACCAGCTCGATGGCCGTGACGGGATCGGGCGCGTACAGGGCGACGTAGTAGTCGCCGCGCGGGCTCAGGATGCTGGAGAACGCCTCCGCCCGGTCGCGGACGAGTCCCCGCGCGACGAGGGCGTCGGCGATGTGCGGCCGCCCCACCGTCGCGCCGTCGGAGGTCTGCGCGAGGATGTCGTCCCAGACGAGGTCGTAGTCGCGGGAGATGCGGTCGGCCATGAGGCGCGCCCGGTCCAGCCGCGAGGACCGGATCCGCTCGGTCATCGCCCGGAGCGCTGCGTCGTCGGGATCGACGAGATAGGCGAGCACGTGGACGCTGCGCCATTCGTGACGCGCCGACAGCTCCATGCCCGGCAGGAACGTCATCCCGAGCGATCCCGCGGCCTCGGCCGCCTCGGCCCATCCCGAGGTCGTGTCGTGGTCGGTGAGCGCGGCGGTCCGCAGGCCGTGACGGTGAACGGCCGCCATCACCTGCGCGGGCGACTCGGTGCCGTCGGAGTGGACCGAGTGCAGGTGGAGGTCGCTCGGCCCCTCGAATCGCTGCACTGCCGGCATCCTCCGAGATTAGCGCGGCGACATGCGGTCGCGTGCTGACCGATCTCCCAGACTGCTCGCATAGAGTCGCCGTCGTGCTGCGCCTGCTCGGGATCCTCGCGACCGTGATCTGCGCGATCGCCGCCGCCGTGGTCACGTGGCCCGCCTTCTTCCGGCTGGAGCGCACGTACCCGGTCGCGCAGCTCGTGTCGTTCCGCGGTCTGCTCGCACTCGCGTTCGCGGTCGCCGCGGTCCTCTTCCTGCTGCTCGCCGTCGCACGGCCGATCCGCGGCTTCGCGCTCGCGATCGCCCTGGTCACGGGTATCGCCGCCGTCGCCAACGGCGCGTTCGTCCTGAGCCGCGGCGGAACGGGCACCGATGCCCTGCCTGCCAAGACCGACACGGCGATCCGCGTCATGACCTGGAACACCGCCGGCCCCGCGACGCCGCCGGGCACGATCGCCAAGATCGCCGTCGCCATGGATGCCGACATCGTCGCGCTCCCCGAGACCACCATCGAGACCGGCGAGCAGGTCGCGATCGCGATGCGGGAGCTCGGGCACCGGATGTGGGCCCACCACGCCGAGGATCCGTCGACGGAGTGGGATGCCGGATCGACGACGCTCCTCATCGCTCCGGAGCTCGGCGACTACGCGGTGATCGAGTCGTCGGTGGACGGCATCAGCAACACCTCGACGGTGCCCAGCGCCGTGGCGATGCCGACGAACGGCAACGGCCCCATCGTGGTCGCCGCGCACGCCGTGGCCCCGCGCCAGAGCTATATGCAGGAGTGGCGCGACGACCTGCAGTGGCTGGCCGACCAGTGCGGCACCGCGAACGTGATCATGGCCGGCGACTTCAACGCGACGGTCGACCACATGGCCGACCTCGGCGTCGACGGCGGCGATCTGGGCCTGTGCCGCGACACCGCCGTGGCGACCGGCAACGGCGCGATCGGCACGTGGTCCGCCGCGGTGCCGGCGCTGCTGGGCACTCCGATCGACCACGTGATGACCTCGGCGCACTGGGAGGCGACGGGGTCGCTCGTGCTGCGGTCGATGGACGACTCCGGCTCGGATCACCGGCCGTTCATCGTGCAGCTGGAGCCTGCGGGCTGAACCGGGCGCCGCGCCGGGGTCGCGTGCCAGACTGGAGGCATGAGCACCGCAGGCGACAGCGACACGATCGCGACCACCGACGCCGAGACCCCCGCGTCGACCACCACGAACCGCCGTCAGCCGTATGGCCAGGGCTTCCTCGACACCATCTCCGAAGGCTGGGCCGAGCGCCCCGACACCGCACCCCCAGCCCGTGCGCAGGCCGCCTACACCGCCGCCCGCCGCGACGCCGTGTCGGCGGCGTTCCCCGGCAAGCGCCTCATCCTGCCCGCCGGCGAGCTCAAGCAGCGCAGCAACGACACCGACTACCCGTTCCGCGCGCACTCGGCGTTCGCGCACCTGACCGGGTGGGCCGCGGACGCCGAGCCCGGATCGGTGCTGGTCTTCGAGCCCCGTGACGGCGAGGGCCACGACGTCACGCTGTACTTCCGCGAGCGCGCCGACCGCACGACGGCGGAGTTCTACTCGGACGCCTCGATCGGCGAGTTCTGGATCGGTCCCCGCCCCGCCCTCGGCGGCGTGGCGGCCGACCTCGGCCTCGCGACCGCCCACATCGACGACCTGGAGCGCCGCGACGACGACGTCGTGCTCGACGAGGACGACGACCTCACCCGCTTCGTGTCCGAGCTCCGCCTCATCAAGGACGCCTACGAGATCGGCCAGATGAAGCTCGCCGTCGACGTCACCGCGAGCGGCTTCGACGACATCGTCGGCCGCCTGCCCGACATCGTGGCGCACCCCCGCGGGGAGCGCATCGTGGAGGGCGTGTTCCACCAGCGAGCGCGCAGTGACGGCAACGCGGTCGGCTACGACACGATCGCGGCATCCGGTCCCCACGCCTGCTACCTGCACTGGACGCGCAACGACGGCGCGGTGGTCCCGGGCGACCTCATCCTGGTCGACGCCGGCGCCGAGGTCGACAGCCTCTACACCGCCGACATCACCCGCACCCTGCCCGTGAGCGGCCGGTTCACCGACATCCAGCGCCGCATCTACGAGACGGTGCGCGAGGCGGCCGACGCGGCCTTCGAGGCGGCCCGCCCGGGCGTCAGGTTCCGCGCGGTCCACGAGGCCGCGATGCAGGTCATCGCCACGCGCGTGGCGGAGTGGGGGATGCTCCCGGTGAGCGCTCAGGAGGCGCTCGACGCCGACACCGGCGGACACCACCGCCGCTACATGGTGCACGGCACGAGCCACCACCTCGGCATCGACGTCCACGACTGCGCGCAGGCCCGCCGCGACATGTACTACGACGGCCTGCTCGAAGCCGGCATGGTGTTCACGATCGAGCCGGGACTGTACTTCCAGATCGACGATCTCACCGTTCCCGAGGAGTACCGCGGGATCGGCGTCCGCATCGAGGACGACATCCTCATGACCGCCGACGGCCCCGTCAACCTCTCGGCGGGCATCCCCCGCACCGCCGACGAGGTCGAGGCCTGGATCGCCCGACTCTCGGCGTGACGTTCACTCCCCCGCCCGCGTTCACCACGCGCCCGACGCTGTCGGGCACGTTCGGGATGTCCGCGTCGACGCACTGGCTCGCCACGGCGACCGCGCAGGCCGTGCTCGAACGCGGCGGCAACGCATTCGACGCCTCGGTCGCCGCCGCCTTCGTCCTCCATGTCGTCGAGCCGCACCTCAACGGCCCGGGCGGCGACCTGGTGGGCATCTTCCAGACGGCGGATGCCTCGGCCCCGGCCGTGCTCATGGGTCAGGGGCCGGCCCCGGCGGGGGCGACCATCGAGCACTACCGTGCCGAGGGACTCGACCTCGTTCCGGGTTCCGGTGCGCTCGCGGCCGCCGTCCCCGGCGCGGTCGACGCCTGGCTCCTCCTGCTGCGCGACCACGGCACGTGGGAACTCGCCGAGGTCCTGGCCTACGCGATCGGCTACGCGCGCGACGGGCATCCGCTGACTCCCCAGGCCGCCGCGACGATCGCGCGGGTGGCCGAGCTCTTCCGCGACGAGTGGACGACGTCGGCCGAGCTGTGGATGCCCGGCGGAATGCCACCGCGCCCGGGTGAGGTGGTCCGCAACCCCGCGTACGCCGAGGTGCTCGACGGCCTCGTGCACGCGTCGTGCACGGTCCGGGACGACGGGCCGGTCGGACGAGCCGCCCGCATCGACGCGGCGCGCCGCGAATGGCGGACCGGGCGGGTCGCGCAGGAGGCCGCTGCCTTCGCCGCGAAGCCGCATCGCCACTCCGCCGGCGGGCGCCATGCGGGCGTGATCACCGCCGACGACTTCGCCGCGTTCGAGGCAGGCTACGAGCCGGCGGTCACGCGCGCGTTCCGCGGGCGGACGATCGCCAAGGCCGGCGCGTGGACGCAGGGGCCCGCTCTGCTGCAGGCGCTCGCGCTCCTCGAGCCGTTCGACGACGACCTGCTCGACCCCTCGTCCGAGGCGGGTGCGCACCTGCTCCTGGAGGCGCAGAAGCTCGCGCTGGCCGACCGCGACGCGTGGTTCGGCGACGCCGACGTCGACCTCGGCGCGCTCCTCGACGAGGACTATCTCGCCGAACGGCGCTCGCTGATCGGCGCGGCGGCGTCGGAGGACTTCCGCCCGGGCAGCATCGGCGGGCGCGCCCCGTTCCGGCCGCCGCTGCGCACAGAGTACGCAGGTGTCGAGGCGTCGACCGGCGAGCCGACGGTGGCGCGCACCGGCGAGACACGCGGCGACACGTGCCACCTCGACGTGGTGGACCGCTGGGGCAACATCGTCTCGGCCACGCCGTCGGGCGGGTGGCTGCAGTCGTCGCCGACGATCCCGGGCCTCGGGTTCTGCCTCGGCACGCGACTGCAGATGACGTGGCTCGAGCCGGGGACGCCGTCCTCGCTCGTCCCGGGACGTCGTCCCCGCACGACGCTCACTCCGACGCTGGCGCTGCGCGACGGCACGCCGGAGTTCGCGATCGGCACGCCCGGCGGCGATCAGCAGGATCAGTGGCAGCTGCCGGTGCTGCTGCGCATGATCGTCGGCGGCTACTCCGCGCAGGAGGCCATCGACTCCCCCAGCCTCCACACGACGGCGATGCCCGAGTCCTTCTGGCCGCGCACCTGGACTCCGGCGGGAGCGGTCGTCGAGGACCGTCTGGGCGAGGGGGTCATCGCCGGCCTCGAACGCCGGGGCCACCGGGTCACGCGCGCCGGAGACTGGTCGCTCGGCCGGGTGTCGGCTGTCGGTCGGCGATCGGCCGACGGCGTGCTCTGGGCGGCGGCGAACCCCCGCGGGATGCAGGGCTACGCGGCCGGACGCTGACCCCGCCGGCGCATCCACGCCACGAGGACGGGGGCGATGCCTGCGCCGACCTCGTCGGCCGGACGCTTGCGGCCCTTGATCTCGAACGAGTGCCCGCCGCCGTCGATCCACACGGTCTCGGCATCCTGGCACGACGCGACCGCTCGCTCGAACTGGTCGTGGGGGTCGATGAACGGGTCGTTCGAGCCTTCGATGAAGAGCTGCGGCTGGCGCACGTCGGGCAGGTGCGCGGTGCGCGCCTTCTCGGGGCTGCCCGGCGGATGCAGCGGATACCCGAGGTAGGCCAGGCCGGCCGGCGAGATCGCCGACTCCGCGGCCGCCATCGAGGCCATCCGGCCCCCATAGGACTTCCCGGCGGCCCAGAACGCGAGATCGGGCGCCTGGCGCGTCGCCTCGGCTTCGACCGCCGACCACGTCGCGATCGCATGGGCGGCCGGGCCCGGCATCCGTCGTCCTGCCTCGAGGTAGGGGAAGGTGAACCGCAGCGTCGCGACGCCCTCGGTGAAGAGCGCCCCGACGAAGCCGGAGAGGAACGGATGCCGCATGCCCGCCCCGGCGCCGTGGGCGACGGCGACCAGCGCCCACGCGTCATCCGGTCGTGCGAACGCCGCCGACACCGGGAACTCCCCGGCCGGCAGCGCGACGGGGACCCGGAGATCCTCCTCGTGCACGGTCTCAGCGCTCCCGCGGAGACTGGTCGGTCGCGTCTTCCGTCTCGCGCGCGTCGTCCGCATCGCCCGCTCGGTGGGGCTCGCCGCCGGCGGCGGGACCGTGCTGTGCCTCCACGTCGCGAGCGGGATCCGGGGTCACGCGTTCACCGTAGCGAGGCGGGTCTGCGGCATCCGCAACGGGCGGCGCGCCAGCGGCCGCCGGCTCGGCGACGACCTGCGGACCGAGGATCTGCCGGGCGCGGTGGATGCTCGCCGCCGTGACGGTGACCTCGTAGTGGTCGGCGACGACCTGCATGACGGACGCGTAGTCGCGGCGGCGGCGGACGAACGAGTACGTGATGATGCTCAGCAGCATGCCGATGGCGATGCCGACGAACAGCATCCCCACGAAGGCCTGGATGGGCACGGACGGCGACCCGATCACGAGGATCGCCGAGAAGAGCAAGCCGAGCAGAAGGCCGTTGATGGCGCCCGATCGGGCTGCCGAGGCATAGCCGAGACGGCCGGTGACGCGTTCGACCGAGCGCAGCCCCTGACCCACGATCGCGATGTCGCGCGCGGGGATCTCGCCGGCGATGAGGGAGGAGACGGCCTTCTGCGCCGCCTCGTAGGTCGGGAAGCTCGCGACCTGCTGGCCGACGTCGCCGGAGCCCTGAGGAAAGCGTCCGCCCATCATGGTCATCTCTCCATCCTCCCACGGCCTGCGGACTACGCTGAGAGGTGTGAGCACGCAGAGGGTATTCGTCGCGCGCCTGTCCGGGTGCTTCGTCTTCGACCCTGCCGGCGACCGGCTCGGCAAGGTCCGAGACGTCGTCGTCATCTACCGCAAGGATGATCCCCCGCGCGTCATCGGCCTGGTCGTGGAGATCCCGGGGCGCCGTCACGTGTTCGTGTCGATCGGCCGCGTCACATCCATCGCCACCGGTCAGGTGATCACGACGGGGCTCATCAACGTCCGCCGCTTCCAGCAGCGCGGCGGCGAGGTGCGCGTCATGGCCGAGCTCCTCGGGCGCAAGGTGTACCTCAACGACGGCTCGGGCACCGCAGTGATCGAGGACGTCGCGATCGAGCGGAACCGGCTCGGAGAGTGGGATGTCGGTCAGCTCTTCCTGCGTCGTCCGCGCACGAGCGCCTCACCGTTCGCGAAGGGCCCGACCACGTTCGCCGCCTGGTCCGACGTGCGGGAGCAGCAGAATCCCGGCGAGGCCCAGTCGGCCGAGCAGCTCGTCGCCACCTACTCCGACCTCAAGCCCGCGGACCTCGCCAACACCCTCCTGGACCTCCCCGAGGACCGGCTCATCGAGGTCGCCGAGGAGCTCCCCGACGACCGTCTCGCCGACGCGCTCGAGGAGATGCCCGAAGAGGAGCAGGTGCACATCCTCGAGGCCCTCGGGGATGAGCGCGCCGCCGACATCCTCGATGCCATGGAGCCCGACGACGCGGCCGACCTCTTGGGCCAGCTGCCCGAGGAGCGCTCGGAGGAGCTGCTCGAGCTCATGGAGCCCGAAGAGGCCGAGGACGTGCGCGCCCTGCTGAAGTACGGACCCGACACCGCGGGCGGGCTCATGACGAGCGAGCCGATCGTGCTCTCCGCCGACGCCACGGTCGCCGAGGCGCTGGCGCTGATCCGCCGCCACGAACTTCACCCCGCCCTCGCGGCGGCGGTGTTCGTCACGCTCCCGCCCTACGAGACGCCGACGGGCAGGCTGCTGGGCACCGTGCACTTCCAGCGGATGCTGCGCTATCCGCCGCACGAGAGGCTCGGCGCGATCATCGACGACACGCTGGACCCGATGCCCGCGTCGGCTTCGGCGGCCGAGGTGGCGCGACTCCTCGCCAGCTACAACCTCGTGTCGGTCCCGGTGGTCGACCAGGCCCACCGCCTGGTGGGCGCGGTCAGCATCGACGACGTCCTGGACTACCTGCTGCCCGACGACTGGCGCTCGCACGACGGCGACAGAGATGCGGCATCCGTTCCCACCGGCACCGCATCGATCCCGCGGAGGCGCTGATGGCACGCCAGGCACGCACCCCCGCCCTCGACGCGCCCCGCGGCCGCGGCGGCATGCTGCAGCGCACGCCGCAGCCCTCGCGCGACCGGTTCGGCCGGTTCTCGGAGTCGTTCGCGCGTGCGATGGGCACGTCCGGATTCCTGCTCGGCATGACGATCTTCGTGCTCGTCTGGCTGAGCTGGAACATCTGGATGCCGCCCCAGTACCAGTTCGACCCGGCGGCGACGAACTTCACGCTGCTCACGCTCATCCTGTCGCTGCAGGCCTCCTACGCCGCACCCCTCATCCTGCTCGCTCAGAACCGGCAGGACGACCGCGACCGCGTGCAG
The DNA here is from genome assembly GCF_041909575.1 of Microbacterium sp. Lineage (GTDB taxonomy): Bacteria > Actinomycetota > Actinomycetes > Actinomycetales > Microbacteriaceae > Microbacterium. The sequence goes on along the minus strand of NZ_JAYRDE010000069.1, from coordinate 5,840 downwards.
ATCGAGCAGGACCGGCAGCGCGCCGAGCGCAACCTCGCCGACACCGAATACCTCGCCCGCGAGGTCGTGGCACTGCGCATGGCGGTGAACGACTTCTCCGAGGAGGTCCTGACGCGCGAGATGCTGCGCGCAGAGCTGCGCACACTGCTCGAGAAGCTCGACGGGCAGGGCGCCGAGGTGGCGCAACGCGATGAGTGACGACGCCGCCGACGCTGTCCGGCGCGCCGTCTCGGCCGTCATCGATCCGGAGCTGCGCCGACCGATCGGCGAGCTCGACATGGTGCGTCAGATCGCGGTGCAGGGCGCCGTCGCCCACGTCGGCATCGCGCTGACGATCGTCGGCTGCCCCGCCGCCGACCGGATCTCGTCCGACGTGCGGGCCGCGGCATCCGCCGTTGCCGGCATCGCCGACGTCGCCCTCGAGGTCGGTGTCATGTCACCGCAGGAGCGCCAGGCTCTCACCGAGCGACTCCGCGGTGGGCGGGCGGCACGCGAGATGCCGTTCGGTCCGGGAACCCTGACCCGCGTGATCGCCGTCACGAGCGGCAAGGGCGGCGTCGGCAAGTCCAGCGTGACCGCCAATCTCGCGGTGGCCCTCGCTGCCCGCGGGCTCGCGGTCGGACTCATCGACGCCGACGTGCACGGCTTCTCGATCCCGCCGCTGCTCGGGCTGGTCGCCCCCGACGGCTCGGTGCCGCAGCCGACGCGCATCGACGACCTCATGCTGCCGCCCGTCGCGCACGGGGTGAAGGTCATCTCGATCGGCATGTTCCTGCGCCGCGGGCCGAACGATGCGCCGCTGGGCGCTGTCGCGTGGCGCGGCCCGATGCTGCACCGCACCGTCCAGCAGTTCCTCACCGACGTCTACTTCGGCGACCTCGACGTGCTGCTGCTGGACATGCCGCCCGGCACGGGCGACATGGCGATCTCGGTCGGGCAGCTGCTGCCCAACGCCGACGTGCTCGTGGTCACGACGCCGCAGGCCGCGGCCTCCGACGTCGCCGTCCGCAGCGGGCTCGTCGCCCGCCAGACCGGGCAGCGCGTGATCGGCGTCGTCGAGAACATGGCCGCGATGACGCTTCCCGACGGCTCGTCGTTCGCGCTGTTCGGGGCGGGCGGGGGCGCCGCGGTCGCCGCTGCGCTGACGGATGCCGAGACCTCGGTGCCGCTCCTCGCCTCGGTCCCGCTCAGCCCGACGCTGCGGGCCGACGCGGATGCGGGCGTGCCCGCGGTCGTCGCGCACCCGGAGGATCCGGCATCCGTCGCCATAGGCCGCGTCGCCGCGGCCATCGCGCGCGAGCCCCGCGGGCTCTCGGGCCGCCCGCTCCCGCTGCGTCCGGGGTGAGCCTGGCTGTCGCGGCTGCGGCTACGTGGCCTCGGAGTCGAACGGGGTGGGCCCGTTCTCGGGCCCGCGGAACGGGGAGCGCACGGGCGGGGACGGAGGCGTGCCCGTCGCCGCGATCGCCGCGCCCGCCTGGGCCGCGCGCACCGTCGGCACGGGAGCGTCGTCGAGGAGCGCCTCGCGGATGATGCGGCGCGGGTCGTACTGCCGCGGGTCGAGCGTCTTCCAGTCGACGTCGTCGAAGTCCTCGCCCATCTCCTCGCGGACCCGCGTGCGCGCGGACGAGACCCAGTCACGCGCACGACGCGTGAAGCCCGCAAGAGCCTCCGCGTACCGAGGCAGCCGCTCGGGGCCGACGATGAACGCCGCGATCACCCCGATCAGGAGGAGCTTCTCGATCGTGAGGCCGAAGAACATGAGATCAGGTTACCGCCGCGCCTGAGGAGCGGGCGCACGCCGCCCGCGTAGGCTTTCGCGTGGAGGAATGTGATGGGAGAGCAGAACGCCAATCAGCGGTTCGCCGCGGAGGCGACGATCGAGCCGGAGCACATCGCCCGCGCGCGGGCGCACGCCCTCGAGCTCGGCGCCGCGCCGATCAGCGCACCCGTGGGCGCGCAGTGCGCGGTCATCGCCGCCGTGTCGCAGGCCCTCAACATCGTCGAGATCGGCACGGGGGCGGGCGTCTCCGGCCTCTGGCTGCTGCACGGCTCGCCGCGCGCGACCCTGACGACCATCGACAAGGAGCCCGAGCACCTCGGCGCCGCGCGCCAGGCGTTCGCCGACGCGCGCATCCCGCCTGCGCGGGCGCGCTTCATCACCGGCCGGGCGGCCGAAGTCCTTCCCCGCATGAACGAGGCGTCGTACGACATCGTCCTCGTGGACGCCGACCCCGAGGGCGTCATCGAGTACGTCGAGGACGGACTCCGGCTGGTGCGCGCCGGAGGAACCGTCCTGATCCCCCGCGTCATGGCCGGCGGCGCGGTCGCCGACCCGGTGCGTCGCGACGCGGTGACGACGGCCTACCGCTCGCTCATCCAGGAGACCCAGGCCTCCCCCGCGGTCATCGGAGCTCTCTCGATCGTCGGAGAAGGACTCCTCCAGCTCACGACCGTCCCACAGGACTGACCCGCTTCCCCACTCGGTCGAGACCGGATCGCGGGAACGCGAAACGGCCGGTCTCTCGACCGGCCGCTCAGCGGAACGAATGTGCCTCAGGCGGCTGCGACGACTCCACCCAGAACGTCGTACAGCTCCTTCGCCTCAGCGTCGTTGACGGAGACGACCAGGCGACCGCCACCCTCGAGCGGCACGCGCACGATGATCAGTCGACCCTCCTTCACGGCCTCCATCGGCCCGTCTCCGGTTCTCGGCTTCATGGCTGCCATTGCGGCTCCCTTTCATCGATGATCTGCGAAGACAAGTTTATCGTGAGCAGTGGGACGCGAGGTCCCATCCTGGGGAATACGCCATCCGGCGCGCCGTCAGGGAATCTGCCAGATCGCATTCCCGAGCGCGTACATGTTGTAGATCCACCACCACTGCCCCAGGGTGCACAGCGCGAGCACGCTGACACGCCATGCCGTCGACCGTGGCACCGCGAAGGCTCCCCACAGCGGAGACAGCGGGACGAGCAGCCGGAAGATGCTCGACTGCGGGAAGAACACGAGCAGCAGGTAGATGAGGTAGCTCGCGCTCCACAGGCGCACCTCGACTCCGAGGCGCTTGACCTGCGGCACGAAGAGGAGGATCGCGGCGACACCCGCCACGGATGCGGCGAGCACGAGGTACCCGAGCTCGGCGCTCAGCCCCCAGACGGACCCGAACCAGAAGGCGCTCGCACTCACGAACCCCTCGAGCGGGAAGAACGCCGCGTCCCCGGGGATCCAGTTGCGACGCCAGGCCAGCTCGGTGGCGAGGTAGGCGCCGCTCTCGCCGGTCACCCAGCCGGCCAGCAGCTGCCACGAGAAGCCGACCACCACGGCGAGCAGCCCGAGCGCCACGATGTGCGCCACCTCGCGCCCGGCCAGTGGTTCGCGCCACCTCGTGACGAAGCGCCAGATGCCGAAGAGTCCTAGGAACAGCGCGAACGCGAGCACGCCGGGACGGGTGTAGCCCATCAGCGGAATGAGCAGGTACAGCCAGACGTAACGCCGGCGCACGACGCACCAGAGCGCGAGGAACAACCAGACCAGGAACAGCGACTCGGCGTATCCGACCTGGAAGAGCGCGGCGAGCGGTCCGGCCGCGAAGAACGCCACCGCCCACATCGCGGCCGTGGAGTCGAGCCGCTCCCGCAGGAGATAGTAGAGCGCCACGGATGCCGCATACCCGGCGACGATCGAGACGATGAAGGCGCCGACGACCCATTGACCGAACGGGATGGCCACGACCTTGGCCAGGTATGCATAGACGGGCATGAACGCCCACTGGTTCTCCGCCACCTCGCCGGCATCGGTGCGGGGCAGTTCAGAGGGATACCCCGTCTCGGCGACGATCCAGTACCACCGTGCGTCCCAGCCCAGCACGAGATCTCCGAGGCCCGCGTCGGGACCGAAGCGGGAGTCGAATCCGGAGAGCTGGCCGGCGACGAGCAGGAAGACCGTGGTGACCACGCGGGCGGCGGCGTAGATCAGCGCGACACGCAGCGCGATCGTCGCGAAGCCCGGCGATGCGGGGGCGTCCTGCGTCAGCGACCGCTGAGCCACGCGCGCAGGCCCTGCTCGACCGCATCGATCTGGGCGACGGGAACGCGCTCCTCGTCGTGATGCGCGAGGTGCGGGTCGCCCGGGCCGTAGTTCACGGCGGGTACGCCGAGCGCGCTGAAGCGAGCGACATCCGTCCACCCGTACTTCGGCCGCGGTTCGGCGCCGACCGCTGCGACGAACTCCTGCGCGAGGGGAGCGTCGAGTCCGGGACGCGCACCCACCGCCAGGTCGACGATCTCCACGTCGAAGCCCGAGAACACATCGCGGACATGGCGTTCGGCCTCGGCGGCGTCGCGGCTGGGCGCGAAGCGGTAGTTCACCTCGACCTCGCACAGATCGGGGATCACGTTGCCGGCGATGCCTCCGCCGATGCGGACGGCGTTCAGGCCTTCGCGGTACACCAGCCCCTCGACGGCGATGTCGCGAGGACGATACTCCGCGAGGCGCGACAGGACCGGGGCGGCCTTGTGGATCGCGTTCTCGCCGACCCACGCGCGGGCGGAGTGCGAGCGCACGCCGTGGGTGCGCACGATGACCCGCATGTTGCCGTTGCAGCCGCCCTCCACCTGCCCGTTGGACGGCTCGCCGAGGATGGCGAAGTCGGCCGCGAACAGGTCGAGACGGGAGGCGGCCAGACGCGTGAGGCCGTTGAGGTCGGCATCGACCTCTTCGTGGTCGTACCACATCCAGGTGATGTCGACGCGTGGGTCGGTGAGCTCGGCGGCGAGTTTGAGCTGGACCGCGACGCCCGCCTTCATGTCGACGGTGCCGCGACCCCAGATGTACGGCTCGCCGTCGATCTCGATGTCGCGCGTCGGGACGTTGCCGTTGATGGGCACCGTGTCGATGTGACCGGCGATGGCCGCGCGCTGCGCTCGAGATCCCTGGGTGCGGGCGACGATCGTGTCGCCGTCGCGGTACACGTCGAGGTGCGGAAGGTCTCGCACCGCCTCGTGGATGAGATCCGCGAGACGGGTCTCGTCAGCGGAGACGCTCGGGATGTCGCAGATCGTCCGAGTGAGGTCCGCGGATGTCGCGGTGAGGTCGAGCGCCGGCATCCCTCGAGTCTATCGAGGACGCGCGCCCGCACGCGCCCGTCGCCCTCTGCGGATGTCGGGGGTTAACGCGAAATGGCCACCCTGCGTTGGGTGGCCATTTCGGTAATGGAAGTCCGGCGGTGTCCTACTCTCCCACAGGGTCCCCCCTGCAGTACCATCGGCGCTGAGAGGCTTAGCTTCCGGGTTCGGAATGGGACCGGGCGTTTCCCTCTCGCTATGGCCGCCGAAACACTATTGATGTTTCAGTCTGCACCACACAAAAGTGTTGGTGCGGTTCTCGACCGTACATCGAGAACCACTCAGTGGACGCGGGCATCAGGTCCCCACCCGGGGGTGGGGGTGATTGTCAAGTCATCGGCTTATTAGTACCAGTCAGCTGCACACGTTGCCGTGCTTCCACATCTGGCCTATCAACCCAGTAGTCTGGCTGGGAGCCTCTCACCATAAAGGTATGGAAGTCTCATCTTGAGGCCGGCTTCCCGCTTAGATGCTTTCAGCGGTTATCCATCCCGAACGTAGCTAATCAGCGGTGCTCCTGGCGGAACAACTGACACACCAGAGGTTCGTCCAACCCGGTCCTCTCGTACTAGGGTCAGATCCTCTCAAACTTCCTACGCGCGCAGCGGATAGGGACCGAACTGTCTCACGACGTTCTAAACCCAGCTCGCGTACCGCTTTAATGGGCGAACAGCCCAACCCTTGGGACCTACTCCAGCCCCAGGATGCGACGAGCCG
>NZ_JAYRDE010000068.1:0-16532 GCF_041909575.1 Microbacterium sp. | reverse complement strand
AAGAAGACCTCCGTCCCCAAGGACAACATCGACCGGGCCATCAAGCGCGGCGCCGGCATCGGCGGCGAGTCCGTCGAGTACTCCTCGATCACATACGAGGGCTACGGTCCCAACGGCGTCGCGCTCATGATCGAGTGCCTCACCGACAACAAGAACCGGGCCGCGGCAGAGGTGCGCACCGCACTCACGCGCAACGGCGGGACCCTGGCCGACCCCGGCAGCGTGGCGTACAACTTCACCCGCAAGGGCGTGATCGTCGTCTCGGGCGAAGGCACCAGCGAGGACGACGTCATGCTCGCCGTCCTCGAGGCCGGAGCCGAGGAGATCGAACCCCATGCACAGGGCTTCGAGGTCATCACCGAGGCGACCGACCTCGTCACGGTGCGATCCGCGCTGCAGGAGGCCGGCATCGAGTACGAGTCGGCCGACGTCGAGTTCGTGCCGAACCTCAAGGTCGAGATCGACGCCGAGACCGCCCGCAAGATCTTCCGGCTCATCGACGCCCTCGAGGACAGCGACGACGTGCAGAACGTCTTCAGCAACTTCGACCTGTCCGCCGAGGTCCAGGCCGAGCTCGAAGAGGACGAGTAGTCCGCACCCGGTGCGCCTCGGTGCCCGCGTCGACCGCCTCGCCTAGCGTGGGGGAGTGACCTCCCCTCGCGCGCGCTCCGGGCTCCGGGTGCTCGGCATCGACCCGGGCCTCACCCGGTGCGGCGTCGGGGTGGTGGATGTCGCGCCCGACCGCTCGGCACGGCTGGTCCATGTGGGCGTGATCCGGTCCGAGCCGGCGGCACCGATCGAGGAGCGCCTCGCGGTCATCGCCGCGGGACTCCGCGCGGTCGTGGACGCCCACGCCCCCGATGTGGTCGCCGTCGAGCGCGTGTTCGCGCAGCAGAACCGCCAGACGGTGATGGGCACCGCCCAGGCGAGCGGCATCGCGCTGCTCATCGCGGGGGAGCGGGGTCTTCCCGCAGCGACGCACACGCCGTCCGAGGTCAAGGCGGCGGTGACGGGGTACGGATCGGCCGACAAGCGTCAGGTGCAGACGATGGTCGCCCGCGTCCTGCGGCTCGACGCGCTGCCCCAGCCGGCGGATGCCGCCGACGCACTGGCGATCGCGCTGTGCCACGCCTGGCGCGGCGGAGCGCCGGTATCGGCATCCGCTCCGCTCACCCCGGCGCAGCAGGCGTGGCACGACGCCGAGCGACTGGCCCGGCGCTGAGCGTGTCGCTCGAACAAACGTCCGAAGGCGCCCGTAGGCTCGACATATGATCTCGTCAGTCCGCGGCACCGTCGTGCACCTCGAGCAGGACGCCCTCGTCGTCGAGGTCGGCGGAGTCGGGCTCTCCGTCGCCGTGACGCCCCAGGTCGCGCGCGGCGCGCACCTCGGCGAGTCGATCCTGCTCCACACGAACCTCATCGTCCGCGAGGACGCCCTGTCGCTGTTCGGCTTCGAGGAGCGCGAAGAGCTGGTGGTCTTCACCCAGCTGCTGAGCGTGACGGGCGTCGGGCCCAAGTCGGCGCTCGGCGTGCTGTCGACGCTCACCGTCGCCCAGATCGCCGACGCGGTCGGAGCCGATGACGACGGCCCGTTCCGCCGGGTGTCGGGCATCGGGCCGAAGACCGCGAAGCTGATCGTCGTGCAGCTCGCCGGCAAGATCGTCGCCTCGCGTCCGGCGACGCCCGGACGAGCGGATGCCTCGACCGCCGTTCCCGCGCAGGTCGTGCAGGCGCTGGTCGGACTGGGCTGGTCCGAGCGCGTCGCCGCGGAAGCCGTCGAGACGGTCGCCGCAGACGCCCCCGACGCCGATCGCGCGTCGGTGCCTGCGCTGCTGCGCCACACCCTCGCGCTCCTCGGTCCCGCGCGGAAGGAGCCCGTCGGTGGATGACGTGCGCGACGCCGCCGAGCCGGTCGACGAGACCGAACTGGCGATCGAGGGCGCGCTGCGTCCCACGTCGCTGGCCGAGTTCGTCGGTCAGCACAAGGTGCGCGGTCAGCTGCAGCTCCTCCTCGACGCCGCCCGCATCCAGCAGCGCCCGCCCGACCACATCCTGCTCTCTGGCCCGCCCGGGCTCGGCAAGACCACGCTGGCGATGATCGTGGCGCACGAGAGCGAGCGGCCGTTGCGGCTGTCCAGCGGCCCCGCAATCCAGCACGCCGGCGATCTCGCCGCGCTGCTGTCGAGCCTCACTCCGGGCGAGGTGCTCTTCATCGACGAGATCCACCGCATGGCCCGCTCGGCGGAGGAGATGCTCTACCTCGCGATGGAGGACTTCCGCATCGACATCATGGTCGGCAAGGGGGCCGGAGCCACGAGCATCCCGCTCGACCTCGCGCCGTTCACCCTCGTCGGCGCCACGACGAGGTCGGGGCTCCTCCCCAACCCGCTGCGCGACCGCTTCGGCTTCACCGCGCACCTGGAGTACTACGAGCCCGAGGAGCTCGAGCGCGTGATCGAGCGATCGGCGGCGATGCTCGGTGTGGCGGTCCCGCCCGCTGCCCGGGCCGAGATCGCGCGGCGCTCGCGCGGCACGCCGCGCATCGCGAACCGGCTCCTGCGCCGCGTGCGCGACTATCTCGTCGTCTACGGCGACGGCCGCGACGCCGACACGGCCCTCGTGGATGCCGCGCTCGACCTCTACGACGTCGACTCGATCGGCCTCGACCGCCTCGACCGCGCCGTCCTCGACGCGGTGGTGCGGCGCTTCCGCGGCGGACCCGTCGGACTCGGCACGCTGGCGGTCGCGGTGGGCGAGGAGGCCGAGACCATCGAGTCGGTCGTCGAGCCCTACCTCGTGCGCATCGGCTTCCTGGGCAGGACGCCCCGCGGACGCGTCGCGACGCCCGAGGCTTACGCCCACCTGGGCGCACGTCCGGCCGAATCGGTGCTGGACTTCGATGACCTATAATCGCTGGAGGCTTTCGCCCGCCCCTCCTCTCACAGGCAGTGCCGCCCTGGCGCGCGCCTGACCCGAAAGGTCACCTCACCTTCATGAACGAGTTCTTCACCAACTACGGCCTGATCATCCTGCTGGTCGTGCTCCTGATCTTCATGTTCTGGAGCTCCCGCCGCCGGATGGCCAAGCAGAAGCTCGAGCAGGAGCAGCGCGCGCGCCAGACCGTGCCCGGTGCCGAGGTGCTGCTGCAGGGCGGGCTCTACGGCACGATCGTCTCCTACGACCCCGAGAACCTCGACCAGCCCGCGATCGTCGAGATCGCTCCCGGCGTCGACATCAAGGTCCACAGCCAGGCGATCCTTCGCATCGTCGAGCCCACCGCCGACGTTCAGACCGAGGACGACTTCCTCCCCGAGGCATCCGCTCCCGTCGTGGCCCCCGTCGACGACCTCGCCGACGAGACGCGCGTGGCGGCCGACGACAAGACGGACGCCACCGACCCGGACGCCGAGCCCGGCACCAAGCCCCAGGCCTGATCCCACCGGCGGCCCGTTCGGGCTTCCTTCCAGAAAGCGGAATCCGTGGCGACATCCACTCCCGTCCGGCATGCGTGGCGCGCGCTCACCGGTCTCCTCGTGATCACGGCCCTGCTGGCCGGCATCAACGCGCTCGGCGTCTACGTCTTCCAGCAGAGCTCCTGGACGCCCGCGCTGGCGCTCGATCTCCAGGGCGGCACGCAGATCGTGCTCGAGGCGCAGACCGAGGACGGCGCCGCTCCCTCCGAGGAGCAGATGAACCAGGCCGTGACGATCATCCGGCAGCGCGTCGACGCATCGGGTGTCGGCGAGGCCGACGTCACCACGCAGGGCGGCAACCAGATCGTCGTGCAGATTCCCGGTCAGGCCGACGAGGAGACCCGCAACCGCATCGAGGCTTCGGCCCAGCTGCAGCTGCGCGCCGTGCTCTACTCGTCGGCGCCGGTGACCTCGTTCGTCGGCGAGGACGGCAACGAGACGCCGTACCCGACGCCGGATCCCACCCTCGAGGCGACCCCGACGGCCGAGCCCACCAACGGCAGCGACCCGTCGTGGATCACCCCGAAGCTCCAGGCGGAGTTCCTCGCCTACGACTGCGCGAACCCGACGAACGACCCCGCGAACGCGCCGGGCGACGAGCCGCTCATCACCTGCGACCCCGACGGCACGCAGAAGTACATCCTCGGGCCGGTGGAGCTCGACGGATCGTCGATCGACGACGCCACATTCGGCCTGCAGCAGCAGAACGGCCTGTGGGCCGTCAACCTCCGCTTCGACGACGAGGGCACGCAGGTCTTCGGCGAGATCAGCCAGCGCCTCTACGGCGCGGAGCCGCCGCTCGACCAGTTCGCGTTCGTGCTGGACGGTTACGTGCTGTCGGCCCCGTCGATGAACGCTGTGATCCTCGGCGGCGACCCGAGCATCACCGGCAGCTTCACGCAGGAGACCGCCAAGGTGCTCGCCGACCAGCTGAAGTACGGCGCCCTGCCGCTGTCCTTCACGGTCGAGAGCTCCAACTCGATCTCCGCCACGCTCGGGTCGCAGCAGCTCCAGATCGGCCTCATCGCAGGCCTCATCGGTCTCGCCCTCGTCGCGATCTACTCGCTCATCGTCTACCGCGCCCTGGGCTTCGTCATCATCGCGTCGCTCGTCGTGATGGCGGTGCTGACCTACCTCACGCTGTGCATCCTGGCGTGGCGCATGGGCTTCCGCCTGTCGCTGGCCGGTGTCGCGGGCCTGATCGTGACGATCGGCTTCACCGCCGACTCGTTCATCGTCTACTTCGAACGCATCCGAGACGAGCTGCGCGACGGCAAGTCCATCACCAGCGCGGTCGAAGACGGCTGGGATCGAGCGAAGCGCACGATCTACATCTCGAAGTCGATCAACATCCTCGCCGCCGTGGTGCTCTACATCCTCGCCGACGCGACCGTGAAGGGCTTCGCGTTCACGCTGGGCCTCACCACCGCGATCGACGTCCTGATCTTCATCCTCTTCACGCACCCTGTCATGCAGCTCCTCGCCCGCACGCGGTTCTTCGGCAGCGGACACCCGCTCTCAGGCCTCGACCCCACGGCGCTCGGCGCCGTGTACCGCGGTCGCGCGCAGTTCCGCGAGCCGGTGGCGGCGACGGCGACCACCGCAGCGGGCCGTCGTGCGGTGAAGTCGCGCGGAGAGGCCGAGCGCCGCCAGACCATCGCCGAGCGCAAGCAGGCGGAGCTCGCGGCCGCTGCCAAGGGCGGCACGTCGAAACCCGGCACGTCCGGCAAGGAGGGAGACGACTGATGCGCTCCATGAGTCAGCTCGGAAACGACCTCTACACCGGCAAGACCTCGTTCCCCTTCGTCGGGCGTCGTCGGCTGTGGTTCCTCATCGCGGCGATCCTCGTGGTGGGGTCGGCCCTGGTGCCCCTCTTCCGCCCCATCCAGTTCTCGATCGAGTTCACCGGCGGATCGCAGTTCACGGTCAACAGCGTGACGACCACCGACCAGGAGATCGCCACCGAGGCGGTGCAGTCGGTCGTTCCCGACGCGACGACGAAGGTCGTCACGATCGGCGAGGACGCGGTCCGCGTGCAGACCGACCAGATGACGGATGCCGAGAGCCGCGAGGTCTCGGCGGCGCTGGCCGAGGCATACGGCGTCCCCGCCAGCGAGGTCAGCTACTCGTTCATCGGCCCCAGCTGGGGAGCCGACGTCACACGCCAGTCCCTGTGGGGCCTCGCGATCTTCCTGGCGCTGACCTTCCTGATCCTGGCGCTGTACTTCCGCACGTGGAAGATGTCGGTGTCGGCGATCATCGGCCTGGTCGACGTGCTCGTCATCACGATCGGCGTGTACGCCCTGTTCGGGTTCGAGATCTCGCCCGCCGCCGTCATCGGCTTCCTGACGATCCTCTCGTACGCCCTGTACGACACGACGGTCGTGTTCGACAAGATCAGGGAGAACACGAGCGAGGACGGCGAGGTCTCGGGTCGGACGTTCGGCGAATCGGTGAACCTCGCGGTGAACCAGACGCTCGTGCGGTCGATCAACACGACCGTCGTCGCGATCCTGCCGACGGGCGCGATCCTGTTCATCGGCCTCCTCTGGACGGGCGCGCAGACGCTCACCGACCTGTCGCTGTCGATCTTCGTGGGAACGATCGTGGCCGCTTACTCGACGATCTTCGTCGCGGCGCCGCTGTACTCGCTCCTGCGCGAGAACGAGCCGGGGATCAAGGCGCGCGACGAGCGCGTGCTCGCCGCGCGCGAGCTGGCGGGCACCCCGGCCTGAGGCCGTCCGGCGCGGGCGTAGGATTGTGAGGTCCAGCGGAGGGGAGGGCATCGGGTGACCGAGACCGTCCCTCCCGCCCAGACATCGTCGCTGCGGCGGCTCGTCCCGCGGATCTTCTCGCGGTCAGCGCGGCGCGACGACGTCGAGCAGCTCCTGCGGACGGTGCGCACGCACCACCCCAAGGGTGACCTGTCGATCATCGAGCGCGCCTACGCGGTGGCCGACGGCGCTCACGCCGGTCAGACGCGCCAGAGCGGCGAGCCGTACATCACGCACCCGCTCGCCGTCGCCCAGATCCTCGCCGATCTCGGGCTCGGCCCCAAGGCGATCGCGGCGGCACTGCTGCACGACACCGTCGAGGACACCGGCTACGGCCTCGACACGCTGACGGCCGAGTTCGGCGACGAGGTCGCGATGCTCGTCGACGGCGTGACGAAGCTCGACAAGGTCAAGTACGGCGAGAGCGCCCAGGCCGAGACCGTCCGCAAGATGATCGTGGCGATGTCGCGCGACATCCGCGTCCTGCTCATCAAGCTCGCCGACCGTCTGCACAACGCCCGCACATGGGGGTTCGTCCCGCCGGAGAAGGCGCGCAAGAAGGCGACCGAGACGCTCGAGATCTACGCGCCGCTCGCCCACCGCCTCGGCATCCAGGCGATCAAGTCGGAGCTCGAGGACCTCTCGTTCGCCGTGCTGCACCCCAAGCTCTACGTCGAGATCGAGAGCCTCGTCAAGCAGCGCACGCCCCAGCGCGAACAGTACGTGCAGAGCGTGATCGAGGCCGTCGACACCGACCTCCGTGAGCTGCGCATCCGCGGACGCGTGATGGGGCGCCCCAAGCAGCTGTACTCCGTGTACCAGAAGATGGTCGTGCGCGGCCGTGAGTTCGACGACATCTACGACCTCATCGGCATCCGCATCCTGGTGGGCAGCGTGCGCGACTGCTACGCCGTGCTCGGTGCCATCCACGCGCGCTGGACCCCGCTGCCGGGCCGCTTCAAGGACTACATCGCGACGCCGAAGTTCAACCTGTACCAGTCGCTGCACACGACCGTCATCGGGCCCGGCGGGCGCACGGTCGAGATCCAGATCCGCACCAACGAGATGCACCAGCAGGCCGAGTACGGCGTCGCGGCGCACTGGAAGTACAAGGAGCGGATGAACGGCGGCAAGACCGACGCCAAGTCGGTCGACACCGACATGGCGTGGCTGGCGCACATCTCGGACTGGCAGGCCGAGACGGCCGACCCAGGGGAGTTCCTCGACTCGCTCCGCTTCGAGATCGGCGCCAAGGAGGTCTACGTCTTCACGCCCAAGGGGCGTGTGATCGGTCTCCCTTCCGGCGCGACCCCCGTCGACTTCGCCTACGCGGTCCACACCGAGGTCGGCCACCGCACCATGGGGGCGAAGGTCAACGGTCGCCTCGTCCCTCTGGAGACCGAGCTCACGAGCGGCGACGTCGTCGAGGTCTTCACCTCGAAGAATCCGGATGCCGGACCCAGCCAGGACTGGCTCGGGTTCGTGCGCAGCACGCGCGCACGCAACAAGATCCGCGGCTGGTTCACCAAGGAGCGCCGCGAAGAGGCCATCGAGCAGGGCAAGGAGGCCATCGCCCGCGCGATGCGCCGGCAGAACCTGCCGCTGCAGCGCCTGATGAGCCAGGACTCGTTCACCGAGGTGGCCCACCAGCTGCGGTACGAGGACGTCTCCGCGCTCTACGCCGCCGTCGGCGAGGGCCACGTCTCGACGCAGTCCGTGATCGAGAAGGTCACAGCCCTCGTCAGCGCGAGCGACACGAGCACAGGACCGATCGAGCTGCCGGGCGTCGGCCGTCCGCGGCAGCCTCGCAACGGCGACTCCGGCGTGCTGGTGCGGGGTGCCCCCGACATCCTCGTCAAGCTCGCCAAGTGCTGCACGCCGGTGCCCGGCGACCAGATCATGGGATTCGTCACGCGCGGCAGCGGCGTCTCCGTGCACCGCGCGGACTGCACGAACGTGAAGTCCCTCATGTCCGATCCCGAGCGGCTGATCGAGGTGGAGTGGGCGCCGACGACCAAGAGCGTGTTCCTCGTCCAGATCCAGGTCGAGGCGCTGGACCGCTCGGGCCTGCTGAGCGACGTCACGCGCGTGCTCAGCGAGCACCACGTCAACATCCTGTCGGCATCGGTGTCCACCTCCCGCGACCGGCTGGCGCTGAGTCGCTTCGTGTTCGAGATGGGCGACATCGTGCACCTCGACCGTGTGCTCAACGCCGTCCGCCGCATCGACGCGGTCTACGACGTGTACCGCGTCACGTCGTCCTGACCGCCGCCTGCGCCGCCGCGACGCCGCGGAGGAGCGACACCGCCTTGCGCTTGTGCGGAAGCACGCCCGCCTCGAGTCTCGCGATCGCCGCGGCCACGATCCCCGCGTCGTCGTCCGCGAGCAGCCGGGCCGCGCGGGCATGGGCGTCGTCGCCGATCCGCGCCAGATCGACGACGGTGCGCAGACGGGTGGTCACGCGGACGCCGCCGATCAGCTCGAGGTCGTCGTGGTCGACGGCCAGGTCGCGATAGACCAGCGTCCGGGACGGCGCGCGGTGCAGGCGCTTCGCCACGGCCCGTTGCACGGTGTGCCGTGCAGGCGGGTCGGGGAGTGCGCCGTGGATCCAGGCGGCGGTCAGGTGCGTGGCGGCGAGGGAGTCGCCGAGGAGCGCGGCGAGCGACCCCGCACGCAGTGCGCGCGTCTCGACGGCGTCCGCCGGGATGTAGGCCTCGCCGAGCTCGACGACGTCACCGTCGAGCCGTGCAGCGGTCAGCTCGGCGAGAGAGAGCCGCTCGCCGACGTGGTACAGGAACGGAGACGCCATGACGGCAGTCTCGCGCAGCCCGGACCCGGGTCAGTACCCGTCGGCCGGTTCTGTGGAGAATCGGCCGGTCTGCGCGGTGACGCGGCCGGGCGTCAGCCGCCGAGTGCCTTCAGCCACGACTTCCGCGCCTCGAGGGCCTCCGTCGCGTTCGCGATCGCCTTCTTGTCGCCGGACTTCTCGGCGGCGGCGAGCTCGTCCTGGAGCTTGTCGATCGCGTCCGTGAGCTGGCGCGTCATATCGTTGGCACGCGCCTTGGTCTCGGGGTTGTTGCGCTTCCAGTCCGACTCCTCGCGCGTGCGCAGCGCCTGCTCGATCTTGCGCAGGTCGTCGTCCAGGCCGCGCTCGGCCTCGCGCGGGAAGATGCGGCCGATGTCATCCCACTGACGCTGGATGCCGGTGAGGAGCGTGCGTGCCTTGCCGAGGTCGCGCTCGTCTGCGACCGCCCTCGCCTCCTCCAGGAGCGCGCGCTTGGCCTCGATCTTCTCGCGCGACGCCTCGGCATCGGCCGCCTCGCGCTCGACGCGCGCCGAGTAGAGCGCGTCACCGGCCGCCTTGAAGCGGGACCACAGGGCGTCGTCGACCTTCTTGCCGGCGCGGCCCGCGGTCTTCCACTGGTCGAGCAGCTCCCGGTAGGCGGGGATGCCGTCCTCGCCCTTGGGTGCGAGCGCCTCCGCCTTCTCGACGAGCTTGGTCTTGCGCTCGCGTACGCCCTTGTGTGCCTCGTCGAGCTCGGCGTAGAACTCGCGACGGTGCTTGTCGACGGTGGCGCGGGCGTCGCGGAAGCGCTTCCAGAGCGCCTGAGCCGCGGACTTCGGAAGGCGCGGGCCGTGCTGCTGCTGCGACTGCCACTGCTCGAAGAGGTCGTTGAGCTCGGCGGTGGCCTGCTTCCACTGCACCGACCGTGGGTCGCGGGCCGCGAGGGCCTCGGCCTTCTCGACCACCTCGGTGCGTGCGCGCACCGCGTCGTCGACGGCCTCGCGCGCGGCGGCGGCCTCGGTCTCGGACGCGGCGGCCAGCGTCTCGGTCAGCGCGGCGACGCGCGCCTCGAGCCCTGCGAGATCGCCGACGGCGGCGGCGCCGTCGAGCTTCGCGGACACGGCGCGGGCGGCGCTGCGCAGGTCGGACGCCGAGGCTCCGCCGCGACGGTGACGCACCTCGAGCAGAGTGACCTCGCTCGCCAGATCGGCGTACTTCCGCTCGAAGTAGGCCAGTGCCTCCTCGGGCGATCCATCGGGGAACTGCCCGACGACACGCCAGCCGGCGGCCTCGCGAACCGACACGGTACCGTCGTCCTCGACGCGCCCCCACGGCTCCGTGGATCCCGACGCAGCGGGTGCGGGCTTCGTGCCTGCGGGCTTCCGGGGAACGGGGGCCGGGACGACAGGAGCAGCCGGAGCGGCCTCGGATGGCGTGGGCTCAGTGGTTACGGGCTCAGTGGCTACGGGCTCCGTGGGCACTGGCTCGGCCGATTCGGCCTGCGCACCGGTGGACGGGGGAGTGGACTCTGCTGCGGAAGTCACGGGATGCACCTCATCGCGGCATACACCGCCTGTGGGGGATGGACGGCCCCAGCCTAGTACGGCCGGAGGGTTCCGATCAGACTGCGGGCGGGCCCTCCGCTACGGCGTGGGGGTCGGGCTCGGCGTGGTCGTGGAGGTGGGCGCCGGGGTGGAGGTGACGGTAGGCGTCGGCGTCATGCCGGTCGTCGTCGGGGCGGGCACGGGCGCTCCGGGACCGGTGACGAAGTACGCGGTCTGCGCTCCGACGACGCCGAGGATCAGCAGGCCGCCGGCGATGCCCGCGACGAGGTTGTCGCGCGTGCGGCGACGGGCCTGACCGCTGTGGAACTCCTGCCGCGCCTGATAGAGGCGCGCGCGCTCACGAGACTCACGCGAGCCGCGGTCCTTGCCACCGTTCGCCACGGGACCTCCTCCGATCCGGGTCGACGCCCGGGCCGGGTTGATCCTACGGGTGACTCCCGCCCGCGGCAAAAGCACGCAGGCGCCCGGCGTCGCAGGGGCGCATTAGCCTGGTCGGGTGACTTCTCCGACTGCGCTCTTCCAGGGGCAGACACCCCTGGCGGTCCGCATGCGGCCGACATCGCTGGACGAGGTCGCCGGTCAGGGGCATCTCCTGCGTCCGGGGTCGCCGCTCGTCACGCTCGCCACTGCGGATGCCGCGGCCCGCGCGGCGTCGTCGGTGATCCTGTGGGGTCCGCCTGGCACCGGCAAGACGACGCTCGCCCAGGCGATCGCGCGGTCGTCCGGCCGCCGGTTCGTCGAGCTCTCCGCCGTGACCGCCGGAGTCCGCGACGTGCGGGAGGTCATGCAGGAGGCGCTCACGCAGCGCGATCTCTACGACCAGTCGACGATCCTGTTCCTCGACGAGATCCATCGCTTCACCAAGGCGCAGCAGGATGCGCTGCTTCCCGGCGTCGAGAACGGATGGGTCGTGCTCATCGCGGCGACGACCGAGAATCCGTCCTTCTCGATCATCTCGCCGCTCCTCTCACGGTCGCTCCTGCTCACGCTCAAGCCGCTCAGCGACGACGACCTGCGCACGCTCATCGACCGGGCCGTCGCAGATCCACGCGGGCTCGCGGCATCCGTCGTCCTGGGCGACGACGCGCGCGACGCGCTGGTCCGACTCTCATCCGGGGATGCGCGCCGGGCGCTGACGGCGCTCGAAGCGGCCGCCTCGCTCGCCGAGCCCGGCGACGACGAGTCGCCGTCGATCACCGCCGAGCACGTCGCGCAGGCCGTGGACCGGGCCCTGCTGCGCTACGACCGCCAGGGCGACGAGCACTACGACGTGATCAGCGCGTTCATCAAGTCGATCCGCGGCTCCGACGTCGACGCCGCGATCCACTACCTCGCCCGGATGATCGAGGCGGGCGAGGACCCGAGGTTCATCGCACGGCGCCTCATCATCTCGGCGGCCGAGGACATCGGGCTGGCCGATCCGCATGCGCTCCCGCTGGCCGTGGCCGCAGCCGACGCGGTGCAGCTCATCGGCATGCCCGAGGGGCGCATCCCGCTCGCCGAGGCGACGGCGTACCTCGCCACGACCGCCAAGTCCAACGCCGCCTACCTCGCGATCGATGCCGCTATCGCCGACGTGCGAGCCGGCGGCTTCGGCCGGGTGCCCGTCCATCTGCGCGACGCGCACTATCCGGGTGCGAGGCGCCTCGGGCACGGCAAGGGGTACGTCTACCCTCACGACTCCGAGGTCGGCGTCTCGCCACAGCAGTATCTCCCCGACGAGCTTCGAGGCCGCCGCTATTACGAGCCGAAGGCGCTGGGCGCCGAGCGCGACGTGCAGGCGCGGCTCGAGCGGATCCGCCGCATCCTCGACGGCCGCTGACCCGTCCTGCTCACGCAGAGGCGGCCGTGGTCGCGGCCGGCGCGCGCCGCACCGGCATGTGCGTCACCGCCACGACGACGGCCGCGATGAGCGCGACCGCGCTGACGAGATACAGCACCTTCCCCCAGGGTGCGTAGTCCGCGCCGCTGATCCCATAGGTGTCGGCGAGGGACATCCCGGGCCCGAACGAGGCGGCGAAGAAGGCCGGCGCACCGAAGACGAGCATCAGCAGGTAGAAGAGCGTCGCGGCAGTCCCTGAGGCATCCGGCCGGAAGGCCATGAGCGCGAACACCAGGATCGCCAGCGCCACCCCCGTGCCGAGGATGACCAGCGTCACCGCGGTGCCGGGTGCCTCGGCGAGCACCGCATGGGCGATGACGAGGACGCAGCCGAGGGCGGAGATCACCGGGACCGAGGCGCGTCGCTTCATCACGGCTCCAGCATGGCGCACGTCTCCGGGCCGCGTCGCCCCGTCTGTTAGACTTGACCTGCTCGAAACCGAGTTTTCGGGCATCCCCACCTCCTTTCACAACCTCCGGGTCGCCCCGACGTGCGTCCCGGAAGGCAGGATCCGGGGATACGTCCGCGGGCCGTGATCGACACGGCCGCGTCATCGAAAGGAACACTTCGTGGCTACGAAGTCCCAGGACCGCCGCAAGGTCCGCCTCTCCCGCGCCCTCGGCGTGGCCCTCACCCCGAAGGCCGCCAAGTACCTCGAGAAGCGCCCCTACGCGCCCGGCGAGCACGGCCGCACCAAGCGCAAGCAGGACAGCGACTTCGCCGTCCGTCTGCGCGAGAAGCAGCGCCTTCGCGAGCAGTACGGCATCCGTGAGAAGCAGCTCCGCATCCAGTTCAACGAGGCCCGCCGCACCCAGGGCCTGACCGGTGAGAACCTGGTCGAGCAGCTCGAGATGCGTCTGGACGCCCTCGTGCTCCGTGCCGGCTTCGCCCGCACCACGGCGCAGGCCCGTCAGATGGTCGTGCACCGTCACATCCTCGTCGACGGCCAGCTCGTCGACCGCCCGTCGTTCCGCGTGAAGCCGGGCCAGCTCATCCACGTCAAGGCCAAGTCGGAGGGCACCGAGCCCTTCCAGGTCGCAGCCGCCGGCGGTCACGCCGACGTCCTGCCCCCCGTCCCGGCCTACCTCGAGGTCGAGCTCGACAAGCTGCAGGCCCGCCTCGTGCGTCGCCCGAAGCGCGCCGAGGTCCCCGTGGTCTGCGACGTCCAGCTCGTCGTGGAGTACTACGCCGCGCGTTGACACCCGCGTACACGAGGGGCGTCGGGTTATCCCGGCGCCCCTCATCGTTTCCGCCTACGATGGAGGGATGCCGCGCCCGGCGGCTCCGCGAGGAAGTGGTGACATGAAGAACGTGCTGTGGTTCCTGGTCGGCATCGCCGGCGGGTTCGTCGTCGCACACCTCATGAACAAGGATCCGCGCGGTCACGAGATCCTCGCCGAGGTCGACGCCCGGATCACGGAGTTCACCGACCGGATCGGCGACGCATACCGCGAGCAGGAGGCCCGCATGTCGGGGCTCGTCGACGACGTGAAGGATGCCGCCGCCGACGCCGTGGAGAGCGCGCGGGCCGCAGCATCCGATGCCGTCGACACCGCGGCTGACGCGGCCAAGAAGCTCACCGACTGACCAGCGATCCGCTCGACCCCGCGACGGGGGAGTGGACCGCGCCATCTTTGCGAGGACCCCGAATGAAGACCGCCGAGATCGCCCAGCGCTTCCTCGACTACTTCGAGAAGAACGGCCACACGATCGTCCCGTCCGCCTCACTGGTGACCGACGACCCTGCCCTGCTGTTCACCGTGGCCGGCATGGTGCCGTTCATCCCGTATCTGTCGGGCGACGTTCCCGCCCCCTACGCGCGCGCCGCGGACAACCAGAAGTGCATTCGCACCAACGACATCGAAGAGGTCGGCAAGACCCCGCGTCACGGCACCTTCTTCCAGATGCTCGGCAACTGGTCGTTCGGCGACTACTTCAAGGAGGGGGCGATCCGCTACGCGTGGGAGCTGCTCACCTCTCCTGAGGCGGATGGCGGACTCGAGTTCGACCCGAAGGACCTGTGGGTCACCGTCTACGAAGAGGATGATGAGGCGCACGACCTGTGGCGCCGCCTCACCGACCTGCCGGAGGAGCGCATCCAGCGCCTCGGCAAGGACACGAACTACTGGAGCACCGGACTCCCCGGGCCTGCGGGTCCCTGCTCCGAGATCTTCTTCGACCGCGGACCCGACTACGGCATCGACGGCGGCCCCGCCACCGACGACGACCGCTATGTCGAGATCTGGAACCTCGTGTTCATGCAGTACGAGATCACGAACGTGCAGTCGAAGTACGACTTCGACATCGTCGGCGAGCTTCCGGCCAAGAACATCGACACCGGCATGGGCCTGGAGCGCATCGCGTTCATCAAGCAGGGCGTCGACAACATGTACGAGACCGACCAGGTGCGTCCGGTGCTCGACAAGGCCGTCGAGCTGTCGGGACGCACCTACGGCGCGGACCACGAGGACGACGTGCGCTTCCGCGTCGTGGCCGACCACGTGCGCTCGTCGCTGATGCTGATGGTGGACGGCGTGACGCCGTCGAACGACGGCCGCGGCTACATCCTGCGCCGCCTCATGCGCCGCGCCATCCGCTCGATGCGCCTGCTGGGCGTGGACGGCCCCACGTTCGCCGACCTGTTCGCCGCATCGCGCGACGCGATGAAGGATGCCTACCCCGAGGTCGAGGCGGACTACCCGCGCATCTCGCAGTACGCGCTGGCGGAGGAGGCGACCTTCCTGCGCACGCTCGCGGCGGGCGAGTCGATCCTGGACGACTCGCTCGTGCAGACCAAGGCCGCCGGCGGCACCACGATCGCCGGCTCCGAGGCGTTCCTGCTCCACGACACCTACGGCTTCCCGATCGACCTCACCCTCGAGATCGCCGAGGAGGCAGGGCTCACCGTCGACCGCGGCGCGTTCGACACGCTCATGCAGGAGCAGCGCGCCCGCGCGAAGGCCGACGCCCGCTCGCGCAAGCGCCAGCTCGCCGACACCAGCGTCTATCGCGACTTCCGTGCGGCGGGGGAGACGACGTTCACCGGCTACACCGACCTCGAGACGGAGTCGTCGGTCCTCGGGATCCTCGTGGACGGGCACGCGGTCGACCGCGCTTCGGCGGGACAGATCGCCGAGGTGATCCTCGCCGAGACGGCACTGTACGCCGAGTCCGGCGGCCAGGTCGCCGACAAGGGCGTCATCGTCGGCCCGGGCTACGAGCTCGAGGTCCTCGACGTGCAGAAGCCCGTCGCGGGGCTCATCAGCCACACCGTGGAGGTGACCACGGGCGAGGTGGGAGTCGGACAGCCTGCGACGACGATCGTGGACGCCGCGAACCGTCGCGCTGCACGCCAGGCTCATTCCGCGACCCACCTCGTGCACGCCGCCCTGCGCGACACGCTCGGAAAGAGCGCCACGCAGGCCGGCTCGCTCAACCGCGCCGGCTACATGCGGTTCGACTTCACGTGGGGCCAGTCCCTGTCGGATGCCACGAAGAGCGAGATCGAGGAGATCGCCAACAACGCCGTGCGCGACAACCTCGAGGTCACCACGCGCGTCCTGGCGCTGGACGAGGCGAAGTCGCTCGGCGCGATGGCGCTGTTCGGCGAGAAGTACGGCGACACCGTGCGCATGGTCGACATCGGCGGCCCGTGGTCGCGCGAGCTGTGCGCGGGCACGCACGTGAGTGCGAGCGCCGAGATCGGCCTCATCAATCTCGTCGGCGAGTCGTCGGTGGGCGCGTCCAACCGTCGTGTGGAGGCCCTCGTGGGTCTCGACGCGTTCCGGTCGCTCGCGGCCGAGCGCGCGATCGTGTCGCAGCTCACCTCGAGCCTCAAGACCCCGCGAGACCAGCTCCCCACGCGCATCGCAGAGCTCACCGCGAGCCTCAAGGCGGCGGAGAAGAAGATCGCCGCGTTCGAGGCGAAGGCGCTGGGCGACCGCGCGCCGGCGCTCGTCGCGGGTGCTGCGCGGGTCGGTGCACACCTCGTGGTCGCGGAGTCGCTGGGCAGCGCCGGCTCCGCGGACGACGTCCGCACGCTGGCGCTGCAGG
>NZ_JAYRDE010000067.1:0-16549 GCF_041909575.1 Microbacterium sp. | reverse complement strand
GGCGTTCGAGCGCCTGACGGTCGGAGGGGGCGCACATTCGCCCGCACAAACGGACGGGGGGCAACCCCTGGCCGCGCGTCGGGGGCGGGCGCTAGCGTGGGGCGCGTGAGCCCAGCCCGCAAGGAAGTGTTCCTCGACGTCGAGGGGCACGAGGTGCGCGTCTCGAGCCCCGACAAGGTCGTGTTCCCGCAGCCGGGCATCACCAAGCTCGAGGTCGTGCAGTACTACCTCGCCGTCGCCGAGGGCGCCCTGCGCGGCGCCGGCGGGCGTCCGATGGTGCTCAAGCGCTTCGTGAAGGGGATCGACCAAGAGGCGTTCTTCCAGAAGCGCGTTCCCGAGAACCACCCCGACTTCGTCGACACGGCCACGCTGCAGTACGCCCGGGGGACGTCCGCCGAAGAGGCGGTGATCCGGGATGCCGCTGGCCTGGCGTGGGTCGTCAACCTCGGGTGCCTCGACCTCAACCCGCATCCCGTCCGCGCCGAGGATCTCGACCACCCCGACGAGCTGCGCATCGACCTCGACCCGATGCCCGGCGTGGACTGGTCGCAGATCGTCGACACGGCCATGGTCGCCCGCGAGGTGCTCGCCGACGTCGGGCTGGTGGGCTGGCCGAAGACGAGCGGCTCGCGCGGCCTCCACATCCTGGTGCGCATCGCGCCGCAGTGGGACTACAAGCAGGTGCGGCTCGCGGCCGAGACCCTCGCCCGCGAGGTCGAGAACCGGGCACCCGGCCTCGCCACCGCGCGATGGTGGAAGGAGGAGCGCGGAGAGAGCGTGTTCGTCGACTTCAACCAGAACGCGAAGGACCGCACCGTGGCGTCGGCCTATTCGATCCGGCCGCTGCCCGACGCGCGCGTCTCGACGCCGATGGAGTGGGACGAGGTCGCCGTCCGCAGACCCGAGGAGTTCACCGTCGCGACCGTGCTCGAGCGCTTCGCCGCGATCGGCGACCCGCACCGCGGGATCGACGACGCCGTCGGCGGCCTCGACGGGCTGCTGGCCCTGGCCGAAGAGCTGGGCCCCGCCGAGAAGCCGCCCCGCGCGGGCGACGCCGACGGCCGGCGCCAGTCAACCATGCCGCTCATCGAGATCGCCCGCACGAAGACCAAGCCCGAGGCACTGGAGGCGCTCGAGACCTGGAAGGCGAAGCATCCGTCCGTCGCCGGTCAGCTGCATCCCGCCGACGTGCTGGTCGACGGCATGCGCGGGTCGAGCTCGCTCTGGTACCGCGTGCGGGTCAACCTGCAGCACGTGCGCGACGCCGAGCGGCCCGCCCAGGAGGCGCTGATCGCGGACTACGACCCCTGGGCGGGCAAGGTCTGGCCGGGGCGCGAGGCTTCGGACTGACCCGTCGCGGCGAGGCGGGTCAGCCCGTACTCGAACGCCTCGTCGACGTCTCCGCCCAGGCGGAAGGCGCCGGAGAGCTCCATGTTGACGAATCCCGTCGCCCAGGCGGTGAGGAGGCGCGCCTCCTCCAGGGCCCGGTCCTCGCCGACCGATGCGCGCGCGGCGGCGAGCACCGGTTCGCTCGCACGCGCGAGCGTGTCGGCGCTGCCCGCGATCGAGTACAGCAGCCGGAAGCCCTCCGGCCGCGCGTGCGCGAAGGCCCGATATGCGCGCGCGAGGCCGGCGAGCGTGCCGTCGGATGCCGCGAGCCGGGTGCCCAGATCGTCCACCGTGGACTCGGCCACGAGCTGGAGCAGCGCGTGCCGGTCGCGGACCCTCTTGTACAGAGAGGGCGCACGGACCCCGACGCGGTCGGCGACGGCCTGCATCGTGACCTTCGACGGACCGCCGAGCTCGAGCAGCTCGCGGCCCGCCTCGACGATCGCCGACAGTGAGGTGCGGTCGGGTGTCGGCATCCGTCCCCCTTGATGGCTATTGACGTAAGCTATGATGGCTACGTACCATAGCTTACACGTGAACCCCTGGAGGCACTCATGCGACTCGGCGACAATCTGCACCGCATCGGCAACGACATCGTCGCGGCATACCTCGTCGTGACCGCGGAGGGGATCACCGTGGTGGATGCCGGCCTCCCCGGACACTGGAACGACCTGCGGACGGAACTGGCGGGCATCGGGCGCTCGCTCGACGACATCCGGGGCGTCGTGCTCACGCACGGCGACAGCGATCACCTCGGGTTCGCGGAGCGCCTGCGGCGCGAGCACGGTGTTCCGGTGTTCATCCATGCTGCCGATGCCGCCCGCGCCCGCGGCGGCGACAAGCCCAAGACCCCGATGGGGCCGATGCGGCTCGGTCCGACGTCCGGGTTCTTCGCGTATGCACTCCGCAAGCGCGGCTGGCGCACGGAGTACCTGTCCGAGGTCGTCGAGGTCGCCGACGGCGACGTGCTCGACCTGCCGGGGTCGCCGCGCGTGATCGGGCTGCCCGGCCACTCCCCCGGCAGCATCGCGGTGCACGTCCCGGCCGCCCGGGCCGTGTTCGTGGGGGACGCGCTGACCACGCGCCACGTGCTCACCGGCCGCCTCGGGCTGCAGCCCGCACCCTTCACCGACGAGCCCGACCTCGCGCTGACATCACTGGACCGCCTGGCCGGCCTGGAGGCGTCGTGGGTGCTGCCGGGCCACGGCGCCCCGTGGCAGGGGTCGCCGGCGGAGGTCGCCGTTGCCGTGCGGGCGGCGCGCTCAGGCGCCTGAGCGTCAGCGCTCCTCGAGCACCCGGTCCGCGAGGCCGTACGCCACGGCGTCGACGGCCGTGAACACGCGGTCGCGGTCGGTGTCGGCGCGCAGCTGCGCGGCATCCTTCCCCGTATGCCGGGCGAGGATCGCCTCGACGTCCCCGCGCACGCGCACGAGCTCGTCGGCCTGCAGGATCAGGTCGGGGATGGCGCCGCGCCCTTGTCCGGCCGGTTGGTGCAGAACGACGCGCGCGTGGGGCAGGACCGCGCGCTTGCCCGCCGCGCCGGCGGCGAGCATGACCGCACCGACGCCGATCGCCTGTCCGACGACGGTCGTGGCGACCTCCGGGCGGATGTGCTGGATCGTGTCGTACACGGCCAGCATCGCGGCGGGGTCGCCGCCCTCGCAGTTGATGTAGAGCTGGATGTCGCGCTCGGGGCTGTCGGCGTCGAGGTGCAGCAGCTGCGCGATGAGCGCGTTCGCGACGCCGGCGTCGATGCCGGTGCCGAGGTAGACGACGCGCTCCGCGAGGAGGTGCGAGTAGACGTCCATGATGCGGTCGCCGCGCGGATGCTGCGCCACGACGTTCGGGATCGCGTACGAGCTCATGCCGCCACCTCCGCCGCTCTGAGGCCGAGCCCGGCGGTCCGCCGCCGTCGCGGCAGGACCTGCGCGAAGTCGTCGACGATCCCGTCGATGAATCCGTAGTCCCGGGCCTGCGCCGCCGTGTACCAGCGGTCGTGCAGGGAGTCCTCGAAGATGCGCTCGATGCTCTGACCGGTGTCCGCGGCGATGAGGCCCAGGACTGTGTCGCGCATGTGGCGGAGGTCATTGGCCTGCACCTCCACGTCGACGGTCGAACCGCCGATGCCCGCCGAGCCCTGGTGCATCAGGATGCGCGCGTGCGGCAGCGCGCGACGCTTGCCCGGCATGCCGGCGGAGAGCAGGAACTGGCCGGCGCTGCACGCCAGTCCGAGGGCGAGGGTGGCGACGTCGTTCGGGATGAGCCGCATGACGTCGCGGATCGCGAGCATCGACGGAACCGACCCGCCGGGAGAGTGGATCCACAGGGCGATGTCGGATGCCTCGTCCTCGGCCGCGAGGGCCAGCATCTGGGTCGCCAGCAGCGTGCCGTTGTCGTCGTCGAGCGGGCCGTCGAGCACGAGCACCCGCTGGTGGAACAGCTCGCGTCGCGCCTCGGCCCCGAACTGGGGGATCTTGCCTTCTTCAGCCATGCCCCCAGCCTGCGCGGCGCGCCGGGCTGCGGCATCCGATTCCGCCGTGGGCGGGTCTGCCCTGGGCGGATTCTGGCGCGTGTCAGGCGCGGCGGGAGGGTGCGGCCAGGACGTCCTCGACGGCCTGCGCGAGCGCGGCGGTCACGCGGTCGGGGTCGACGCGGCGTGCCATCTGGGCGGCCTCGCGCGAGAGGCGGGCGTGCTCCTCGGGGTCGGCGATGACCCGCACGATCGCGGCGGCGAGAGCGCTCTGGTCGCCGTCGGGAACGAGCACGCCGCCGCCTGCTGCGAGATGGTCGCGGGGGCCGTAGGGCACGTCGTAGGCGATGACCGGCGTGCCGCGCACCATGGCCTCGACGATCGCGAGCGCCTGGCCCTCGAACGCCGACGTCGTGAGGAAGGCGGATGCCGCGTCCAGCACGCGCTCGGGCTCGTCGGTGATTCCGCGCAGCACGACGTGCGCGGTGAGGCCCTCGTCTTCGATGAGCCGCTGGAGGGCGTCGTGCTCGGCGCCGCCGCCGTAGATGTCGAGGGTCGCGTGCGGCACGGCTTCGAGCACCGCCCGGAATGCCCGGATGGCGTGGTCGACGCGCTTGCCGGGTGCCAGCCGGTTGAGCATCACGACGCGGCCCGGCGCGCGCTCGGATCCGGGAACCACAGTGGATGCCGCGGGCACGCCGGCGGGGATGACGAGATGCACGCCCTCGTCGCCGAACCGCTCGATCACGTCGGAGCGCTGCGCCTCGCTCAGCCAGAGGACGGCGTCGAACCGCTCGGCGAGCGTGAACCAGCGGGTCCACAGGGGGTTCAGTGGCGCGTCGGGCGTGTGCGGCGGCTCGAGGTGAATCGTGTGGATGGAGTGGATGAGTCGCACGCCGGGGTCGTTCCACCCGGCGATGAGCTCGCCGAGCTGGCGGGACTCGCAGATCACGACGACCGGCTTCTCGCCGCCCGTTGCTCGCAGTCCTGCGACGACGGCAGCGAGCCAGGCTCGGTAGAGGGCGCCGAAGCCGGCGACGATGCCGGTGATCGATCCGTCGCGGCCGTGCACGGCGACGGGTGCGGTCGTGATGTGCCAGTCCGGGTCGCCGTGGATCACGGGAAGGCTCACCGCCGGCCGCCCGTCGGCGTCCTCGACGCGGCGATACGCGAGCGCCGGGTCGGGCTCGCCGGGTTGCGCGGCCTCGAGCAGCCACGCGGCTGCGCCGCCGGACGGGGCGGATGCCTCGTCGAACAGGTTTCGCATGCGGTCTGGCGCGGTGATGAGGTCGCGCTCGTCGAAGGCGCGGCGGTGGCGCGCGTGGTCGGCCGGGGCTCCGGGATCGAACGTCAGGATGAGCGGCCCTCGGCCGCCGTCGACCCCGGCTGCCGCCATCTGGCGCGCGCGGGACAGGATGGCCATCGCGTAACCGCCGTCGTGATCGGGGATCAGCCGACTCGACAGGATCAGGTAGTGGGCATCCGGGAACGTCGTCACGCTCCCATCCTCCCCCATGGCGTCGGCCGAGCACGGGTGCGCTCGCCTCGCGCACCTCTCGTTCTCGTATGTGAGTTCATGCTCACATACCCCGTTCGTGCAACCCGGCGCCGAGGCACGGCCTGCTGTGTGAACGCGAACTCACATGACCTCCTGTGACCACGAACTCACACAACCCGTGTGTGAGCACGAACGCACACGACCCCGTGTGAGCACGAACTCACATACGAAAACCGGAAGGTGCGTCAGGAAGGTGCGTGGTCAGGAAGGGCCGCGCCGCCCCCGCCCACTCACTCCCACTCGATGGTGCCCGGCGGCTTCGACGTGACGTCGAGCACGACGCGGTTGACCTCGCGCACCTCGTTGGTGATGCGATTCGAGATGCGGGCGAGCACGTCGTAGGGCAGTCGGGTCCAGTCGGCGGTCATCGCATCCTCCGACGACACCGGGCGCAGCACGATCGGGTGGCCGTAGGTGCGACCGTCGCCCTGCACACCCACCGACCGCACGTCGGCGAGCAGCACGACGGGGCACTGCCAGATCTCGCCGTCGAGGCCCGCCCGGGTCAGCTCCTCGCGGGCGATGGCGTCGGCATCACGCAGAATCTCGAGGCGGTCAGCGGTGACCTCACCGACGATCCGGATGCCGAGACCGGGGCCCGGAAACGGCTGGCGCGCCACGATCGCCTCCGGCAGCCCGAGCTCGCGGCCGATCGCGCGGACCTCATCCTTGAACAGCGTGCGCAGCGGCTCCACGAGCTCGAACTGCAGATCCTCGGGAAGCCCACCCACGTTGTGGTGCGACTTGATGTTGGCCGTCCCTGTGCCGCCGCCGGACTCCACGACATCCGGATACAGGGTCCCCTGCACGAGGAACCGGATCGGCTCACCGTCGGCGGCGGCCTCGGCGATGAGCTCGCGCTCAGCTGCCTCGAACGTCCGGATGAATTCCCGCCCGATGATCTTGCGCTTCTCCTCGGGGTCGGAGACGCCGGCGAGCGCCGTCAGGAACTGCTCGCGCGCGTCGATCGTGACCAGACGCACGCCCGTCGACGCGACGTAGTCGTTCTCGACCTGCTCCCGCTCGCCCTTGCGCAGCAGGCCGTGATCCACGAACACGGCGACGAGCTGGTCGCCGACCGCCTTGTGCACGAGGGCCGTCGAGACGGCGGAGTCCACTCCGCCCGAGAGCGCCGAGAGCACGCGCCCGGTGCCGACCTGCTCGCGGATGCGCTCGACCTGCTCGGCGATGACGTTCCCGCTGTTCCAGTCGGCGGGAAGCCCGGCCGCCTTGTGGAGGAAGTTCTCGATGACCTGCTGGCCGTGGTCCGAGTGCTTCACCTCGGGGTGCCACTGCACGCCGTAGAAGCGCTTCTCGTCACTGCCGAAGGCCGCGACCGGAGTAGCCGACGTCGAGGCGAGAACCTCGAACCCCTCCGGCGCCCGCGAGACCTGATCCCCGTGGCTCATCCACACGTTCTGCGCCACCGGCTGTCCGCCCAGCAGCACACCGCCGTCGCCCGTGACCGCGGCATCCGTCGCCCCGTACTCCCGCAGACCGGTGTTGGCGACCTCGCCGCCCAGCGCCTGGGCCATGACCTGGAATCCGTAGCAGATGCCCAGCGTGGGAACCCCCAGGTCGAAGACCCCGGCGTCGAGGGACGGCGCACCCGGTTCGTACACCGACGACGGGCCGCCGGAGAGGATGATGCCCACCGGGTTCCGCGCCGCGATGGCATCAGCCGAGGCGGTGTGCGGCACGATCTCGCTGTAGACACCCGCCTCCCGGACGCGCCGTGCGATCAGCTGGGCGTACTGCGCCCCGAAGTCGACGACGAGGACGGGACGCTGGGAGGTTTCGGTCTGCTCGGTCAACGCTTGTTCTCCGTGGGGATCGCGTGGGTGAGGGTCGAGTGGCCGGCCTGCGAGTGCAGCTCCGACTCTTCGCGGGTCTTCAGGTACGAGGTGACCTCGCGGCCGACCTTGGCCTCCATGAAGAACGACAGGAGGGGCACGATGCCGCCGAGCGCCAGGACGATGAAGCGGCTGAAGGGCCAGCGCATCAGGCTCCACACGCGGAAGCACGAGAAGAGGTACACGACGTAGAACCAGCCGTGTGCGACGAGGATGAACAGCGACAGGTTGAACCCGTCACCGGTCGAGATCATCTCGCAGTCGTTGGTCATCGGCGCGAACAGCGACCACCACTCGCAGCCGGGACCGGCGATGACGGGCGCGAACCACAGGAAGCCGCCCGATCCGCCGAGGAACAGCTCGACGTGGATCGGCGTGTACTTCAGGATCATCTCGCCGACCAGCAGCAGCAGTCCGATGCCGGTGATGATCGAGCAGACCTGGTAGAACTTCAGGGCTCCGCGGATGGCCGGGAAGGAGGCGAGCTTCGGGGCGCGGGGCATGGATCCAGTCTACCCGCGGGATTCCGGGGTGATTTCCGGTGCGGATGCCTCGTCCCCCGCCGAATCCTCGGGCTCGAGAAGGTCCTCGACCTCCTTCTCCCACGCATCGCGGGCCAGGCGGTACCAGAGGTAGAACGCGAAGCCGGCGAAGATCGCCCACTCGGCGGCGTAGAAGATGTTGAGCCAGTTGACCGCCGACCCCGCCTCGGGCGCCGGCGAGGAGATGTCCTCCAGAGGCGGCGGTGCATCCTGAGAAGCGATGTAGGGGCGGTAGACGTCCACTCCCTCGGCGTCGTCCCATTGGCCGAGCAGTGCCGCGGGCGACATGCGGGTCAGCGTCTGCGGATCCGCGTCGTGCGGAGGCGGCACCGGGCCTTCGTCCGAGATGAGCCGCCCCGTCACTGTCACGGGGACGGTGACCGGCGATGCGGTGTCGCGATCGAGCTCCTCCGCCGCCGCGCGCGCCTCATCGAGCGTCGGCGCCCATCCGAGCGCCACGGCGACCGAGGTGGGCTCGTCGGTTCCCGCGACGCGGAGCTGGCCGGTCACCCAGTACCCCTCCACGTCGTCGTTGAACCGGGATGCCACGAGGATGAAGTCGCCGGGCATCCAGAATCCCTCGACCGTGACGCGCTGCCCGACGAGCGGCTCCGGAAGGTACTCGCCCGGTGCGGCGACCTCCTCGAGGGGTCGCACGACCTCCGTCGCGCCGGGGGGCGGCGGATCGGCGTCGATCGCTCTGCTCAGCTGCCACTGCCCGAGCCAGGCGAAGATCCCGGCGACCAGGAGGCAGAGCAGCAGCATCCCGATCCACTGCGGCCGCAGCATCACCTCGCGCAGGGTCGGCGGGAAGACCTCGGGCGCGTCGAGGGAGGAGGCGTCGGGCTCGGTCATCCCGCGCTGTAGGGAGCGACCACGACCTCGACCCGCTGGAACTCCTTGAGGTCGGAGTAGCCGGTGGTGGCCATCGACTTGCGCAGCGCGCCGATGAGGTTGGCCGTGCCGTCGGCGACGGGCGCCGGACCGTACAGGATCTCCTCGAGGGAGGCGACCTGGTCGACCTTCACGCGGCGGCCGCGCGGCAGCTTCGGGTGGTGGGCCTCGGGCCCCCAGTGGAAGCCCTGCCCCGGAGCATCCGTCGCCCGCGCCAGCGCGACACCGAGCATCACGGCGTCGGCGCCCATCGCGAGCGCCTTGACGATGTCGCCGGAGGTGCCCACGCCGCCGTCGGCGATCACGTGCACGTAGCGGCCACCCGACTCGTCGAGGTAGTCGCGGCGCGCGCCGGCCACGTCGGCGACCGCCGTCGCCATGGGCGCGTGGAGTCCGAGGGTGGCGCGGGTGGTGGATGCCGCTCCCCCGCCGAATCCGACGAGCACGCCCGCCGCGCCGGTGCGCATGAGGTGCAGCGCGGCCGTGTAGGTCGCCGCGCCGCCCACGATCACCGGGACGTCGAGGTCGTAGATGAACTTCTTGAGGTTCAGGGGCTGGTCCACCGACGACACGTGCTCGGCCGACACCGTGGTGCCGCGGATCACGAACAGGTCGACGCCCGCCGCGACGACGGTCTCATACAGCTCCTGCGTGCGCTGGGGCGTCAGGGCGCCGGCGACCGTGACGCCCGCGGCGCGGATCTCGGCGAGCCGATCGCGCACGAGCTCGGGCTTGATCGGCTCGGCGTAGAGCTCCTGCATGCGGCGCGTGGCGGCGGCCTTCTCGAGGCCCGAGATCTCGGCGAGGAGGGGCGCCGGGTCGTCGTACCGGGTCCACAGGCCCTCGAGGTCGAGCACGCCGAGGCCGCCGAGCTGACCGAGCATGATCGCCGTCTGCGGGCTCACGACCGAGTCCATGGGGGCTCCGAGCACGGGGATGTCGAAGCTGAAGGCGTCGATCGTCCAGGTGGTCGAGACGTCCTCGGGGTTGCGGGTGCGCCGCGACGGCACGACCGCGATGTCGTCGAACGTGTACGCGCGGCGTGCGCGCTTCGCGCGACCGAGTTCGATGTCCATGCTCACCACCCCAGCCTACCCGGCAGGTGTTTTGGGCGCGTTTCGTCTCGGTCGTCGAGCGAGCGCAGCGAGACGAAACGCCCCCGCCTCAGCGCTGCCGGGCGACGCGCGCCTCGTCCCAGACCGGCGCGTCCGCCTCGTACACGCGCCCGTCGCCGCCGAACACGACGAACCGGTCGAAGCTCTTGGCGAGCCAGCGATCGTGCGTCACCGCCAGCACCGTGCCCTCGAAGCGCGCGAGCGCGTCCTGGAGTGCCTCGGCGGAGACGAGGTCGAGGTTGTCCGTCGGCTCGTCCAGCAGCAGCAGGGTCGCACCCGACAGCTCGAGCAGGAGGATCTGGAACCGCGCCTGCTGACCGCCCGAGAGGCTGTCGAACACCTGCTCGGCCTGGCCGACGAGGCCGTAGCGGTCCAGCGCCGAACTCGCGGCATCCCTCGGCAATCCAGCGCGGGCGTCTTCGCCGCGGTGGAGGATGTCCAGCAGCGTGCGCCCGGCGAACTCCGGATGCCGGTGGGTCTGCGCGAACCAGCCCGGCACGACGCGCGCACCCAGGATCGCGCGGCCGGAATGCGCGACCGGCTCGAGGGCGGCGCCGGTGGTCGTGGCATGGCCGAGCCGGGCGTCGGGGTCGGTGCCGCCGCGGGCGAGCAGGCGCAGGAAGTGCGACTTGCCCGACCCGTTCGAGCCGAGCACCGCCACGCGGTCTCCGAACCACACCTCCAGGTCGAACGGCTTCATGAGGCCGGTGAGCTCGAGCCGCTCGGCGACGACGGCGCGCTTGCCCGTGCGGGCACCGCGCAGGCGCAGCGCGAGATCCTGCTCGGGAGGTCGCTCCTGGGGCGGCCCGGCCTCCTCGAACTTCCGCAGGCGCGTCTGTGCGGCGCGGTACCGCGAGGTGAACGTGTCGTTCGCGGTCGCCTTGACCTTGAGGGCGGCGACGAGTGCCTTGAGCTTCGCGTGCTGCTCGTCCCAGCGCCGGCGGAGCTCGTCGAGACGGGCCATCCGGTCGTCGCGTGCGCGGTGATAGGTGCCGAACCCGCCGCCGTGCACCCACGCCGAGCTCCCGGCGCCGCCCGCCTCGAGCGTCACGATGCGGTCGGCGGCGCGGGCGAGCAGCTCCCGGTCGTGCGATACCAGCAGAACGGTCTTCGCCGTCTCCCGCAGCCGCTCCTCGAGCCAGCGCTTGCCGGGCACGTCGAGGTAGTTGTCGGGCTCGTCGAGCAGGAGCACCTGGTCGGGGCCGCGCAGGAGCGCCTCGAGCGCGAGCCGCTTCTGCTCGCCTCCCGACAGCGTCGAGAGCTCGCGGAAACGGGCACGGGAGAACGGGATGCCGAGCGCCGCGGTCGTGCAGGTGTCCCACACCGTCTCGTACTCGTACCCGCCGGCTTCGGCGTAGTCGGCGAGCGCGCCCGCGTACCGCATCTGGGTGTCGAGGTCGTCGCGCTCGATGATCGCCGCCTCGGCGTCCTCGAGTTCGCGCGCCGCGCGGCGGACGCGGTCGGGGGCGACCGAGATGAGCAGGTCGTGCACGGTCTGCCCCGCCGTCCCGTGGCCCACGAACTGGTCCATCACGCCGAGCCCGCCGTCGATGGAGACGACGCCGGACAGGGCCGGGAGCTCGCCGCGGATGATGCGCAAGAGGGTCGTCTTGCCTGCACCGTTCTGGCCGATCAGCGCGGTCGTCGATCCCTCGCCGACGCGGAACGACACCTCGTCGAGCAGCGGCCGCCCGTCGGGCAGAGCGTACGAGACGGCGGCGATGTCGATGGAGCCCACGGTCTTTCCTGTCTGCTCCCGCGGCATCCGTCGCCGGAAGGGAGCCGACCAGACTATCGGGTCGCCGGGGTCAGGATGCGGCGGCTTCGCGCTTCTGCTGCTGGAAGGCGCGCAGCGCTTCGTACCGGTCCGCGGAGCGGGCCTGGCGCTTGGCCGCCTCGTCCTCACGGTTCTTCGGCGGGGCGACGGTCACGAGGTCGTCGAGGAGATGGCGGGTCGCATGGGCGATTTCGGCGACCGCGCGATCGAAGACCTCCTGGTTGACCTTCGACGGCTTCGTCGTTCCGGTGATCTTGCGCACGAACTGCAGCGCGGCGTCGTGGCATTCGTCGTCGGTCGCGGCCGGTTCGAAGTTGTGGAGCGGGACGATGTTGCGGCACATGACCCAGACGATACGCCGGGTCGCATCGGCCGGCTACTCGATCGGGGCGACGACGTCTGCGGCGTCCTCCGGGTCGACGACGGTGAGCACGACCTCCAGCGGCCGACCGAAGCGCGTCCCCTCGGCGTTGCTGTAGCGGATGGTGAAGCCATGGGTGCCGAGACTCAGATCCGGGACATACCGGGCGAGCGGCGCCTCCTCCAGCAGATGGACGCGGCCGGTCGACAGGCCGTCGACCGAGACCACGACGTGCTGGCCGGCGATGCCCGACAGCAGCAGCTGCGCATCGTCCGCTTCCCCGTCGGCATCGAGATCCGTCCGGGTCACGGTGTCCGCCCCGTCGGGTCCGGTCAGCTCCGGCGTCGGCAGCACATACGGACCGATCTCCGGCGACGGCGCCGAGTCGGCCCACCCGACGATCCTCTGGATCAGACGCACCGTCGTCCCTTCAGCCGCGGTGGCCGTGTCCAGGTCCAGCGCGAAGGCCGAGTCCTCGCCGACGACAGCCGTCCCGAGGGTGCGACCCTCGGCGTCCTGCGCGACGATCTCGGCGCCCGCGACCCCCCGCCCGGTGATGGCGGCCGGAACGGGAGCTGCGAGATCCGACGGCATGTCGGCCTCCGGGCTCGGAGCGACCTGCGGGGGCGGCGTGGGCGTCGGAGTGGGCGTGGGCGTGGGTGCAGGCGTGGGAGCGGGCGCCGGCGTGGGAGCGGGCGCAGGCGTGGGAGCCGGCACGGGTGCCGGCGAATGCTCGGGTGTCACGGACGGCTGCACGGCCGGCGGGCTGGGAGCCGCGACGGGTGGGGCGACGGGAGGTGCTTCCGCGTCGGGCGCAGATGTCTCCCTCGGTTCCGCGGAAGGCGTGGATTCCGGCGTTCCGGATGAGGCGGGAGGCGTGAACTGCTGTGGGGTCGCTTCGGCGACGACGGCCGACCGACCCGGAGCGAGCGGCACCGAGCTCAGCGCCGCGACGGTGCCGCCCACCGCCAGCACGACCCCGACGGACGCCGCCACCAGAGCGGCGGGAGCGATCGACGGCTTTCCGATCGCGGCCGCCGCCGGTGCGGGGCTGTGCAGCTGCGAGTAGGCCGTCGCCGAGGCTCCCAGCGTGCTCACCAGCAGAATCGCGCGCAGGCGCTGCACCGGTTCGCGGTCATCCGCCGCGAGGATGCGGCACGCCGCGCACTCGCCGAGATGCCGGTCCAGTCGCCTCTCGTCGACCTTCCTTGCGCGTCGGCCGCGCCCGGCCACCACGAGCTCGGTCGCCCACCGGCACTCCTCCGAGCGGCCCGGATCGTCGACGTGCACCTCCATCCACGCCTTCCGGAACCCCTCCCGTGCCCGGTAGACGAGCGCCGCGACGCTGTTGGGCGACATGCCGAGGATCGGCGCCAGTTCACGCGGCGCCATCCCCTCGACTTCGACGTACCACAGGACCGATCGCCAGCGCTCCGGCAGCGAGCGGAACGCCCGGGCCAGTGAGGTGCGATCGGCGACGAGGGTGGCGGGATCCGGATGCTGCTCGTCGGCGATATCGGTTCGTTCGTCCAGCGACACCGCGCGGGGTTCCTTCGACCAGCTCACGGCGACGTTCTTGATGGTGACGAACAGGTAGGGCCGGAAGGCCTCCGTCGGTCCGCCGCCGAGCTGGGTCGCGCGAAGGATGCGCGTGAACGCCTCGGAGACCAGATCATCGGGGTCGGTGGACCACGCCACGGCCCGGGCGGCCCGGCGGGCGGCCTCGGCGTGACGCTGCCAGAGGGTCGCGAACGCGAGGCGGTCGCCATCGCGGGTCGCCTGCACCAGCTCGGCGTCGGATCTGTTCCTGCTGCGCCACTCGCGGCGCGTCGAAGCGGGGTTCGTCAAGCGGGTCTCCTCGGATCAGAGCACAAGAAATGCCCCTCCTTTAGACCCCCGTCACCTGCTTTCATGACGCCGCGGGATGCGCGGGAGCGCCGCGCCGTCACCGGCGTCATAACCCGCCCGGCCGGCGGTCCCCCTTTCCAGGACATGACCCTGTGAGGACACGATGGACGTTTGGCCCGTGATGAATGCGAGCGATGACCGGCTTCTCCTCCGGTACCGGAACGGCGACCGGTCGGCACTCGACCTGCTGTGGGCACGGCACCGGTCGCGTGCGCGCCGAGCGCTGATCGCATTGACGGGGAGCGCCGATCCGGCGCAACTCGATGAAGTGCGAGACTCCGTCGCAACCGCCGCCGCTCTCGGCGGGGATGCCGTGCTGGGGCACACCGTGCTCAGCTCAGCCCGACACGTCGCCGCCGCCGCGCGCCGGCCCGGCGACATCGACACCGATCTGATCGCCTCGGCCGAGTACCTCCGTCGGCTCGCCGACGTGCATCACGCCTACGACCGGCTCGGGTTCACGCACCGAACAGTCCTCTGGTACGCCGCCGTCGATCGCCTCACGCCGCGACTGATCAGCCCTCACGTCGGCGGCGCAGTCGATTCCACCGGTCACCTCATCGGGCGCGCGCTCGACACTCTGCGGCGGGAGCTCCCCGGCCACCTCTCCTGGGCGAACCCGGACGACGGGCTGAGCGCTCTCGGCGAGGCACTGGCCATCTCCACGCTGGGGCTCGGACCGGGCACCCGTTATGTGACCGGGCGCTTCCGGCCGGCGGAACGCGACACTGCTCCCCATTACTCCGGCCTGTACGCCGAGGATCACCCCCCGGTGGGGCTGTGCGTCGCGACGCTCACCGTCCTGGACAGCAGCGGCTTCGAGCGCGAGTTCGAGCCCGTCATGGTCGACGAACACGCCGTGAAGCAGCTCGTCCATCAGGGCGAATCGCTGTGACCGTCTTCCTGCTCGCCGATCGTGACCCCGCCTGCGCGGCGCTTGCACCGCCTCCGCGCACCGCGAGCTCGATCACCCGGATCGACCTGCAGCCGGAGCTTCGGAACTCCCGCACTCCGATCACCGAGGAGTCGACCGGCCGGGATCCCTTTCACCACGTCCGGCTCATCCTGCTCGCCGAGCAGGAACGCGGCAATGCGTTCACGCTTCACTCGGGCGCCGAGGGAATCGCGCGTGCGTCCGGCCGCCGCCCTCTGAATCGCGTGCTCATCGAGGCCGAGTTCGCTCTGCCCGCCTCCGCGATGTGGATCGAGTTCCGCACCGGCCGGTGGCTGCTGATCGTCGGCGACGCGCAGATCCAGGGTGCGCGGGCTCCCCGCAGGGCGTGGCGCAGCGCCTACCAGCGATCGGTGCCGCGCGGAAGCACGTCGAGGACGTGGGGAAGCTCGGTGGGGAAGCAGGACCGGAAGAGCTCGGTGATCTGGGGATCGGAGCCGTAGTCGTCGACGATCCGCAGGCCGATCATGGTGCTGATGAGCATGCCCTCCGCCATGAACGATCGCGCTTCATCGGCGTCCAGCCCCATCTCGTCACGGAAGAACCGCCAGACCGTGGCGAATCCCGCGCGCGCGGCCGCGCCGATCACGGGATGGCTGCCCAGGAGGTACGCGTGCGCGAGGGTCTGGTGCAGGCCGCGCACCTCCAGCAGATCCACGTAGGCCTGCCCGATCCGCTTGGCCGCGGCCTTCTCTTCCGTGACCCCGGGCTCCCGCTCCCCCGCGTCGTCGGCGAGGGCGGCACGGAAGGCCCGGAGCATGCGGGCCAGTGCGTCCTCGATCGCTGCGAGGAACAGGTTCTCCTTCGAGCCGAACAGCCGCACGACATAGGGCTGGCTGACACCCGCCGCGCGTGCGACCTCGTCGGTGGTCGCGCCCTCATAGCCGCGAGCCCCGAAGACGGCGAGGGCCGCGACGAGGATCTGGCGGCGCCGCTCCTCGGACGACAGGCGCCTACTGCTCTCCCCCGGGGCGAGGGCGGCAGCGTCGACGCTCACTGAAGTCATGTCCTCAGGTTATCAGCGAATGACTTGACTTTGTAATCAGTCGATTACTACATTGATCGTCGTAAGTAATCATTCGATAACTACCGGAGACCTCGATGACCACCGAAACCACCCTCGCGCCGGCCGGGAGCGCCCTCCGCCGGGCACGGCCGTTCGCGCTCGTCATTGCCGCGGCATCCCTCCCGATGTTCATGGCCACCCTCGACAACCTCGTCATGACCAACGCGCTCCCGGTCCTGCACGCCCAGATGGGTGCCTCCGTCGAAGAGCTGCAGTGGTTCGTCAACGCGTACACCCTCGCGTTCGCCGGAGCGATCCTGATCGCCTCGGCCCTCGGCGACCGATTCGGAAGGCGCACCGTCTTCGCGATCGGCATCGCCGTCTTCGGCATCGGCTCGGTGCTGGCCGCGCTCAGCACCGATCCCGGCCAGCTCATCGCCGCTCGCGCGCTGCAGGGGCTCGGTGGAGCCGGTGTGCTGCCGCTCTCCCTCGCCCTCCTGAGCGGGGCCGTGCCGGAGGCGCGACGCCCGCTCGCCATCGGCATCTGGGGCGGGATCTCCGGCCTCGGCGTCGCGGTGGGCCCGCTCGTCGGCGGTCTGATCATGGAGGGCTGGGACTGGCAGGCCATCTTCTGGATCAACGTCCCCGTCGCGATCGTCGCGATCCCGCTGGCGCTGATCGTGCTCCCCAACGACTTCGGCGCCCGGGCACGCATCGACGTGCC
>NZ_JAYRDE010000066.1:0-16673 GCF_041909575.1 Microbacterium sp. | reverse complement strand
GACGTCGAGCTCGTGGCGGTCGATCCCCTCGGCCGACTGGCTCCGGATGCCGCGGCCGCCGCCCTCCGAGACGACACGTCGCTGCTCTCCCTCGGCTACGCCAACAACGAGGTCGGCACGGTGCAGGACGTCGCCGCGATCGCCGCCGTCGCGCGGGAGCGCGGTGTGCCCGTGCACGTCGACGCCGTCCAGGCCGCGGGCTGGCTGCCGCTCTCGGCCGCCGCGCTCGGTGTGGACGCCGTCTCGCTCGCCGGGCACAAGCTCGGCGCACCCAAGGGCACGGGAGTGCTCGGCGTGCGCGGCCGCGTGCCTCTGGAGCCGCTCCTGCACGGCGGCGGCCAGGAGCGCGGCCGACGCAGCGGCACCGAGAACGTCGCCGGCGCCGTGGGCCTCGCGACCGCGCTCGAACTCGCCGAGGCGGCACGTGAGGAGGCATCC
The DNA here is from genome assembly GCF_041909575.1 of Microbacterium sp. Taxonomy (GTDB): domain Bacteria; phylum Actinomycetota; class Actinomycetes; order Actinomycetales; family Microbacteriaceae; genus Microbacterium. Next base: position 16,235 of record NZ_JAYRDE010000066.1, on the reverse strand, counting down.
GCCCGCGTCGGCGCGCTCCGCGACCGGTTCGTGACGCAGGTGCTCGCGGCCGTGCCGGCCGCAGCCCTGACCGGGGATCCCGTCCACCGCCTCCCCGGCACGGCGAGCTTCACGTTCGCGGGGACGTCCGGCGAGGCGGTGCTGCTGGAGCTCGAGCGCCGCGGCATCGTGTCATCGAGCGGATCCGCCTGCGCCGCGGGCAGCGACGAGCCCTCGCACGTGCTCGTGGCGATGGGGATCGACCCCGAGGTCGCCCGGACGGCGGTCCGGTTCACGTTCCCGGCCTCGCTCGATCAGCCGCTCGATGCCGTCGCCGACGCGGTCGCCGCCTCCGTCTCCGCGGTACGATCGGGCGGGTGAGCCTGTCGCCCGCGCCGCCCGTCGTGACCGTGATCGTCCCCGGGTTCGAGGTGGCGGAGTACGCGCAGGAAGCGCTCGATTCCCTCCGCGCCCAGACGCTCACGGCCTGGACGGCGATCCTCGTCGACGACGCCTCGACCGACGGCACCGGCGCGATCTTCGACGCCGCGGCCGCGGCGGATCCTCGATTCACCGTGGTCCGCCACGCGACCCGACGAGGACTCGGAGCGGCGCGCAATACCGGCATCGACCTGGTGCGGACGCCCTTCGTCGCGTTCCTCGACGCGGACGACCGCTACACGCCGCGCGCGCTCGAAAGGCTCGTGGGCACGATCGAGCGCACCGGCAGCGAGTTCGCCGTCGGAGCCTACGTACGACTGCGGCCCACCCCGGACGGTGACTACGTCGCCGGGCCCGTGCAGCCGTGGGTCGCCGCCGCGACGGACCCCGAGCGGCTCGGGACCACGCTGGCGGACCACCCCGAGGCATCCGGCAACATCGTCGCCTGGTCGAAGGTGAGCCGGCTGGACTTCTGGCGCCGGGAGGGCCTGCGGTTCCCGGTCGGCAGGGCGTACGAGGACCAGATCCTCGCCCAGCGGATGTACGTGCGCGCCCGGGCGTTCGACGTCATCCCCGACGTGGTCGTGGAATGGCGCGAGCGCGCGGACGGCTCGTCGATCACCCAGCACAAGGCGGAGCTGCCGGTGCTGCGGGACTACCTCGAGGCCCTCTCCGGCGGGATCGCCGAGTTGGATGCCGCGGGTCACGGTCGTGCCGCCGCATCCCGTGTCCGCCTCATCGAGACGCTGGATCTGCCCCCGCTCGCGGAGATCGCGCGGGATCACCCCGACGAGGAGTACCGGCGCGCCCTCGGCGCCTTCACTCGCACGCTCGCCGCACGACCCTCCTGACCGGGGCCCCCGCCCCGGCGAGTCAGGCGCGCGCTCTTCAGGTGCCCGGGACCTCGGGGGTCGGCACCCACGGGGCGAGAGGGGCCGGGACAGCGGCGGGAGCGGGCCGAGGCTCCGCGGGAGGGCGGTCGGCCCGGCGGTCGGGGTGATCCGCGGGCTCGTCCGACTCCTCGGCCTCGAGGATCCTCGAGGCCGCGAGCTGCTGTGCCGCGAGCTCCGCGTACAGCCCGTCCTGCTCGATGAGGACGGCGTGGGTGCCGGACTCCACGATGCGGCCGGCCTCGATCACGTGGATGACATCGGCGGCGATCACCGTCGACAGGCGGTGAGCGATCGTCAGGGTCGTGCGGCCGCGGGCCGCGGCGTCCAGGGCCACCTGCACCACCCCCTCCGACACCGTGTCCAGCGCCGACGTCGCCTCGTCGAGCAGGAGGACCGGCGGATCCTTGAGCAGTACGCGAGCGATCGCGATGCGCTGCTTCTCGCCGCCCGACAGCCGGTATCCGCGCTCGCCCACGACGGTGTCGTAGCCGAGATCGAACCCCTCGATGATGTGATGGATGTTCGCCGCGCGGCACGCGGCCTCGAGCTCGGCATCCGTGGCCTCGGGCTTCGCGTACCGCAGGTTCTCGCGGATCGTGGCGTGGAAGAGGTAGGTCTCCTGCGACACGATGCCGACCTGGTCGATGATCGACTCGTGCTGCAGGCGGCGGACGTCCTCGCCCGCGAACAGCACGGCGCCCTCGGATGCCTCGTACATGCGCGGCGTCAGGTAGAGGACCGTGGTCTTTCCCGCTCCGGAGGGACCGACGAACGCGACGTGCTGCCCCGGCTCGGCCGTGAAGGAGAGGCCCTGGAGCGTCGGGCGGGCGCCGGGCGCGGCATCCGGATACCGGAACACGACGTCGCGGAACTCGATGCGCCCGAGGGGCCCGGGCGCCTGCTCGACCGGGATGGCGTCGGGGGCGTCGCGGATGGCCGGCTCGAGGTCGAGGTACTCGAAGATGCGCGCGAACAGGGCCGCGGAGGTCTGCAGATCGAGGCTCACCCGCATGAGGCCCATCAGCGGCATGAGCAACCGGGCCTGCACCGTGGTGAAGGCGACGACGGTTCCCGCCGTGATGACGGCGTCGCCGCCGGTGATGAAGTACCCGGCGACGAGGTAGATGACGGCGGGCACGCTCGCCATCAGCACCTGCACCACGGCGAAGAATCCCTGGCCGCTCATCGCCCGCCGCACCTGCAGGCGCACCTGATTGCGGTTCTCGTCCGCGTACCGGGCTGACTCCGCGCGCTGCCGGTTGAACGACTTGGAGAGCAGGATGCCCGAGACGCTCAGGGTCTCCTGGGTGATGGCGGTGAGCTCGGACAGCGACTCCTGCGTCTCGCCCGCGATGCGTGCGCGGACCTGGCCGACGCGGCGCTGCACGAGCACGAGGATCGGCATCATGACCACCGCGATGAGCGTCAGCCGCCAGTCGATGATGATCATGGCCACGAGCGATGCGCTCACCGTCACCGCATTGCCCAGGATGCTCGTGAAGGTGTTCGTGAGGACGCCCGAGACGCCGCCGACGTCGTTCTGCAGCCGCGACTGGATCACGCCGGTCTTGGTGCGCGTGAAGAAGGCCAGCTCCATCGACTGCAGATGGTCGAACAGCGTCACCCGCAGGTCGCCCGTGACCTTGTTGCCGATCGTCGAGGTGAACCACGTCTGCAGCACGCCGAGGCCCGCCGACACGAGGAACAGCAGCACCATCAGTGCGACGAGCCGCCACAGCAGCGGGATGTCCGGCGGCGAGCCGTCCGTGGGGAACAGCGCGTCGTCGAAGATCCGCTGCACGATCAGCGGCGGGATCACCGCGATGCCCGCGCCCACGACGACGAGGATCGCCGTGAAGACGAGCGCCCATCGGTAGGGACGGAACAGCGCCACGACCCGCCGTCCGAGGTGCGGGATCTTCGGTGCGGCGGCGTTGATGCGCTTCTGGGCCTCGATGTCGACGCCGCGGAAGCCCGGGTGGCCACCCCCACCCCCGCCGCCGCCCCCGCCTCCGCCGCGCATGCTCACCCTCACGAGACTACTGACGGCCCGAGCCTCCGGGGCTAGGCTTGCGCCATGACCTCGACGCCCGAAACCCCCGCCCACGACGGCTCCGACCTGGCAGCCCTCCGCGAGGAGATCGACGAGCTGAAGGCGATCCCCGAGGAGGAGCTGCTCAACCCGCTCCCCCACGCCGTCGAGGAGCGCGAGCCCACGCCGCATTCGACGGACGCGATCGGATCCGAGAAGTGGGACCGCCCCGCGTCCGAGGAGACGCTCGAGAACTGACGCCGTTCTCGCGGAGGCGCTCCGCCCCCTGACGAGAAGCCGGAGAGATCCGGTCCACGCGGGAATGTCGTGTCCGACCCCGCCGTTATCCTGATGAATCGCCGTGTCCGCACGGCTCTCTCGCCATCCGCTCTCGGCCGATCGCTCGCCGGCTCCGCATGGCCGATCCCTCGCCCTTCCGACCTCATAGAGGAGACGACCTATGGCCGCCACCGACATGCATCCCGCCACCGACGGCATCCGCACCGCGGACGTCGCCGCGACTCCTAAGCTCGGCCCCCGCGAGAGCCGGGTCATCTGGCTGCTCCTCGCCGCCGCCTTCGTCGCGATCCTCAACGAGACGACGATGGGCGTGGCGATCCCCCACCTCATCACCGATCTCGGCATCACCGCGCTCTCCGCACAGTGGCTGACCACGGCGTTCATGCTGACGATGGCCGTCGTCATCCCGATCACGGGCTTCCTGCTGCGTCGCTTCACCACCCGCACGATGTTCATCGCCGCCATGGGATTGTTCTCGCTGGGCACGCTCATCGCGTTCCTGTCGCCGGGGTTCACGATGCTGCTCGTCGCTCGCGTGGTGCAGGCGTCCGGCACCGCGATCATGATGCCGCTGCTCATGACGACCCTCATGACCGTCGTGCCTGCAGCCATCCGGGGCCGCATGATGGGCCGCGTCAGCATCGTGATCTCGCTCGCCCCGGCGATCGGCCCGACCCTGGCCGGCGCGATCCTCAACAACTTCGAGTGGCGCTGGATCTTCGGCATCGTGCTCCCGATCGCGGTCGTGGCCCTCTTCGTCGGCGCCCGCTGGATCCACAATCTCGGGGAGACGACGCACGCGCCCATCGACGTGCTGTCGGTGATCCTGTCCGCGCTCGGCTTCGGCGGCCTCGTGTTCGGCCTCAGCCAGCTCGGCGCGGGCGGGCACGGCAGCGGGGCCGAGGCCGCGGCGGCGACGGCCATGTCCACCACGACGCTGGTCGTCTCGCTGTCCATCGCCGTCGTGGCGCTGGGTCTGTTCGGCTGGCGTCAGGTCGTGCTGCAGCGCACCGACGACGCCCTGCTCGATCTGCGCGTCTTCCGCAGCGTGAACTTCTCGCTGTCGATGGTGCAGATGGTGCTCATGTCGATGGCGTTCTTCGGAGCGATCACGGTGGTGCCGCTGTACCTGCAGAACGTGCTGGGCGTCGACGCACTCACCACCGGACTCGTGGTCCTGCCGGGTGCGCTCGCCATGGGCCTCGCGGGTCCGTTCATCGGCCGCATCTACGACCGCTGGGGCACGACCGTGCTGCTGGTCCCGGGCGCCGTGATCACGAGCGCGATGCTCTGGTTCTACACGACGTTCGGCGTCGACACCCCGGTGTGGCTCGTCGCGATCGCGCAGACCGTGCTGTCGCTGGGTCTCGCCCTGTCGTTCACCCCGCTGTTCACGGCATCGCTCGCCTCCCTGCAGCCGAAGTTCTACTCGTACGGCTCGGCCGTCGTCGGCACCGCGCAGCAGGTGGCAGGGGCCGCCGGCATCGCGCTCATGTTCGGCGTCATGGCTGCGGCGTCGTCCGCGGCCTCGGAGTCGGGAGCCGATGAGCTCGCGGCGAGCGCCGCGGGCATGCACGCCGCCTTCCTCACCGCCGCCCTCCTGTCGCTTCCGCTGCTGGTCGGGGCCTTCCTCATCCGCAAGCCCGCCGACCAGCCGATGGGCGCACCCGCCGCGCACTGATCCGGCCGGTATCACGCGGATGCCCCGCCCCCTCGACGTGGGGCGGGGCATCCGCGATTCTGGGGGAAGCGGACGGAGGCAGCCCATGATCGTCGACACACCGGAGCTCTCCTCGGCGACGGGCCACGTCGCCGCCATGTACCGGGAGGACCTTGACGCGGACGGCCGCGTCTACGCGCACACGCGTGCGATGGCCGTCAACCCCGAGGCGCATGAGGCCTTCGAGGCGCTGCTGGGCGCGATCACGCCGTCGATCGGACTGCGCACCTACGAGCTCGCGACCCTCGGCGCCGCACGCGCGATCGGGTCGCCGCACTGCCTTCTCGCGCACGGTCGCAAGACGCTGCGCGCCGGGCTCGTGGACGAGGAGCAGCTCGATCGACTCGCCCGCGACTACACCGACGCCGACCTGAGCGAAGCCGATGTCGCCGTCATGGCGTTCGCGGAGCGGGTCTCGGTCGACCCGCGTTCGATGACGGATGCGGACTCCCGGCGCCTGCGCGAGCTCGGGTTCTCCGATCGCCAGATCGTGGACATCGCGCTCGCGGCGGCGGCGAGGAACTTCCTCAGCAGAGCCCTGCTCGCCCTCGCCGTGCCGGTGGACGAGGTCCCGGGCCTCACGCCCGCCCTCGTGGATGCGCTGCTCTCGCCCCTCGAAAGGTGAGCAGACCGCCTGAGCGCGGGCCGGGTTCAGTGGTGGATGACGGCCTTGAGCAGGATGAGCAGGCCGCCGAAGGCCGCGGTGACGGTCGCGCTCAGCAGCCTCGGCCACCAGTGCGTGCTCCATCTGGCGACGGCGATCCAGCCGAGTGCGCCCAGGGTCACGGTGTTCACGATGAGAGCGATCCACAGCGCCGTGTCGTCCTCGACGACGCGGGTGGCGCCCAGCAGGAGGACGAGGAGCGGCGCCACGGCGGCGATGACCATGCCCGATGACTGCCGTGCGGCCGATGCGAAGCTCGCCCGCAGTCCCGCGTGACCGTCGGTCGCGGCGAGGCGGCCGAGGGTGCCGGCGTAGACGTGCGCGGCGAAGAACACCAGCACCGTCACCAGGACGGTCACGAACGCGGCCCAGGAGCTTCCGCCGGCACTGACGACGATCATGCCCGACACCAGGATGAGGCCGTAGATGGCCTCCTCGGTCATGAGCACGCGTGCGACGCGCGGCGTGATGTGCAGCTGATCGTCGGTCATCGCAAGGTCAGCCTCTCGCGCGGACAGGGCTCAGACGGTGCTGCAGCTGCCGCCGCCGCAGCACGACCCGGCGGACTCGACGACGGTGAGGAGGTTCTTCTCGTCGGAGACGGGCTGGAGGGTCGTCGTGGCGGGCGTCTGCGAAGTCGTCATGCCGCCCATGCTACCCGCGTGAGCGGCGACCGAGCCGCACACCGGCTCACAGCGCGGCGCCGCCGGTCTGGCACGTGGGACAGTACTGCGCCGTCGTGCCGCCGAACGAGAAGTCACGGATCGTGTCGGCGCACACCGGGCATGCCTCGCCGGCGCGTCCGTGCACGCGCATCGCCGCGACCTTCGCCGCCTTGAGCTCGTGAATGGGGATGCCCCGCCGTGCGTCGATCGCGCCGCGCACGGTCTGCACGATCGCCGTGTACAGACGGTCGTGAGCGGCGTCATCGAGCGCGGCGGCATGGATGACCGGCGACGTCTGGGCGGCGTGCAGGATCTCGTCGGAGTACGCGTTCCCGATGCCCGCGAGGGACTCCTGTTCCTGGAGGATCGCCTTCAGCTGCTTGCGCCGGCCGCCCAGCGCGGCTTCGAGGTCGGCGCGTGAGAACGCCGGGTGCGCCGGGTCGGGTCCGAGTTTGGCGATCGCGGGGACGGCCATGGCGTCGTCGACGACGTGGAGCCCCAGCGACACCCAGGTGCCGGCATCCGTCACCTCCAGCACCCCGCCGTCGTCGAAGGCGAACTCCGCGAGCGCGGGTGGCGCGTCGGCCGACGACGGGGCCTCGTCGCCGGGCTCGCGCCAGCGCATCCAGCCGTGGCGACCGAGCGACACGACCAGTGTCGTCTCTTCGCCGAGAGCCAGCGCGACATGCTTGCCGTGCCGACTGGCACCGGTGACCTGCGCGCCCACGAGCGTCGACGGCGGCGATTGGCGCGTCTTCACCGTTCGGAACTCGAGCACGTCGACGCCGCCGATGCGGCGACCCGTCGGGCGTTCGCCGAGGAACTCGACGAGGGCCTGGACTTCCGGCGACTCCGGCATGCCACCATCCTGGCACCGCCCGCCGACATCGGCTCAGCCGAGGGGCTTGCGCAGGAAGACCTGCTCGATGCCGTCGTCCCCCTGCACGCGGGTCGTCTCGCGGTAGCCGGTGCGCTCGTACAGGCGCAGGTTGGCCTCGCTGAGCGATCCCGTGAACAGCTCAGACTCGCGGCATCCGGCATCGCGTCCGCGCTGCTCGACCGCTTCGAGCAGGCGACTGCCGATGCCGCGCCCCTGCACGTCGGGCGCGATGGCGAGCCGTCCCACCAGCAGGAGGTCGCCGTCGGCGCGGGCGCGCACGGCCCCCAGCATCCGCCCGTTCTCCCGGGCCACGCAGCCGAGGTTCTCCACGAGCTCGGCGCGGATCTCGTCGAAGGTCTGGGTCAGCGGCGGCATCTGCACGCTGTCGTAGATCAGCGCCTCCTGCACGAAGGCGGCGCGCTGGAGCGTCAGCGTCTCACCGGCGTCGTCGGGACGGATGGGGAGGATCTCGAGGGCATCGTCGGGCACCTCCCCTGTATACGACGCCCCACCCCCGCGGTGGAAGCCCTGGACACCGGACGACGGACCCGCCACGATGCGCCCGTACCCGCGGCCCCGAGGGGTGTCAAGCCCGTGGCGGCGCCCCGCTCCTGCGAGGAACGTGGTGTCGACCGTTCGATGCTCGGAGGCCACCATGGGCAAGTTCATCTACGACGGGACCGTGAAGGTCGATTTCGACGACCGCACCCTCGCCCACCTGCAGCTGGTGATCAGCACGAAGCTCCGCCGCGGCGAGCCCTTCGCCTTCAGCTGGAAGGACGACGCGAGCATCGGCGACGGCCGGACCACGGTGTGGGTGCACCCGCGGTGCGCTCTCGTGTACAAGTACTACGGCGGCCGCAAACCCCGCCTCAACCACGCGTGGGTGGATGCCCTGGCGTTCACGGCGAACTCGCCGAGCGGCCTCTACCTCGTGCCCGAGCCGCCCGAGCGCGTCGGCGCCGCGACCGGCGACCACGTCATCTGACCGGCGGCATCGGAGCCTGGCTGCCTCATGAAGTGATCCCGGATGCCGCTCCTCACGCCGGGCTCAGCACCACCTTGATGCAGCCGTCGTCCTTCTTCTGGAATGTCTCGTAGAGGGCCGGCGCGTCGTCGAGGCCGCCACGGTGCGTGACGAGGTCGTCGAGTCCGAACGGATCCGCCTCGTCTCGCACGAGCGGGAGCAGGTCATCGATCCATCGCTTCACGTTGCACTGGCCCATCCGCAGGGTGAGCTGCCGATCGAACATGGTCTTCATCGGGAGAATGTCGCCGTCCCCCGCATACACCCCGCTGATCGACACGGTGCCGCCGCGACGGACCACGTCGATCGCGCTGTAGAGCGCGGCGAGCCGGTCGATTCCGGCGCGCTCCATCATGGGCCGCGCGACGGCATCCGGCATGACCCCGATGAGCTTGTGCGCGGCGGAGGCCAGTGTGCTCCCGTGCGCCTCGAGTCCGACCGCATCGATCGCGGCGTCGGCTCCCCGCCCGTCCGTCGCGGCGAGCACGCGCTCGATGTCGTCGTCGCCCTCCCAGGCCTCGACGCCGTGCCGGGCCGCCATCTCGCGACGCTCCGGAACGGGATCGATCGCGATCACGCGGTGTCCCCGAGCCGCAGCGATCCGCGACGTCAGCTGCCCGACGGGGCCGAGCCCCAGCACGACGACGGTGCCCGGCTCCGAGAGGCCTGCGTACTCGACGGCCTGCCACGCGGTCGGAAGGATGTCACTGAGGAAGAGATAGCGCTCGTCGGGGAGGTCGGTGTCGACCGGAATCGTGTTGTAGTCGGCGAACGGCACGCGAAGCAGCTCCGCCTGGCCGCCCGGCACCTGCCCGTAGAGCTTGGTGTACCCGAACAGCGACGCTCCGGTGCCGTAGTCGCGGTTCTGGGTGGTCTCGCACTGCGACTGGAGGCCGCGTCGACACATGAAGCAGGTTCCGCAGGCGATGTTGAACGGGACCACCACCCGCTGCCCGGGACGCAGCGCAACCGCCGCGCCGACCTCCTCGACCACGCCCATCGCCTCATGACCGAGGATGTCACCGCGGTCGATGAACGGCCCGAACAGCTCGTACAGGTGCAGGTCGGATCCGCAGATCGCGGTCGAGGTGATGCGGACGACGGCGTCCGTGGGCTCGAGGATGCGGGGATCCGGCACTTCGGAGACGGCGACATCCCGCCTCCCCTGCCAGGTCACGGCACGCACGGGCAGCCCGCCTTCTCGTCGGATCGGACCACGGACAGAGTCGAACGGCTCATGCGGATACCTCCTGTCACGAGCTTCCAGGCGAGCGCATCGGAGGCGCAGGGGGTTGACAGCGATCGGGAGATGCGACAGCCCGGGCTCGTACGACGCGCGACTACTACTTGACGCGCATGGGCAAGTCAACCCCCTTCACGGATTCACATTTTCGACGGATGCTGTCCTGCTTCCCCGTAGGTCCCCCCGGAGTATTCACGTGCAGCACCCTGTCCTCGCCCTCTGTGCGGGCGTGTCCCGTTCGGCGCGCCGCGCCCCCGTGTCCGCGTCCCCCCTGTCGGGGCCCGCGCAGTGACGGCCGGCGCGATCCGCTGGCAGTCCGCGCGGACGTCGAGCCTCGCCGAGGCGCAGCGGTCGATGACCGACCTCTACTCGACGCCGATGGATCTCGCCGCTACCCCTGACCGACGGTTCGGCTTCGCGATGTCGGCGGCCAGCGACGAGTCGGTCTCGGTCGCGTCGCTGCGATTCGAGGGACGGTGCCGATCGGGTGCGGAGTCCTTCGACGACGTCATGATCGCGCACGCCGTGCGAGGAACCCACCGCTGGCGCGTCGGCGAGGAACGGGGGAACGGGTCCGTGCCGTTTCTGATTCCTCCCGGCGTGGAGATGCGGGTGGAGTTCACGAGCGCCCACATCCGCACGGTGGGGCTCGACACGACGTACGTGCGAGAGGTCGCGGAGTCGCTGAGCGGCACGCCGGACGCGGCTCTCCGCGTGGACGGCGTCAATACGCACCGCCGTCACCCCGCTCTCGTGGGCGAGGCCGTCGCGAGCCTCGAGGCGATGATGTCGGAGGCGACTCTGCGCGATGCCCCCCTCGTGCGCGCACAGATGCGTCGGCATGCCGTGGTCTCGATCCTCAGCTCGTACCCGCTCGTCGACCTCGAGCGACGGCCGGATCGCGGCATCCAGTCCCGCCGCGTCCGGCTCGCGATCGCGTTCATGGAGGCGCATGCGCACGAGCCGATCACGGTCGGCGACGTCGCTCTGGCCGCCGCGACGACGACGAGGTCCCTGCAGGCCGCATTCCGCCGCGCGTACGACATGACGCCGATGCAGTACCTCCGGCGGCTGCGGCTGCGGCTGGCGCGCGAGGAGCTGCTGGCCTCCACGGACCCGCGGCTGTCCGTGCGCGACGCCGCGTTCCGGTGGGGATTCGCCCATCCCGGCCGGTTCGCGCAGCAGTACGCCGCCGCGTTCGGCGAGCACCCCTCGACGACGCTCCGCCGGTAGGCCGCGGACCGCGAGCCTCGCCTCTGCGCATCCCACGCCGTAGCATCACGCCATGGGCGTGCGCAGTCTGGAACACATCGGCCTCATCGTCCGGGACCTCGACAGGGTCGCGGACTTCTTCGAGCTGCTCGGGTTCGACATCGGCGAGCGGGCGACGGTGGGCGGCGAGTGGGCCGATCGCGTGAACGGGCTCACGGGCACGAAGGTGGAGATGGTGTTCGTGACGGCGCCGGACGGCTCCGGGGCGATCGAGCTGTCGCGCATGCTCTCGCCCGCGACCGTCGAGGAGCCGGCCGCTCTGCCGGCCGACGCCCTGGGCCTGCGCCACCTCGCCTACCGCGTGGACGGGCTGGAGCCCCTGCTCGAACGCGTGCGCGAGGCGGGATACGACCTCGTCGGGGAGGTCGTGAACTACGACGACGTCTGGCTGGTCTGCTACGTCCGCGGGCCCGAGGGACTCATCGTGGAGCTCGGCGAGCGCCTCGCACCGTGAGCGACATGGTGCTCCTGCCCGGCGGAACCTTCACGATGGGCAGCGACGTGTTCTATCCCGACGAGCGGCCCGCGCACGAGGCATCCGTCGACGCGTTCTGGATGGATCGGCATCCCGTCACCAATGCGGAGTTCGAGCGCTTCGTGGGTTCGACCGGGTATGTGACGGTGGCCGAGCGCGCACTCGAGGAGGCCGACTTCCCCGGAACGGCGGCGGAGGATCTCGCCCCCGGCTCGCTCGTGTTCTCGCCGACGCCGGGTCCGGTGGACCTGGGCGACTGGCGCCAGTGGTGGCGGTGGCAACCCGGCGCATCCTGGCGGCATCCCGAGGGTCCGGGCTCCTCGATCCACGACCGGGCTGGCCACCCCGTGGTGCACGTGGCGTTCGCGGATGCCGCTGCCTACGCGGCGTGGGCGGGCAAGCGTCTGCCGACCGAGGCCGAAGCCGAGTACGCCGCGCGCGGCGGAACGACGGACGGCGCGTTCGCGTGGGGTGAGGAGGCGTTCCCCGGCGGCGAACCGCGCGCGCACACGTGGATCGGCCGCTTCCCCTACGAGCTCCGCGGCGCGCACGCCGGCCGGGCGGCGCCCGTGGGCTCGTTCGCGCCGAACGGCTACGGCCTCGTGGACACCATCGGCAACGTGTGGGAGTGGACGACGGACTACTACGCGCCGCGGCACCGTTCGGGCGTGGGGCCCCGCCGCCCCCCCGGGCGGGCCCCGAGGCGATCCCCCGCGCGCGCCGCGCCCGGGGGGCGCGGGGCGCCGCGCGTGCTGAAGGGCGGGTCGCACCTGTGCTCGCCCGACTACTGCCTGCGCTTCCGCCCGGCGGCGCGGTCGCCGCAGGCCGAGGACTCCTCGACCACGCACATCGGGTTCCGCTGCGCCCGCGACGCGTGAGCGCCTAGTCGGCGATCTGCATCGTCTCCGGGAGCGTGTCGCCGCTGTCCCGCACCACGCGGCGGAACTCGTCGCCGTCGCGCACGTAGATGCCGGCCACGGCGCCCGTGACGAAGTACTGCGTCGCGGCATCGCCGGGCAGCATCGTCGGCGTGAGGAAGAGCGCGTACTGCGCGCCGCGCACCAGTCTGGGGTCGGTCGTCTGGCGTACGTCGATCACGTCGCCGGGCTCGATCGTGCTCGCTCCGCCCTCGACGGCGGCGCCGAGCTGGGGATTCGTCGGTGCGCTTTCGACCAGGATCGACGAGATGGTCGCGTCGCCGTCGGTGCGCTGGAGCCCCACGGCCCCGACGACGATCGCGGAACTGTCCGCGGCGAGCGCGTCGATGCTGTCGTACAGCGTGTGGCGGCTGCCCGACGAGGCGCTCGTGCACGAGGCCAGCAGACACGCGGCTGCGAGCACGCCTGCCACGGACATCGCTCGTCTTCGCATCGCACCCCCTGCTCCATCGCCGGTGATGTGGCAACCCTACCCGCGGTCGCCTCCGGCCCGCCTAAGCTGAGCCGATGCGCGAATTCTTCCGGGGAGTCGGCCTGCTCGGGCGGGGCTTCGCCTACTGGCGGAGGCGCCCGGGGCTCATGGCGCTGGGGCTCGTCCCCGCGGCGATCGTCGGCGCGCTCTTCCTCGCCGGTCTCGTCACCCTCGGAGCATTCCTCCCGGCCCTCACCGAGGCGATGACGCCGTTCGCCGACGCGTGGCCCGGGATCTGGGCGACCGTGATCCGGGTGACGGTGGGCACGGCCGTGTTCGCCGCGGCCCTGGTCCTCGTCGCCGTGTCGTTCACGGCCATCACGCTCGTGGTCGGCGACCCGTTCTACGAGCGGATCTGGCGGGCGGTGGAGGCGGATGCGGGTGCGCCCGTCGCCGAAGTCCCGTACGGGTTCTGGGCCTCGGTGAGAGACGGCCTGTGGCTTGTCGTCCGCGGCATCGGGATCGCCGTCCTCGCGACGCTCATCGCCCTCATCCCCGCGCTCGGCGGCATCCTCAGCACGGTCTTCGCGGTGTCCTGCACCGGGTGGCTGATCGCCGACGAGCTCACCTCCCGCGCTCTGACCGCACGCGGCCTGTCGGCGCGGGAGCGACGGGTGCTCATGCGAGGGAACCGCGGACGGATGCTGGGATTCGGCGTGGCCACGCAGCTGTGCTTCATGGTCCCGCTCGGCGCCGTCGTCACGATGCCCGCCGCCGTCGCCGGCGCAACGCTCCTCGGCCGCCACGCAGCCGGACACCCGGCGGAGACGGCCGGCTAGTCGCGGCTCACGCGGACGGACGGGTGCTCCGCATCGAGCACCCGTGTGAGCCCGCGGAAGTCGCGCATCAGGATCTGCCGCCAGGCGAAGCCCGGCAGGAGCCCCGTCAGTGCCAGCCACCCCGCGATATCGCCCTCGTAGACCGCGTGCACGCGCGTGCCGCCCTGCTCCGGCGTGCACACGTACTCGACCCGCGAGTTCCACGGCGCCGTCGAGTGCCAGACGACGCGCTCGGGCGGTTCGATCGCGTCCAGCACGTCGGCGAAGCGCACGCGGAAGGGCCCGATGCGGTCCACGGCCCACCAGCGGCTGCCGACCTCCGGCGCCCCCGTTCCGATGCGCTGCCGGAATGCCACCGCGGGTGCGAACGCGGGCCAGCGAGCGGGATCGGCGAGGTACGGGTAGACGCGTTCGGGCGGATGCGGCAGGTGCGTATCGAGTACGACGCGCTTCCACATCGTCGTCACACCATCGCCGGAACCGGACGGTCGGGGTAGAGGTCGCGCATCGCGCGGTCGTACTGCCGCTTCAGCAGCAGGGCGTAGAGGAGCCGGATGGGAGCGGGGATGTTCGCCCGCATCCAGTCGTCCCGCTCGTCCTCGGGGACGCTCGCGATGAGCAGTCCGGCCTGCAGCGCCATGATGTCGCTGCCGAGGTCCTTCCGGTGCTTCGCCAGGGTCGCTCGCGTGTGCTCCTCCATCCAGTCCCATTCCTGCTGCGACAGCACGGCGCTCGCGACCGGCATGATCTCGTACTCCTCCTGCGCCAGGTGCACCACGAGGGTGTCGCGGAGAGCGTCGATGTCGCGTGCGAAGGCCTCGCCGCGGACGGGATCGGCCGTCGCGACCCACGGCTCGAGCTGGGGCTCGATGCGGGCGAGGTGCGCTGCGACCTCCGCATGCTGCGCGCGCATCTGGTCGACGTGCAGCGCGCACCCGGGTTCGCGGTCGGCGAGCTTGTCCCACAGCGCCAGGTCCTCGGTCTCGTGGTGCATGTGCAGGGCGAAGAAGTCGAGATGGGCGTAGCGACCGACGATCGCGGCGCGCGCGGTGTCACCGGGCGTCACATCCCGGATGAGCGGCGGCAGCTCGCGATAGAGCCATCGGAAGATGCGGTGCACGAGGATGAGCCCCGACGTGTCGCAGCCGGGCTCCTGGCCCTCGGGCATCTCGCCGGACGAAGGCAATCTGGTGACCATCTCCACCCCCAGTGGTGGCGTCCTGCCGATGCCGAACGATACACCCGGTACCGGGGTCGGCACACCACCCCCGCACGTCAGTGCGCGGTGTCCCACCAGTCCAGGACGCGCACGCCCATCATCGTCAGCCACTTCGACGGCTCGCCCTCGGCCACGTCGACGTCGAACCACGTGCGTCCTGCGAGCGGCGTGGTCTGGAGCCAGGTTCCATCGCTCTGGCGCGCGGCGCGCACGAGTCCGATCGCATCCGCGAGCCGCGGGTCGGGCGCCGTGCCGTCGTGCAGGGCGGCGGCACGGAAGTAGTCCAGGGCGAACAGGGCGCTGTAGCGGTGCCGGTTCGGATACACGAACCGCTCGACGAAGGGCCCCACCTGCTCGCCGGTCGACGCGCGGTACAGGAGTCGCCGCTCGAGCAGGTACTCCTCGCCGCGCCGGCGGGAGGCGCGCAGGCTCTCGTCTGCGGTGAGCTGCTCGTACTCGAGCATCCCGCGCAGCGCGTTGAGCGTGGAGTGGAACGACGAGCGCGTCGAGTCGCCCTCCTCCGCCTCGCAGTTCCAGCCGCCGTCGGAGAGCTGGTGGGCGGGGAACCATTCCACGAGCTTGGAGACATCCGCGCCGAGCCAGGCACCCGTGGCGAGGGTGTAGGAGTTGATGCAGACGTCGATCTCGCCGCCCCAGTACGGCAGGTCGTCGTAGTCCCAGCGGCTGTTCGCGTCGAGTCTGGCTGCCGTGTCACCGAGGGCCGCGGCATCCGCACCCCACTCGCGGAGGTCCCGCAGCACCCAGGTCGTGGCGATCCACGGCTGACCGGGCTGCTCCGGCTCGTCGCTGTCGAAGAAGCCGGCGGGGAAGAACGACCCGCCCGCCCATTGGCCGTCGGGATCCTGCTGCGTGAGCAGCGCGGCGCCGAACCCCTCGGTCGTGACGCGGGCGCGCGTGGCCTGCCACACCGCGGGCGGCGCACTCAGCACATCGCGCTCGACCTGCCACTGCAGGGCGGGGTCGGAGTGGAGGAGCCAGTCGCGAAGTTCCGGAGAGATCGCCATGCGCTGCACGCTAGCGGGCGCCGGCGACATCCTCAGTCCCAGTCGAGGTACTCCTCGATGATCACCGCGGTCTCGATCGGGTCAGTGGAGGGGAAGAGGTGGCCGTGTCCGGCCAGCGTCTTGACGCTCGCGCGCTCGGGGGCGGTCGCCTGCAGTCGCTCGCCGTTCGCCGGTGCGGTCACGTCGTCGTCGGATCCCTGAACGATCAACA
>NZ_JAYRDE010000065.1:0-16903 GCF_041909575.1 Microbacterium sp. | reverse complement strand
ATCCCGAAGCGTTCGCGGCTTCCGTGGGCGCCGAGCTCGAGCGCCACGTCATGTGGCCGTCCGATCTCGGGCGTCAGGCGACGGAGCTGGGCTATGCCGTGGGCGACCTCATCGGGTTCCCGGCCGCCGTCGTGGCGGGCGTGGCCCTCGGCGGGCTCGCGCTGGGCGGCGGGTCGCTGGCGGGCGCCGCAGGCCCGGGAAGGATCTCCGCGGACGCGCGGCTCACCGGGCGCGGTCAGCCGGTGAGCCTGACGCCGGTCGCGCCGCTCGCGACGGCGACGCCCGCCCCGACCAGCCTCCAGTCCGCTGCTCAGCGCATGCCCGGCGCCGGAGCGTCGCGTGTGCGCGTCGAGCGGTACACGATGGCCGACGGCTCGCGCCAGTTCGCGGTGTATGTCGCGGGGATGCAGTCGGCCGCCGTCGGCGGCGACGAGCCATGGGACAACCGCTCCAACGCCGAGCTGTTCGCCGGCCGGGCGTCGGCCTCGTACGAGGCGACGGAGTCCGCGCTCGCGGCGGCGGGCGCGCGTCCCGGCGACGTCGTGCACGCCTTCGGCCACTCCCAGGGCGCGATGATCACGGCGCACGTCGCTCTCGAGGCCGGCTACGACACCCGCACGCTCGTGTCGTTCGGGTCGCCCGTCGAGGCCGAGCTCGGCCCGGGGACGCTGAGCGTCGGCGTGCGCCACACCGACGATCCGGTCGTCGCGCTGGCCGGCGGCGGGCACATCGCGCCGGTGGGCGCTCCGGGCGGCTTCGTGGTCGAGCGCGAGTTCGACCCGGCATCGGGCGTGCAGGACGTGACGCTGCCGGCGCATCCGATGAGCGCGTACGCCCAGACGGCCGCGCTGGTCGACGCCTCCTCCGATCCGCGGGTCGACGGTCTGCGTGCGGTGTTCGACGACCTGTCCGGCGCCGTCGAGGTCGACGTCGTCGAGTACGCCGCAACGCGAGGCGGGGGCGGCTGAGGTGTCAGTCCTTGCTCTTCGGGCGGAGGATGATGCCGAAGATCCAGTTGATCAGCGAGATGATGATCGCCGCGACGAGGCCGAGCCAGAAGTCCTCGACCCGCAGGCCCCAGCTCCAGAAGCTCGTGATCCATGCCGTCAGCCACAGCAGGAACGCGTTGATGAGCAGCCCGATGAGCCCGAGCGTGAGGATGTAGAGCGGGAAGGCGAGCACCTTGATCACGGTGCCGATGAGCGTGTTCACGAGCGCGAAGATCGCCGCGACAGCCAGCAGCGTCAGCACGAGCTGGAGCGTTTGGCCCGGCGGGAACGGGATGATCGAGACCTGCAGCGCGGTGATCAGGGTCACGACCCAGATCGCGAACGCGTTGACGACGACGCGGATGAGGAATCCCATGGTCCGCAGTCTGGCACGCCGCTGCGCCCGGTGCGAGGACGACGGGGCGTGTGTTCGGACGTCCACGCATCCTCCCGCGCGCCGCCGCGCCGCTCGTAGACTCGGCAGGGTGACCGACGCCAGTGACATCCCCATCCGCGTCCGACCCGAGATCGCCGCGCTGCCCCCCTACAAGCAGGGGCGCCAGGCCGGGGCCGACGCGTTCAAGCTGTCGAGCAACGAGAATCCGTTCGATCCGCTTCCCGGCGTCGTCGATGCGCTGCGAGCCGCCACGTCTGTGAACCGCTATCCGGATGCCTCGGCGACCCGCCTGCGCACGCGCCTGGCCGAGCGCTACGCCGTCGCCGTCGACGACGTCCACGTCGGGGCCGGCAGCGTGTCGATCCTGGCCCAGCTGGTGCAGGCCACGTGCGCCCCCGGCGACGAGGTCATCTACGCCTGGCGGTCGTTCGAGGCCTATCCGTGGCTCGCCGTCGTGGCCGGCGCGACGGCGGTCCAGGTGCCGCTCACCCGCGACGCCCGTCACGACCTGCCCGCCATGGCCGCAGCCGTCACGGACCGTACGCGGGTCGTCATCGTCTGCAGCCCGAACAACCCGACGGGGCCGGTCGTCACACAGGACGAGTTCGACGCGTTCGCCGCCGCGATCCCCGCCGACGTCCTCATCGTGCTCGACGAGGCCTACTCCGAATTCGTCACCGACCCCGCAGCCGTCGACGGGACGCGCGTCCTCTCGGCGGCCCGACACCCGAACGTCGTCGTGCTGCGCACGTTCTCGAAGGCGTTCGGGCTCGCGGGGCTCCGCGTCGGCTTCGCGATCGGCCACTCCCGCATCCTCGACGCGGCGCGCAGCACCACCATCCCGCTGTCGGTCACGGCTCAGGCCGAGGAGGCCGCCCTCGCGAGCCTCGACGCCGAAGCGGAGCTGCTCGAGCGGGTCCGGGCGATCGCCGAGCGACGGGATCGGGTCGCGGCCGGGCTTCGAGAGGCTGGATGGCGCGTCCCCGACGCCCAGGGCAACTTCGTGTGGCTGCCCGCCCACGACGAGACGCTCGCCGTCGCGCAGGCGTTCGACGAGGGCGGCCTGATCGTCCGCCCGTTCGCCGGCGACGGCATCCGAATCTCCATCGGCGAAGAGGAGTCCGTCGAGAAGGTTCTCGCGATCGCGGCATCCGTCGCCCGCACCCTTCCCGCCGGTCATCCCGGCGCCCTGGCCGGAGGCGACCGATGACCGCGCCCGAAGACACCGTCGTCCGCTTCCTCGAGGCCGACGGCTCGTCCGCCCCCCCGGCCCCCGCGGACCCCTCCCGCGCGGCCCTCGACCGCCTCTCCGACACCGAGCTCGAAGGCTTCTACCGCGACATGGCGGTGATCCGCGCGTTCGACGTGCAGGCGACGAACTTGCAGCGCCAGGGCCAGCTCGCCCTGTGGCCGCCGAGCTTCGGCCAGGAGGCGGCGCAGGTCGGGTCCGCGCGTGCGGCCCGTGCCCAGGACCACCTCTTCCCCTCCTACCGCGAGCACGTCGTCACGAAGATCCGCGGGGTCGATCCGCTCGACATCATCCGGCTCATGCGGGGCCTCACGCACGGCGGCTGGGATCCGACCGATCCGAAGAACGGCAACACGCACATCTACACGCTCGTGCTCGGCGCGCAGACGCTGCACGCCACGGGGCTGGCGATGGGACTCGTGTTCGACGGGCGCTGCGGCACCGGCGACCCCGAGCGCGACGAGGCCGTCATCGTCTACTACGGCGACGGCGCGTCCAGCCAGGGCGACGTGCACGAGGCGATGGTCTTCGCGGCGAGCTACAACACCCCCGAGGTGTTCTTCCTCCAGAACAACCAGTGGGCGATCTCGGTTCCCGTCGCCACGCAGTCGCGCGCGCCGCTGTACAGGCGCGGCGAGGGATACGGGATGCCCAGCATCCCCGTCGACGGCAACGACGTCATCGCGAGCTGGGCGGTCACCAAGGCCGCGCTCGACGAGGCGCGATCCGGCCGCGGGCCTCGCGCGATCGAGGCGATGACCTACCGCATGGGCGCGCACACCACGAGCGACGACCCCACGAAGTACCGCACCTCCGACGAGGAGGAGTCCTGGCGCCGCCGCGACCCCATCGCCCGGATGGAGGCGTTCCTGCGCGCGAAGGGCGCCTCCGACGCGTTCTTCTCCGACGTCGAGGCCGAATCCCGCGCCCTCGCCGATGACGTGCGCACCCGCACGAACGCCCTCGGCGGGCTCGAGGCCGACACGATGTTCGCGCACGCCTACTCCGAGCAGCATCCGCTCGTCGACGAGCAGCGGCGCTGGTTCGCCGAGTACGAGGCATCCTTCGAAGGAGGCGCAGCGTGAGCAGCTCCACCACCACCGTTCCGACGACGGCGGGCGAGGCATCCGTCGCGCCCGTCACCATGCCGATCAGCCGCGCGCTCAACGCGGGCCTGCGGGCCGCGCTCGCCGCGGACGACCACGTGCTGCTCATGGGCGAGGACATCGGCAAGCTCGGCGGCGTCTTCCGGGTGACCGAGGGACTGCAGGCCGAGTTCGGCGAGCGGCGGGTGCTCGACACCCCGCTGGCGGAGTCCGGCATCGTCGGAACGGCGATCGGCCTGACGATGGCGGGCTTCCGCCCCGTCATCGAGATCCAGTTCGACGGGTTCGTCTTCCCGGCCTTCGACCAGATCACCGCGCAGCTGGCGAAGTTCACGAACCGCCACGAGGGGGCGCTGCAGATGCCCGTCGTGATCCGCATCCCCTACGGCGGCCACATCGGCGCGGTCGAGCATCACCAGGAGAGCCCCGAGGCCTACTTCACGCACACGCCGGGCCTGCGCGTCGTGAGCCCCTCGACGGCCAACGATGCGTACTGGATGATCCAGGACGCCATCGCCTCGCCCGACCCGGTGATCTTCCTGGAGCCCAAGAGCAAGTACTGGCAGAAGGGCGAGGTCGACACGTCGGCCCGCGCGCTGCCGCTCCACGCGAGCCGCATCGTGCGCCGCGGCACCGACGTCACCCTCGTCGGTCACGGCGCGATGGTCACGACCCTTCTGCAGGCGGCAGCGCTCGCCGAGTCCGAGGGAACCAGCTGCGAGGTCGTCGACGTGCGCTCGCTGTCGCCGATCGACTACGGGCCCATCCTCGACTCCGTCCGTCGCACCGGCCGCATGGTCTACGCGCAGGAGGCCCCCGGCTTCACGAGCCTCGGCAGCGAAGTGGCCGCGACCGTCATGGAGAGGGCGTTCTACGCCCTCGAGGCGCCCGTGCTGCGGGTGTCGGGCTTCGACCTCCCCTTCCCGCCGGCGAAGCTCGAGGGCGCCTTCCTGCCTGACGCCGACCGCATCCTCGAGGCCGTCGACCGCGCTCTCGCGTACTGACCAAGGAGACCCCATGAGCACGCAGACGTTCGTCCTGCCCGATGTGGGCGAGGGGCTCACCGAGGCCGAGATCGTGTCGTGGCACGTCGCGCCCGGTGACGCCGTCGCGGTCAACGACGTCCTCGTCGAGATCGAGACCGCCAAGTCCCTCGTCGAACTGCCCTCGCCGTTCGCCGGAACCGTCGGCGATCTGCTGGCCGCCGAGGGCGACACCGTGAACGTCGGCGCGCCGATCATCACGATCGCGTCGAAGTCGGATGCCGCAGGCCCCGCCACCGTCGGACAGTCCGAGCACGGCGCACCCGCCGAGCCCGCACCCGCTGCGGCCGAGGGAGACGGCGCGGTTCTCGTCGGCTACGGCACCGGCGGCGAGGTCAAGTCGCGTCGGCGCAAGCCCGCCCCCACCTCGCAGGAGCGTGTCGGGGCCTCGGTCGGCGTCGTCGCGAAGCCGCCGATCCGCAAGCTCGCCCGCGACCTCGGGGTGGACCTCGCCAGCGTCGCCCCGACGGGCCCCGCCGGCGAGGTCACGCGCGAGGATGTGGTCAAGCACGCCTCGCAGGCGAGCGTGTTCCGCAACATCGAGACGCCCGAGTGGGGCGACGTGCGCGAGAAGACCATCCCGGTCGCGCCCGGTGGGGCTGCGGCATCCGTCCCGGCACCGGCGGTCGCGACCGGCGATGCGCGCGAAGAGACGATCGCCGTGAAGGGCGTGCGCAAGGCCACGTCGTCCGCGATGGTGCAGTCGGCGTACTCGGCCCCGCACGTGACGGTGTGGACCGACGTGGACGCCACGCGCACCATGGAGCTCGTCAAGCGACTGAAGGCCTCGCCGGACTTCGCCGACACCAAGGTCTCGCCGCTGCTCATCATGGCGCGTGCCGTGATCTGGGCGGCCCGGCGGACGCCGATGGTGAACGCCGCGTGGGTCGATGCCGAGGGCGGCGCCGAGATCCGGGTGCGTCGCTACGTGAACCTCGGGATCGCCGCGGCGACCCCCCGTGGCCTCCTGGTGCCGAACATCAAGGACGCGCAGGACCTGTCGATGCGCGAGCTCGCCCGCGCGCTCGAGAAGCTCACGCTCACCGCGCGCGAGGGCCGGACGACACCCGCCGACCAGCAGCACGGCACCATCACGATCACGAACATCGGGGTCTTCGGAATGGATGCCGGTACCCCGATCATCAACCCCGGCGAGGCCGGGATCGTCGCCCTCGGCACGATCCGGCAGAAGCCGTGGGTGGTCGACGGCGAGGTCAGGCCGCGCTGGGTGACGACCGTGGCCGGCTCGTTCGACCACCGCGTCGTCGACGGCGACGGGATGTCGCGCTTCATCGCCGACGTCGCCTCGATCCTCGAGGAGCCGGCGCTGCTCCTGGACTGACGTCGGGGCGGGTCGGCCTGAACGCCGGCGCGGCGGGCCTGCCGGCGTGGACGTTTCGGGCCCCGTTCGGCCCGAAGTCGTGGGATCTGAGGAGTTCGTGCGCCGGGCACCGGCGAGCGGGGGTGAGGCGCCGCCGCGGCCCGACGTCCGTGGACGGGCGTAGCATTCGGGGGAAAAGAAGCGGAGTCGCCATTTCGAGATCGCCTGCCTCGCTGCCCACGCCGCGCCGCGTCCAGGGCACGTACTACACGCTCATGCTCGGCAACACGCTGGCGGCATCCTTCATCTGGGGCATCAACACGCTGTTCCTGCTGGACGCGGGGCTCACGAACTTCGAGGCCTTCTCGGCCAACGCCTTCTTCACCGCCGGGATGCTGATCTTCGAGATCCCGACCGGTGTCGTCGCCGACACGCTCGGCCGGCGGGCGTCGTACCTGCTCGGGACGATCACCCTGGCCGTGACGACGGTCATGTACTGGCTGCTGTGGGTCTGGCAGTCGCCGTTCTGGGCCTGGGCGATCGTGTCGGTGCTGCTCGGCCTCGGCTTCACGTTCTTCTCGGGAGCGGTGGATGCCTGGCTCGTCGACGCCCTGCAGGCGACCCGCTACCAGGGCAGCCTCGAGACGGTCTTCGGACGGGCGCAGATCGTCGGAGGCGTCGCGATGCTGTCCGGCTCAGTGCTCGGCGGCGTCCTCGCTCAGGCGACGAACCTCGGCGTGCCCTTTCTGGTCAGGGGCGCCATCCTGGTGGCGATGTTCATCGTCGCGGCGCTGCTCATGCGCGACCTCGGCTTCACTCCTGACCGCAGCGAGGGCCCGCTCCGCGCGACGCGCACCGTGCTCCGCGCGTCGGTGCGCTACGGCCTCGGCAATCCGCCGGTGCGGTGGCTCATGCTCGCGAGCCCGTTCATCGCCGGCGTCGGCATCTACGTGTTCTATGCGCTGCAGCCCTACCTGCTGGAACTGTGGGGCGACGAGCAGGCGTACACCGTGGCGGGACTCGCGGCGGCGCTGGTGTCGGGGGCGTCGATCGTCGGAGGGGCGCTGGCGCCGTGGGTGCGACGGCTGTTCCGCCGACGCACCTCGACCCTCCTGCTGTCGGCGATCGTGAGTGTGCTCGTGCTGATCGGGCTGGGCCTCGTGCAGAACTTCTGGTTCGCGGTGTTCCTCGTCGCGCTGTGGGGTGTCGCGTCGGCGATCGACGACCCGGTGCACCGCGCCTACCTCAACGACATGATCCCGTCCAAGCAGCGGGCGACGGTGCTCTCCTTCGACTCGCTGATGGGGTCGGGTGGCGGCGTCGTCTTCCAGCCGGCGCTGGGACGGGTTGCGGATGTCGGAGGCTACGGCGCCTCGCTGCTCTGGAGCGGCGTGATCTCGGCCGCGGCCGTGCCGTTCATCCTGCTCAGCCGGGGGCAGCGCCCGCCGGCCGACACGGCACGCGAGGTCACCTCCGAGACTCCCGCCTAGGAGGGAGGGCCCGCCGGGCCGGCGGCCGATGCGACTGCCGGCCCGACTGGCTGCCGTGGATCAGTCCAGGCCGTTCTCGGCCAGCCACGCGGCGGCGATGTCGTCGGACGACATCTGGTCGACCGTCGACTGCACGTTCAGGGCGACGAGCCCCTCGGGCGTCAGGGCGGCGCTCACGGCGTTGATGACGTCCGCGATCTCGTCGGCGATGTCGGCACTCACGACAGGGACGACGTTGGAGGCGAGGAAGAGACCCTCGGGGTCCTCGAGCGTGACGAGGTCCTGGGTCTCGATCAGCGGGTCGGCGCTGTACACGTTGGCGACCTGGATGTTGCCGGCCACCAGCTCGTCGACGGTCGTGTCGCCGGTCGCATTGAAGGCGACATCGACGCCGTAGACCTCTTTCAGCCCGGTGGGTCCGTACGGGCGCTCTTCGAGCTCGGGCGCGCCGCCCAGCACCAGGCCGTCGATGCCGGCGAGGTCGCCGATGGACACCAGGTCGTTCTCCGCCGCGAAGTCGGCGGTGACGTTGTAGGAGTCCTGGTCGGTGGCCGGCGACTGCTCGAGAACGGCAAGGCCCTCGGGCAGCGCCTCCTGCAGCGCGGCGTAGACGTCGTCGGGCGTGGTCGCCGTCGCCTCGGGGTCGAAGAACTGCAGCAGATTGCCGGAGTACTCCGGGAACAGGTCGATCGACCCGTCCTCGATCGACGGCATGTACGCGTCGCGCTGACCGATGCTGAAGTTGCGCTCGACCTCGAAGCCGGCGCCCTCGAGCGCCTGCGCGTAGATCTCGGCGATGATCTCGTTCGAGTAGTACGCCTGCGAGCCGATGACGATCGTCGAGGAGCCGCCCGGCTCTTCGGATCCGCCGTCGTCGCCCGTGATCGGGTCGGCCGACGCGCAGCCCGCGAGGGCGAGTGCGGCGATCGTGGTCGCGCCGAGGGCCAGCGCGAGCCGGGTGCTTGCTGTGGACATGGTGGGGAACCTCCGGTTGTGGTGGTGGTGGGTCAGGCGGGTGAGCTCGCGACGGCGCGCGTGCGCACCCCGGGAGAACGCTGCGGGGAATCCGTCCTCGCCCGCACGCCGCGCGGCACGACCACGCGCTGCAGCAGCGCGAAGATCGCGTCGAGGAGGAGGGCGAGGGCGATCACGACGATCGAGGCTCCGAGGATCTGCGGGAAGTCCCGCAGCGGGATGCCCTGGATGATGTAGTAGCCGAGTCCGCCGAGTCCGACGTAGGCCGCGATCGTGACGGTGGCCACGACCTGCAGTGTCGCCTGCCGCAAGCCGCCGATCAGGAGCGGGAGGCCGAGGGGAACCTCGATCTTCCACAGCACCTGCCAGGGCGTCATCCCCATCGCGCGGCCCGCGTCGACGACGGTCCGGTCGATCGCCTCGAAGCCCGCGTAGGCCCCGGCGAGGATCGACGGGATGGCGAGGATCACGAACGACGCGACCGCAGCCTCGGTCTTGAGCGAGACGCCGAGCAGCAGGTAGAGCAGCACGATGAGCCCGAGCGAGGGCAGGGCGCGGGCGGCGCCCGACAGCGACACCGCGAACTCGCGGCCGCGGCCCGTGTGCCCGATGGCCCAGCCGGCGGGGATGGCGATCAGCGCGGCGATCAGCACCGAGCCGAACGTGAACGCGAGATGCTGCGCGATGGCCGTGGGCAGCGGCAGGCTGCCGGTCAGCCGCTCGGGCGAGAAGATCCAGGCGAACGCCTCGAGGAAGTAGTTCACACCGTCACCGCCCGCAGGGCGCGCTCACGGCGGGATGGTCGCCGCCGGTTCCACGGCATGAGGACCCGGCCCGCCGCGATGAGGAGCAGATCGATCAGCACGGCGATCACGACCACGGCGATCACACCCGCGAGGACCTCGGGGATGATGCGGCGCTGCGAGCCGTTGGTGAAGAGATAGCCGAGGTTCTGGACGCCGATGAGGATGCCGACGGTCGCGAGCGAGATGGTCGACGAGGCCGTCACCCGCAGGCCGGCGAGCAGGACGGGACCCGCCAGCGGGAAGTCGACGGTCCAGAAGCGCCGCCACGACCCGAACCCGACGGCCACCGCCGCCTCGCGCGTGACCGGATCGACCGACGCCAGGCCGTCGGTGACCGAGCGGGTCATGATGGCGACCGCGTAGATGGTGAGCGCGACGATGAGGTTCAGCTCGGAGAGGAGAGGGATGCCGAACGCGGCCGCGAGCACGGCGAACAGGCCGAGCGAGGGGATCGTGTAGAGCAGACCCACGGTGGCGAGCGTCGGCCCCCGCAGGCCGGTGTAGCGGAACGCGGCCCAGCCGATGGGGATCGCGATCACGAAGCCGAGCACGATCGCGATCAGGCTCTGCCGGAGGTGTTCGACCGACAGCCCCCAGATCAGGTCGAGGTTGTCGAGCACCCAGTTCACGGCGGGTCCTCCACGAGCACCCCCTGCGTGCGGCCGGCGGAGTCGACCACCACGACACCGTTCGCGGTCTCCTTGCGGCGCAGCGACCGGGTGCCCTTCTCGGCGCCGATGAAGCTCGCGACGAAATCGCTCGCGGGATTCTCGGTGATCTCGTCGGGGGTGCCGACCTGCGCGATCTTCGCGCCCTTCTGCAGGATCACGACCTGGTCGCCGAGGAGGAAGGCCTCGTCGATGTCGTGCGTGACGAACACGATGGTCTTGTCGAGGTCGCGCTGAAGGCGCAGCGTCTCGGTCTGCAGCTCTTTGCGGACGATCGGGTCGACCGCGCCGAAGGGCTCGTCCATCAGCAGGATGTTGGGGTCGACGGCCAGCGCCCGGGCGACGCCCACGCGCTGCTGCTGTCCACCGGAGAGCTGACCGGGGTAGCGCGCGGCGAGCGCTCGGTCGAGTCCGACCACGTCCATGAGCTCGAGCGCGCGCTCACGGGCGACCTTGCGCGCGACGCCGGAGAGAACCGGGACCGTCGCGATGTTGTCGGCCACGGTGAAGTGCGGCAGGAGCCCGGCGTTCTGCAGCACGTAGCCGATCCCGCGGCGGAGCGCGACCGGGTTGCGCCCCGCGATCGGCTCGTCGTCGATGGTGATCTCTCCGCCGGTCGGCTCGACCAGCCGATTGATCATGCGCAGGAGCGTCGTCTTGCCACAGCCGGAGGACCCGACGAGGACGGTGATCCGGTGGGCGGGGATGACCAGGCTGAAGTCGTCGACCGCCAGCGTGCCGTCGGCGAAGCGCTTGCTGACGGATCGGAACTCGATCGCCATACTGTCCTTTCGGCGGGCCTCCCAGCCTTCCACAGCCCACGGACATCGGGGTCGAGTGCGCGACATATTGACCGCGGGCGGGAGGTGTGCATTCTTCGACGCCGCCGAGGGAACGGATTGCCGGCCCCGACGTCGTGAGGCGCCGATACCGTGGGAGGCATGGCAACTCGGGAGTATGACCTCGTGGTGATCGGTGCCGGTCCGGTAGGAGAGAACGTCGCCGACAGGGCGAAGCAGGGCGGCCTCTCCGTCGCGATCGTCGAGAGCGAGCTCGTCGGCGGCGAGTGCTCGTACTGGGCGTGCATGCCGTCCAAGACGCTGCTGCGCAGTGGCGCGGTGCTGCGGGCCGCTCGCGATGTCGACGGCGCGCGACAGGCCGTGACCGGCACGGTCGATGTGGCGGCCGCGCTGCGGCGACGCGACGCGATCGTGCACGAGTGGGACGACACCTCCCAGGTCGACTGGCTCCGCGGAGCGGGCATCGACCTCGTGCGCGGGCACGGCCGCCTCACCGGCGAGCGCGAGGTCACCGTGACCGGCCCCGACGACGAGACGGTCGTCCTGATCGCCCGGCACGCCGTGGCCGTGTCGACGGGATCGGCGGCCCTCCTCCCCGACATCGAGGGACTGAAGGATGCCGCCCCCTGGACGAGCCGTGACGCGACCGGCGTGCGAGAGGTCCCGTCGTCGCTCGCGATCCTGGGCGGCGGAGTCGTCGGCAGCGAGATGGCGACCCTGTTCGCGTCGTTCGGGTGCGCGGTCACGCTCATCGCGCGCTCGGGACTGCTCGGGGCGATGGAGCCGTTCGCGGGCGAAGCGGTCGTCGAGGCGCTGCGGGAGGCCGGTGCCGTCGTACGCACCGGCATCGATGTCGAGTCGGTCTCGCGCGAGGCCGAGGGTGACGTCGTGCTGACGCTGTCGGACGGATCGGAGGTGCGTGCGGCCGAGGTGCTCGTCGCCACGGGGCGCGTGCCCCGCACCGGTGACGTGGGCCTCGAGAGCATCGGACTCGAGCCCGGGTCGTGGCTCGAGGTCGACGACACCCTTCGCGTGCGCGGCTTCGACTGGCTGTACGCGGTCGGCGACGTCACCCATCGCGCCCTCCTCACGCATCAGGGCAAGTACCAGGCGCGGGCTGCCGGCGACGTCATCGCCGCCCGCGCGCTGGGCGACGACGTCGACGACGCGCCCTGGGGCCGTCACGTCGCCACCGCCGACCACTCCGCCGTGCCCCAGGTGACCTTCACCGATCCCGAGATCGCGTCGGTCGGCCACACCGAGGCGTCGGCGAAGGCGGCCGGGCTCGGCATCCGGGTCGTCGACTACGACCTGTCGTGGATCTCGGGCGCGAGCACCCACGCCGATCACTACCGGGGCCGTGCCCGCGCGATCTTCGACGAGCACAGGCGGGTGCTCGTCGGTGCGACGTTCGTCGGCCCCGACGTGGCCGAGCTCCTGCACTCGGCCACGATCGCCGTCGTCGGCGAGGTGCCGGTCGACCGCCTGTGGCACGCGGTGCCCGCATATCCGACCGTCAGCGAGGTGTGGCTCCGCTGGCTCGAGGAGTTCGGCCGGTAGCCGGGGGGCCCGGCGTCAGGGAGCCGGGTAAGGCTGGTCGGACAGCACCTTCGCGAGGTGCGCGGCGTGGCGGGCGAGAGTCGTCGTGGTGCTCGCGACGGCCTCGGGAGTCTCGTCGAGGTCGTTGTAGTCGGTCGTGTGCATCGCCTCGCCGTTCCAGTACACGCCGCCCATGGACGGGATGCTGAACCCCACATCGCCCAGACCCTGGTAGGCGTCCGCGATGATCGCGTGCGCGCCGTCCTCGTTCCCGACGACGGCGACCACCGCGACCTTTCCCGCGAGGATCGGCCGGCCCTCGGCATCCGTCTCCGACAGATGCGCGTCGAGCCGTTCGAGCACGCGCTGCGCCACGCTCGACATGTGTCCCATCCAGGTCGGCGTCGCGAAGACGAGGATGTCGGCGGCGAGCACCTTGTCGCGGATGCCGGGCCACTCGTCCCCGTCGCCCATGTCGGCCTCGACTCCGGGCTTCACGTCGAAGTCCACGACGCGCACCATCTCGCCGCGCACGTCGTACGGAGCGAGGGCGTCGAGCACCTGCTGCCCGAGGAGCTCGGAGCTGGATGCCGCGGGCGACGGCTTGAGCGTGCAGTTGAGCGCGATCGCGTGGAGCATGGGTCCCCTTCCGTTCCCGGCAGGCTAGGCGCGCGGGACGCGGGCCCGGCAGGGGCTTGACACCCTCGCGGCGGCCCTCGGCGCGTGAGGGCGGCTTACGCTGAAACGGTGAGACGACCCACCCCAGATCCCACGGCTCCCGGCCAGGAGTCCGTGTGGGACTACCCCCGGCCGCCGCGCGTCGAGCGCATCGCGAGCCACGTGGTGATCCGCCTCGGCGGTGAGGCCGTAGTCGACACCGACGATGTCGTGCGCGTGCTCGAGACGAGTCATCCGCCGGTCTACTACCTGCCGATCGCCGCGTTCACCGAAGGGGCGCTCGCCGACGCGGCGGGGAGCTCGTTCTGCGAGTTCAAGGGATCCGCCCGCTACTTCGACGTGCGCGGCGGCGGGGTCACCGCGCCGAGGGCTGCGTGGTACTACCCGAGCCCGTCCCCCGGATTCGAGGAGCTGACCGGCCGCGTCGCGGTGTACGCGCGACCCATGGACGTCTGCGAAGTCGACGGCGAGGCCGTCACCCCGCAGCCCGGGGAGTTCTACGGCGGCTGGATCACCTCGGCGGTGGCGGGGCCGTTCAAGGGCACTCCAGGCTCGTTCGGCTGGTAGCGCGGTCGACCCGTTCGGCCCGGCGCGGCATCCCGTTCGCCCGACTCCCGGCGCATAACTCCTGCACTTTCCCTCCGTGGCTCGGCGTGTCGCGCCTCGACGGGCGCTTTCGGCTCGGAAGTGCAGGAGTTATGCGCCGTGGCGGCTCAGGCCGACGCGTCGCCGATTTGAGAACGATTATCAATAGCGTTACGGTGGGGGCATGAGCTCGATCCGACGTTCCCTTCCCGTGCTCGGCCTGGCCGCGGCATCCGCCCTCGTCCTTGCAGGATGTGCGAGCGGCAGCGCGGCGGGAGGCGAGGGCGACAGCGGGCTGTCCGTCGTCGCGTCGACGAACGTCTACGGGCAGATCGCCGAGCAGATCGGCGGCGATCTCGTGCAGGTGACGTCGCTCGTCACGAACGAGTCGCAGGACCCGCACTCGTTCGAGCCGTCCGCCCGCGATCAGCTCGTGGTCGCCGATGCCGATCTCGTGATCGAGAACGGCGGCGGGTACGACGCGTTCATCGACGCGCTCATCGACTCGAGCGGCAGCGAGGCCCCGGTCGTCACGGCCGTCGAGCACTCGCACGACTGGCCGGAGAACGAAGGCCACGACGCCGAGTCCGGCGAGGACGCCGACCACGCCGACGAGTCCGACCACTCCGACGAAGCCGACGACGACCACGGCCACGACCACGTCGAGGGCTTCAACGAGCACGTCTGGTACGACCCGCACACGGTCGTCCACGTCGCCGAGGCCGTCGCCGTGGAGCTCGCGGAGCTCGACCCGGACAACGCCGACACGTACACCGCCAACGCCGAGGAGTTCGCCGGCGAGATCGAGGCGCTCGAGGCGAGCCTCGCCGAGCTCGATGGCGCGCACGGCGGCGCCGAGGTGTTCGCGACAGAGCCCGTTCCGGGCTACCTCGTCGCGGCCGCCGGGCTCTCCGACATCACTCCGGATGCCTTCAGCGAGGCCGTCGAGGAGGGGCAGGACGTGGCGCCGGCCACCCTGCTGGAATCGCTCGAGCTGATCGAGAGCGGGGATGTGCGCGTCGTCATCACGAACACCCAGACCGCGGGCGCCGAGACCGCGCAGATCATCGCCGAGGCCGAGGCCCGCGGCATCCCCACCGTGGCGTTCTCGGAGACGGTCCCCGAGGGGGAGACTTACATCTCGTGGATGCAGGCCAACATCGCGGCGCTGACGGAGGTGCTGGACGCGTGAGCACCCCGCCTCCCGCCCTCGAGATCCGCGACGCCTCGCTGCGCCGCGGTGACCGGGAGCTGTGGTCGGGCCTCGACCTCGCGGTCAGCCCGGGCGAGCTCGTCGCCGTGCTCGGACCGAGCGGCTCGGGCAAGACCACGCTGCTGCGCGCGATCCTCGGGCTCGAGCCGCTGAGCGGCGGGTCGATCTCGGTGCTCGGCGAGCCCGTCCGATCCCGCGGGAACCGTCGCGTCGGCTACCTCCCGCAGTCCCGGCCGCTGCCGCCCGACACGGCACTGCGCGGACGCGACCTCGTGACCCTCGGGGTCTCGGGCCATCGCTTCGGCCTGCCGTTCCCGCGCCGCGGCGACGGAGCCCGCGTCGACGCGCTCATCGACGCGGTCGGCGCCCGCGACTTCGCCGACCGCCCCGTCGGCCAGCTCTCCGGCGGTGAGCAGCAGCGGCTGCGCGCCGGCCAGGCCCTCGCGGACGAGCCCGGCCTGCTGCTGTGCGACGAGCCGCTCACGAGCCTGGACCTCGCCAACCAGCAGGCCGTCATCGGCCTCATCGACCGGCACCGCCGCGAGAAGGATGCCGCGGTCCTGCTCGTCACGCACGACATCAACCCGGTCCTCGGCAAGGTCGACCGCATCCTCTATCTCGCGAACGGCCGGTTCACGCTCGGCACGCCCGACGAGGTGCTCACCTCGAAGACGCTCACCGACCTGTACGGCGCGCCCGTCTTCGTGCTCCGTGCGGGTGATCGGCTGGTGGTCGTCGGCGCCCCGGATGCCGAGGCATCCCACCACCATCACCACGACGAGGACCACGCATGAACTGGGACGACGTCTGGGATGCCATGTTCGGCGGCCTGCCGGTGTACGGCGACATCCTCGCGCTCGTGTCGAACTCAGTGTGGGCAGGCGCCGTGCTCGGGCTCGTGGGCGGACTCATCGGCGTGCTCGTGATGCAGCGCGACATGGCGTTCGCGGTGCACGGGATCAGCGAGCTGTCGTTCGCCGGGGCCGCCGCCGCGCTCCTGATCGGGTGGGACGTGGTGACCGGGTCGATCGTGGGGTCGCTCATCGCCGCGGCGATCATCGGCTGGCGCGGCGCCCGCGCCCGCGACCGCAATTCCATCATCGGCGTGCTCATGCCGTTCGGGCTGGGGCTCGGCATCCTGTTCCTGTCGCTGTACGACGGGCGCAGCGCCAACCGCTTCAGCCTCCTCACCGGCCAGATCGTGTCGGTGCAGTCCGATCAGCTCGGCTGGCTCATGGTGATCAGCGCCGTTGTGCTGCTCGGCCTCCTCGCGATCTGGCGGCCGCTGCGATTCGACTCGCTCGATCCGCAGTCCGCTGCCGCGCGCGGGGTGCCCACGACGGCCGTGTCCCTCGGCTTCATGCTCCTGCTCGGCCTGATCGTCGCCGTCGCCGTCCACATCATCGGAGCCCTGCTCGTGATGGCGCTGCTGGTCACGCCGGCGGCGGCGGCCATGCGGATCGCGACGGGACCGCTGTCGGTGCCGG
Organism: Microbacterium sp.; assembly: GCF_041909575.1. Lineage (GTDB taxonomy): Bacteria > Actinomycetota > Actinomycetes > Actinomycetales > Microbacteriaceae > Microbacterium. The sequence goes on along the minus strand of NZ_JAYRDE010000065.1, from coordinate 557 downwards.
TGCTCGCGGCGGTGTTCGGGTTCGTGTCGGCGGTGGGCGGCATCCTGCTCGCGATCATGGGCACCCTTCCGGTGAGCCCCTACATCACGACCATCTCGTTCGCGATCTACCTCGTCTGCCGGGTCATCGGATCCCGGCGCGGCCGGGTGACCCCCGAGCACGCGCACGCATGACCGCGCCCGGGAGACGTCCAGGGCCCGCCGGTAGACTCCCGGTCATGGCCCAGCGCAACACGTGGCAGCGCGAGCGCGTGCGCGAGGCGCTTTCCGACGCCCGCGGCTTCGTGAGCGCCCAGTCGCTTCACGCGACCCTGCGCGACGAGAACACCGGGATCGGCCTGGCCACCGTGTACCGCGCGCTCGCCGGCCTGGCCGCGCAGGGCGACGCCGACTCGCTGCAGAGCCCCGAGGGCGAGGCGCTCTACCGCGCCTGCACCAGCACCGGCCACCACCACCACCTGATCTGCCGCAGCTGCGGGCTCACCGTCGAGATCGAGGCGTCGGATGTCGAGCAGTGGGCGCGCCGGACGGCTCAGAGCCACGGCTTCCGCGACGCCG
>NZ_JAYRDE010000064.1:0-17075 GCF_041909575.1 Microbacterium sp. | reverse complement strand
CGGCGCCGATGGTGACCACGACGGGCACGGCGAACTGAGCGACCGACGTGCCCAGGTTCCCGCCCGCCGCGTTGAGCCCGAGCGCCCAGCCCTTCTCCTTCTGCGGGAAGAAGTAGGTGATGTTCGCCATCGAGCTGGCGAAGTTGCCGCCGCCGACGCCGCCGAGCGCGGCGACCAGCAGCAGGACCGCGAACGGGGTCTCCGGGTTGGAGACGACGATGCCGAGCAGCACCGCGGGGATCAGCAGCAGCGCCGCCGACACGATGGTCCAGTTGCGACCGCCGAAGATCGCGACCATGAACGTGTAGGGGAATCGCAGCGTCGCGCCGACGAGGCTCGGCACGGAGATCAGCCAGAACAGCTGCGAGCTCGAAAGCTCGAAGCCGGCGCCCGGAAGCATCACGACGACGATGCTCCAGAGCTGCCAGATGATGAAGCCGAGGAACTCGGCGAAGATCGACCAGCCGAGGTTGCGCCGGGCGATCGACCGGCCGCCGGCCTCCCAGAAGGCCGTGTCCTCGGGATCCCACCCGTCGATCCAGCGGCCGGGGCGCCGGGTGAGCTGGACCGGTGCGCCCGTGGGCGGCGCAGCGGTGACATCCGTCGTGGACGGTGTGACGGTCGTGGTCATGACGCCTCCTCTGGTGAAGTGTGCCTTCACCGTATGAAGGGCGTGTTTCCACCCCTGGCCCCCCGGGGTTACTTCTGCGTCAAGGTTCGGTCACCGCACGCGCCGGTCGGGGTGAGGGTCCCGTCACACGTCGGAAACACGGGCGGATGCCTAGACTCGAATCCATGCGCGTCGACATCGTCACGATCTTCCCGGCGTTCTTCGACGTGCTCGACGTCTCGCTCATCGGGAAGGCGCGGGACCGCGGCATCCTCGACATGCACGTCCACGATCTGCGCGACTGGACCCACGATCGCCACCGCACCGTCGACGACACCCCGTACGGCGGGGGAGCGGGAATGGTCATGAAGCCGGAGCCCTGGGGCGAGGCGCTGGACGCGCTTCTCACTCCGGACGCGGTGCTGCTCGTCCCGTCACCGGCCGGCGAGCTGTTCACCCAGTCCCTCGCCCGCGAGCTCGCGCAGGAGAAGCATCTCGTGTTCGCGTGCGGGCGATACGAGGGCATCGACCAGCGCGTGGTCGACCACTACTCGACGCGCGGCCGCGTGCGCCTGGTGAGCCTCGGCGACTACGTGCTCAACGGGGGAGAGGTCGCGGCGATGGCTGTCGTCGAGGCGGTCTCGAGGCTCGTGCCCGGTGTCGTGGGCAATCCGGAGAGCCTCGTCGAGGAGTCGCACGAGGACGGACTGCTGGAGTATCCCAGCTACACCAAGCCCGCCCAGTGGCGCGGTCACGAAGTGCCGCCGATCCTGCTGAGCGGCAACCACGGCGCGATCGCGGCGTGGCGGCGCGAGCAGAGCATCGAGCGCACCAGGCAGCGCCGGCCGGATCTGCTCGCGTGAACCTCAGGCGGATGCCTCGGCAGGATCGAGCACGTTGAGCCGGTAGCCGCGCTTGACGACCGTCTTGATGAGGTCGGGGACCCCGAGCGCTTCGCGCACGCGCGCGACGGCCATCTCGACCGCGTGGGTGTTCTCGCCGGACCGGGGGAGGGCGCCCTGCAGGCGCTGTCGCGAGACGACCCCGCCCCTCGCGTCGAACAGGGTCGCCAGGACGTCGGCCCCGGTGCGGGAGAGGGGGACGTGCACCCCGTCGAGGACGGCGCCGGAGCTGCGCAGCTCGAGCCGCCCCGCGGTGGTCGGAAGCCACGCGACGTGCCCGCCGCCGAAGTGGGTCACGACGGCGCGCACGAGCGAGCCCAGCCTGCCCCGCTCGGCGACGAGCGGCGTGATTCCGGCATCGACGAGCGGTCCGGCCGTGATCGGGCCGACGGCGGCCATCAGCACCCGCCCGCTGTCGGCCAGCGCGACGATGTCCTCGAGCACTCCCTCGCGCGCGGCGGCGGCGAGCCACTCGGCAGCGCCCGGGGCCGAGGTGAACAGCACCGCGTCGACCTCGCCCTGCGCGGTGGCGGCGACGGAGCGGCACACCGCCACGGCATCCGGCGGCGGTCCCCAGCGGTAGACGGTGAGGCTCACGACATCCGCCCCGGCACCCTCGAACAGCTCGTCGAGTCCGTCCGCGCCCGAACCGTGGTGCTGCACGGCGATGCGGCGGCCGGCGACGCCCTCCGCGAGGAGGAACTCGCCCAGCTCGGCGGAGGTCTCGGACTCGGCCACCCAGTCGGCGGTGAGACCCGCCTGCTGGATCGCGCCGCGCGCCTTCGGTCCGCGCGCGACGATCTGCGCGCGGGCGAGTGCCGCCTGCAGCTCGTCGAGGAGCCCTGCCTCGTCGGCGGCCTCCATCCACCCGCGGAACCCCACGCCGGTGGTGACGACGACGACCTGCGGCGGGCTCGCGATCAGCTCCCGGGTGCTCGCGATGAGGGCGTCGTCGTCGATGTGCGGCACGATCGTCAGCGCCGGCGCATGCCGCACCGCCGCGCCGTGCCTCTCGAGCGCGGCGGCGAGCTCGAGCGATCGCCGGTCCACGGCGATCACGATCGTGCAGCCGTCGAGCGCGGCGGAGAGGACGGGGCGGGGCGGGGCGGTCACTGCGCGGGGCCGCCGATTCCGGAGCGGGCGGCGAGCAGGTCGGGGACGAGCATGCCGGCGCGGGCGACCTCGCCCACGACGATGACGGCGGGATTGCGCACCCCGATGCGTCCGGCGTCGAGGACGATCGCACCGAGCGTGCTGCGGGTCGTGCGCTGATCGGCGTGGTGGCCGCGCTCGACGATGGCCACCGGCCGGTCAGCCTGGACGCCGGCGCGGAGGGCGTCCGCGACCAGGCGCGGGAGCGCACCGACGCCCATGAGGATCACGGTCGTGACGGCCTCGTCGGCGAGAGCGGAGAGCGTCGCCGCCGTGATCTCGGACTGCCCGTTGACGATGTGGACCGCGGAGGCGACGCCCCGGTGGGTGACCGGGATGCCGGCGGCCTCGGGGACCGCGACGGCGCTCGTGACGCCCGGGACGACGGATACCGGGATGTCGGCGGCCGCGCAGGCGATGACCTCCTCACCACCCCGGCCGAACACGAACGGGTCGCCGCCCTTCAGCCGCACGACGCGCTTGCCGGCGCGCGCCCGGTCGACCAGGATCGCGTTGATCTCGTCCTGGGGGACGGGATGGTGACCGGGGAGCTTGCCGACGTCGACGACCTCTACATCCGGTGCCAGGTGGGGACGGATGTCGGTCGGTCCGAGGCGATCCATCACCACGACGTCGGCCTGCATCAGCAGGCGCCACGCCCGCACCGTCATCAGGTCGATCGGTCCCGGCCCCCCGCCCACGAGGTCGACGCGGCCGATCACGAGTCCGCCTCCCAGCGCACCAGCACCTGGCCGTCGCTCACGGCGACCGGCCACACGTGAAGCGCGATGGGGTCCTTGCCCTGGCTGTCGAGGCACGCGCCGGTGCGCAGGTCGAACACCTGCTTGTACATGGGCGAGGCGACGGTCGGAGCATCCTGTCGTGTTCCGACGATGCCGCGCGAGATCACGTGCGCGCGGCTGTACGGATCGAAGTTCGACACGGCGTGCACGCGCCCGCTGTGGAGCAGGAAGAGCGCGATCTGCGTGCCGCCGAGGAGCGCGGCGCGCCCGCGCTCGACCTCGAGGTCGTCCAGCGCGCACACCCGGACCCATCCCTCGGGTGCGTCGGCGGCGGTTGTCTGCGGGTCGACGAGGGTCATCGGCGCACCTCCAGGATCGTTCCGGCGATCAGGACGCCGCCGCTCGCGCGCTCGGCGTCGGTGGCGGGCCGCGCCTGGCCGCGTTCGGCGGTGTAGGCCAGGGACGGGTCGGGGGTCGTCGGGGCGTTCACGAAGGACGCGAAGCGGCGAAGCTTCTCGGGGTCCTCGAGGGTCGCCTTCCACTCGTCCTGGTACGCGCCGATGTGGGCGGCCATCGCGGCGTCGAGGTCGGCGCAGATCCCGAGGCTGTCGTCGAAGACGACCGCGCGCAGGCCGTCGATTCCCCCCTCGAGGTCCTCGAACCAGGGAGCGGTGCGCTGCAGGCGGTCCGCGGTGAAGATGTAGTACATCAGGAACCGGTCGATCGCCGTCAGCAGCTCCTCGTCGGAGAGGCCCTCGGCCAGCAGGACGGCGTGACGCGGCGTGAAGCCGCCGTTGCCGCCGACGTACATGTTCCAGCCGGCCTCGGTGGCGATGACGCCGACATCCTTGCCGCGCGCCTCGGCGCACTCGCGGGCGCACCCCGAGACGCCGAGCTTGAGCTTGTGGGGCGAGCGCAGGCCGCGGTAGCGCAGCTCGAGCTGCACGGCCATGCCGACGGAGTCCTGCACGCCGTACCGGCACCACGTCGAGCCGACGCACGACTTCACCGTGCGCAGCGACTTGCCGTACGCGTGGCCCGATTCGAACCCCGCGTCCACGAGCCGCTTCCAGATGTCGGGCAGCTGCTCGAGGCGTGCGCCGAACATGTCGATGCGCTGGCCGCCGGTGATCTTCGTGTACAGGCCGAAGTCGCGCGCCACCTCGCCGATCACGACGAGGCCTTCCGGCGTGATCTCGCCGCCCGGGATGCGCGGCACGACCGAGTAGCTGCCGTCCTTCTGCAGGTTCGCCATGACGTGGTCGTTGGTGTCCTGGAGGGCGGCGTTCTCGCCGTCGAGCACGTGGTGGCCGACGAGGGTCGACAGGATGCTCGCGAGCGCCGGCTTGCAGATGTCGCAGCCGCGGCCGACGCCGAAGCGGTCGATCACGGCGCTGAACGTGGTGAGACCCGACACCCGCACCGCGTCGAAGAGCTGGCGCCGGGACATGTCGAAGTGCTCGCACAGCGCGTTGCTGAGCGCGGCTCCGGTCTTGGCCAGCTCGCTCCCGACGATCTTCTTCACCATCATCACGCACGAGCCGCACGCGGCACCGGCCTTCGTGCACGACTTGACCGATGCGACGTCCGAGCACCCCTCCTCGTGCACCGCGCGGCGGATCGTGCCCGCCGTCACGCTGTTGCACGAGCAGACGAGGGCTTCGTCGGGAAGGTCGCCGGCCGGGGCCGCGACTCCGCCCTCCGGCATCAGGTAGGCGGCGGGGTCGCCGCCCAGCGCACCCCCCACGAGCGGCCGCAGCGAGCCGTACGCCGAGGCATCGCCGACGAGGATGCCGCCGAGCAGCGTCTTGGCGTCGTCCGAGAGCACGAGCTTCTTGTACACGCCGGCCACGGGGTCGGCGTACACCACGTCGAGCGCGCCGGGCGTCTCGGCGAAGGCATCGCCGAAGCTCGCCACGTCCACTCCCGACAGCTTGAGCTTGGTCGACAGGTCGAAGCCGGGGAAGGATGCCTCGCCACCGAGGAGCCGGGTCGCCGCGACCTCGGCCATGGCGTAACCCGGCGCGACGAGTCCGACGCACATCCCGTCGAAGCTGGCGACCTCGCCGATCGCCAGGATCCGCGGATCCGAGGTCTGGCACGCCGCATCGATGAGGACACCGCCGCGCTCGTGGACGGCGAGCTCGGCACCGCGCGCGAGATCGTCGCGGGGGCGCACGCCGACCGTGAACACGACGACGTCCGTGCGCTCGTATCGGCCGTCGCGGAACTCGAGCCCCGTGACGCGGCCGCTGCGGTCCGGATCGAGGCGCGTCGTGATGGCGCCGGTGCGCACCGAGATGCCCCGCGCCTCGATCAGCCGCCGCAGGGCATCGCCGGCGGGAAGGTCCAGCTGCGCCGACATGAGGCGGTCCGACGACTGGACGACGGTCGCGTCCACGCCGAGCCCCTGCAGGGCGCCGGCCGCCTCGAGCCCCAGGAGCCCGCCGCCGATGACCGTGCCGGTGAGCGGGCGCCCCAGTTCGAGTGAGCGGGCCTCCACGAAGGTGCGCAGCCGCTCGACGTCGTCGAGCGTGCGGTAGACGAAGCATCCGTCCAATCCGAAGCCGTCGACGGCGAGGCGAGCCGCGTACGAGCCGGTCGCGAGCACGAGACGGTCGTACCCCACGCTCAGGCCGCTCTTCGTGGTCACGCGCCGTGCCGACCGGTCGATGCGGGCCACGGCGTCGCCGCGCACGAAGCGGACGCGCTCGTCCTCGAGCACCCCGCGGTCCAGGGTCAGGTCGTCGGCGGACGCCCCGCCGAAGAAGGACGTGAGGCCGACGCGGTCGTACGGATGCCGGTCCTCCTCGCCGATCACCGTGACGCGCCAGCTCCCGTCGGCCCGCGTGAGCAGGCTCTCGACGAACCGGTGGGCCACCATCCCGGCACCGACCACCACGACATGCGTCGCCGGCGTGACGGTGGAGCTCATGTCGTCACCGTAGGGCGACGTTGTTGCGAGGGCGTCAGCGGCATGTTTCGGGCTGTTGACGTCTGCGGGGCGTCGGTCTTCGGGCGTGCGGGGCGCATCGGGGGTCATGGCGTCTCCTGCTCGGCGGTGTCTCGGTGCGGCCACGCTAAGCGCGCGGTGTTTCGCCCCGCGGCCGCGTCCGGTTACCTCCCGCGAACGTTTCCCTCACAGCCGATCGAGGGGCGATGTGAGACGGATCCGCCTACCCCACGGCTGTGCGGTGCGCCAGTCCCGGCCGGCGTTCGCGCAGGGTCGGTATCGTGAAGTCCCGCTCGACATGGAGGATGCATGCAGATCTGGCCCGGCTCGGCCTACCCGCTCGGCGCGACGTTCGACGGCAACGGCACCAACTTCGCACTGTTCAGCGAGGGGGCGGAGCGCGTCGAGCTCTGCCTGTTCGACGACGACGGCGTCGAGACCCGGGTGGAGCTGCGCGACGTCGACGCCTTCGTGCACCACAGCTACCTGCCCGCCGTTCAGCCGGGGCAGCGCTACGGCTTCCGCGTCCACGGCGAGTACGACCCGGCGGCGGGGAAGCGGTTCAACCCGAACAAGTTGCTCCTCGATCCGTACGCGAAGGCGGTGGAGGGCCAGGTCGGGTGGGGGCAGCCGGTGTTCGGCTACGACTTCGGCGACCCCGACTCGCGCAACGACGAGGACTCGGCGGGCCACCAGATGCTCGGCGTCGTGGTGAACCCGTACTTCGACTGGAGCGGCGACCGGCACCCGAAGACCCCGTACGCCGAGAGCTTCATCTACGAGGCGCACGTGCGCGGGCTCACCAAGCTGCACCCGGCGGTGCCCGAGGAGATCCGCGGGACGTACAGCGCGATCGCGCACCCCGCCATCGTCGAGCACCTCCAGAAGCTCGGCGTCACGGCCATCGAGCTCATGCCCGTCCACCAGTTCGTCAACGACTCCGTCCTCGAGGAGAACGGGCTCTCGAACTACTGGGGGTACAACACGATCGCCTTCCTCGCGCCGCAGAACACCTACTCCTCCAGCGGTCAGCGCGGTCAGCAGGTCCAGGAGTTCAAGGGGATGGTGAAGGCCCTCCACGCCGCCGGGATCGAGGTCATCCTCGATGTCGTCTACAACCACACCGCCGAGGGCAGTCATCTCGGCCCGACCCTGTCGATGCGCGGCATCGACAACGAGGCCTACTACCGCCTCGAGGACGCGGACAAGCGGTACTACACCGACTACACGGGCACCGGCAACAGCCTCAACGTCGGCAACCCGCACACGCTGCAGCTCATCATGGACTCGCTGCGCTACTGGGTGCTCGAGATGCACGTCGACGGCTTCCGGTTCGATCTGGCCTCGACCCTCGCGCGGGAGTTCTACGAGGTCGACCGCCTGGCAGCCTTCTTCGAACTGGTGCAGCAGGACCCGGTGGTCTCGCAGGTGAAGCTCATCGCGGAGCCGTGGGATGTCGGGCCCGGCGGCTACCAGGTCGGCAACTTCCCACCGCAGTGGACGGAGTGGAACGGCAAGTACCGCGACACCGTGCGCGACTTCTGGCGGGGCGAGCCGGCGACGCTGGGGGAGTTCGCCTCGCGCCTCACCGGATCCGCGGACCTGTACGAGCACTCGGGACGCCGGCCCGTGGCATCCATCAACTTCGTCACCGCCCACGACGGCTTCACCCTCCGCGATCTCGTGTCGTACAACGACAAGCACAACGAGGCCAACGGCGAGGAGGGCCGCGACGGCGCCGACGACAACCGCTCCTGGAACGGGGGCGTCGAGGGGCCCACAGACGATCCCGAGGTGCTCACACTGCGCGCACGTCAGCAGCGCAACTTCATCGCGACCCTGCTGCTGTCGCAGGGCGTGCCCATGCTGCTCCACGGCGACGAGCTCGGCCGCACGCAGGCCGGCAACAACAACGGCTACGCGCAGGACAACGAGATCACGTGGGTGGACTGGTCCCATCCGGACCAGCCGCTCATCGAGTTCACCGCCGCGCTGGCACGGTTGCGCCGCGAGCACCCGACGTTCCGGCGCCGGCGCTTCTTCAACGGCCGGCCGGTGCGCCGTGAGGAGGGCGCCCCGATCCCCGACATCGTGTGGGCGAGGCCCGACGGCACGCAGATGCAGCCCGAGGACTGGGACTCCGGATTCGGGCGCGCGGTGGCGGTGTTCCTCAACGGCGACGGCATCCGCGAGCACGACCGACGCGGCGAGCCGATCTCCGACCACCACTTCATCGTGCTCTTCAACGCCGGCGATGACACCGTCGACTTCGTGATCCCCGAGGTGGAGTTCAGCCCGCGGTGGGACGTGATCGTCGACACCGCCGGCGAGTACGCCGACACCGAGCCGGTGGCACCGGGATCCTCCCTTCCCGTGCAGGGGCGATCGCTCATGGTCCTCCGCGAGCACGAGGTGCCCGAGCCGGAGGTCGGTCACACTGTCGCGGCATCCCTCGCGGTGACCGCCGTGGCGGGGCTGGACGAGGTCCCGGGCGCGGCACCGCACGCCGAGTTCGGCGGGTGAGGCAGCAATGCCCGGCCGTCGCCCGCTGTCGACCTATCGTCTGCAGATCCGGCCGTCGTTCACACTGGACGACGCTGCGGCGCTGACGGACTACCTCGTCGCGCTCGGCGTCGACTGGGTCTACCTGTCGCCGCTGCTCACTGCGTCGGAGGGTTCGGACCACGGCTACGACGTCGTAGATCCCACCCGCGTGGATCCCGCCCGCGGCGGGACTGCCGCGCTCGCCCGCGCCGCGGCGGCGTTCCACGCGGCGGGGCTCGGCGTGCTGGTCGACATCGTTCCCAATCACGTCGGGGTGGCCCGTCCGCACGAGAACGCCTGGTGGTGGGACGTCCTGACCCACGGACGCGACTCCGCGTTCGCGCGCTTCTTCGACATCGACTGGGACTTCGGGGACGGCAGGGTGCGGCTTCCGGTGCTCGGGGAGTCGCTGACGGATGCCGCGGCCTCCGGCGCGCTGCGAACCGAGGGCGGCGAGCTGCGCTACCACGAGCACCGCTTCCCGCTCGCGCCCGGGACCGCCGACGCCGACGCCGACGCGCTTGCGGTGCACGAGCGCCAGCACTACGAGCTGATGGACTGGCGGCGCGAGGCGTCCGACCTCAACTACCGGCGCTTCTTCGGCGTCTCGAGCCTGGCAGCGGTGCGCGTCGAGGATCCGGCGGTCTTCGAGCAGACGCACGCCGAGGTCGGCCGGTGGCTCGCCGAGGGCCTCGCGGACGGTCTTCGCGTCGATCATCCCGACGGCCTGCGGGACCCGGTCGGGTATCTCGCACGCCTCGACGAGCTGAGCGGCGGCGCGTACGTCCTCGTCGAGAAGATCCTCGAGCACGGCGAGGACCTCCCGCAGTTCTTCGCCGCGGACGGGACCACGGGCTACGACGCGCTCGCCGAGATCGATCGGGTGCTCATCGACGCGGACGGCGAGGTCGAGCTCGACCGGCTCGACGCCCGCCTGCGCCGCGAGACCGGGTTGCCGCCCGCCGGGCCGTGGGAGGACGTGATCGCGGGCACCAAGCGGGCCATCGCCGATGGCATCCTGCGGTCGGAGGTGCGCCGCCTCGCCCGCGACCTCGGCGCGGACGGCGACCCGGAGAAGGAGGACGCCATCGCCGAGCTGCTCGCGCGGTTCCCGGTCTACCGGTCCTACCTGCCGGCGGGTCGCACGCACCTCGAGCTCGCTGCGGAGGCCGTGCGCCGTCACCGTCCCGACCTGGCCGCGACGCTGGACGTCGTGCTCCCGATGCTCGCCGACCCCCGGCATTCCGCAGCCCTGCGGTTCCAGCAGACCAGCGGCATGGTCATGGCCAAAGGCGTCGAGGACACGGCGTTCTACCGCGCGACGCGGCTGGGCACGCTCACCGAGGTCGGTGCAGACCCCTCGCTGTTCGCGCTGACGGTCCCGCAGTTCCACGACGCGCAGACGCTGCGGCAGGCGCGGTGGCCGCACTCCATGACGACGCTGTCGACGCACGACACCAAGCGGGGCGAGGATGTCCGCGCGCGGCTGTCGGTGCTCGCCGAGATCCCCGAGCGGTGGGCGCAGTTCCTGGACGACGTCCGGGATGCCGCGTCCACCGGCCACGGGCCGTTCGACGCCCTGCTGTGGCAGGCGGTCGTCGGTGCGTGGCCGGCGTCACGCGAGCGCCTGCACGCCTATGCCGAGAAGGCGGCGCGGGAAGCGGGGGAGGCCACCTCGTGGCTCGACCCCGATCCGGTGTTCGAGGACCGCATGCACGGGCTCGTCGACGCGGTGTTCGACGACGCGATCCTGCGCGGACGCGTCGAGGAGTTCGTGTCGCACATCGAGGCCGCGGGGTGGTCGAACGCGTTGTCGGCGAAGCTGCTCCAGCTGACCGGTCCCGGCGTGCCCGACGTATACCAGGGGAGCGAGCTCTGGGAGCAGAGTCTCGTCGATCCCGACAACCGCCGGGCGGTCGACTTCGCCGAGCGTCGCCGGCTCCTCGCCGACATCGAGAGCGGCGCGCAGCCCCTCGTCGACCGCACCGGCGCCGCGAAGCTGCTCGTCACCGCGCGCGCGCTCCGGCTCCGCCGGGAGCGACCGGACCTGTTCACGCGGTACACCCCGGCTACCGTCGTCGGGACGGCCGCGCACCACGCGATCGCGGTCGACCGAGGGGGTGCGCTGGCGGTGGCGACCCGCCTCCCGGTCGCCCTCGCGCGCCGGGGGGAGGCATCCGGATCGCCCTGGGGCGACACCGTGCTGCTGCGGCACGTCGGACCGACGACCGATGTCCTGACCGGCCGCTCGTTCCGTGGCGGAGAGGTCCCCCTCGCCGAACTGCTCGACGTGTACCCGGTCGCCCTGCTCGTCGCGGGGGAGCAGTGATCCCCGCGGTCTGGGCACCGCGGGCGCGCCGGGTCGCGCTCCGGGTTCCGGCGCGCGGCGGCGACGTGCCGATGGCCGCGGAGGACGGGGGCTGGTGGCGCGCGCCGATCGACCTCTCCGCCGGCGAGGAGTACGGCTTCGTGCTCGACGATGCCGAGACGGCGCGGCCCGATCCCCGCTCGCGGCGTCAGCCGCGCGGCGTGCATGACCTGAGCGCCGTGGACGACCCGGCAGCGTACGAGTGGGCGGATGGCGCGTGGACCGGGCGGCAGCTCGCCGGCGGCGTGATCTACGAGCTGCACGTCGGCACGTTCACGCCCGAGGGCACCTTGGATGCTGCGGCCGCCCGCCTCGGGCACCTGGTCGACCTCGGCGTCGACTTCGTCGAGCTCTTGCCCGTGAACGCCTTCAACGGCGTCCACAACTGGGGCTACGACGGCGTGCTGTGGTACGCCGTCCACGAGCCGTACGGCGGGCCCGAGGCCTATCGGCGATTCGTCGATGCCTGCCATGCCGCCGGTCTGGGCGTCATCCAGGACGTCGTCTACAACCACCTCGGTCCGAGCGGCAACTACCTCCCCGAGTTCGGCCCGTACCTCCGCGCCGCCGAGTCGAACACGTGGGGCTCCTCGATCGACCTCGACGAGGCCGAGGTCCGCGGCTTCATCCTCGACAACGCCGAGATGTGGCTGCGGGAGTACCACGTCGACGGGCTCCGCCTCGACGCCGTCCACGCCCTCCATGATCGCGGCGAACCGCACCTCCTGCAGGAGCTCGCGGAGCGCGCCGACGCGCTGAGCGCCCACCTCGGACGCCCGCTCACGCTCATCGCGGAGAGCGACCTGAACGACGCGCGCCTCATCACGGCGCGGGAAGCGGGCGGCTACGGCCTCGCCGCGCAGTGGAGCGACGACTACCACCACGCGCTGCACGTCGCGCTCACGGGCGAGACGTCGGGGTACTACGCCGACTTCGCCCCGCTCGCGGCGCTCGTGAAGGCATCCACGCGCGGGTTCTTCCACGACGGCACCCACTCGTCCTTCCGCGGCCGCGCGCACGGACATCCGATCGACCCGCGCATCCCGATGTCGCGCCTCGTGACGTTCGCACAGGACCACGACCAGATCGGCAACCGCGCCGCCGGGGACCGGCTGGCGCAGACCCTGGACGGCGGCGGACTGGCGATCGCGGCGGTGCTGAACCTGCTCTCGCCGTTCACGCCGATGCTCTTCATGGGCGAGGAATGGGCCGCCTCCACCCCGTGGCAGTTCTTCACCTCGCATCCCGAGCCGGAGCTGGGGGAGGCCACCGCCCGCGGACGGAAGGCCGAGTTCGCGCGGATGGGGTGGGAGGAGTCGGTCGTCCCCGATCCTCAGGACCCGGCGACGTTCGAGCGGTCGAGACTCGACTGGCGGGAGCCGGATGCCTCGTTCCACGCGGGGATGCTCGCACTGCATCGCGAGCTGATCGCGTTGCGCCGGCGGCTCCCCGGGCTCACCGATCCCGACTTCCGGCACGTCCGGGCCTCGGCCGACGAGGCTGCGCGGTGGTTCCGCCTCCACCGGCCGTCCGTGGAGATCCTCGTCAACTTCGGCGACGCCGGCGTGCGGCTGCCGCTCGACGGCGCATCGGCCGTAGCGCTGGCCACCGATGCGGCCGCGGCGATCGAGGGGGAGGAGGCGGTGCTCCCGGCGCGATCCGCCGTGGTCGTCGTCCCGGCGACGAGCCGCTGAGTCAGGCCACGCCGAGCCACGAGCGGTCGGTCAGCACGACCGGGCCGTCGGCGGTGATCGCCACGGTGTGCTCGGAGTGCGCGCCCCGTGAGCCGTCGACCGACCGGAGCGTCCAGCCGTCGGGATCGGTGACGAGCCCGTCGGTGGTCTGCAGGAACCAGGGCTCCAGTGCCAGCACCAAGCCGTCACGCAGCGGATAGCCGCGTCCGGCCTTGCCGTCGTTGGCGACGTGGGGGTCTCCGTGCATCTCGCGTCCGACGCCGTGACCGCCGAAGTCGGTGTTGATGGAATAGCCGTCCGCGTGGGCGATGGCCGCGATCGCCGCGGAGATGTCGCCGATGCGGTTGCCGACGGTGGCCGCCGCGATCGCAGCGGCCAGAGCACGCTCCGTGGTGTCGATGAGCGCGAGGTCCTCGTCTCGGGGTGTGCCCACGACGAACGAGACGGCGGAATCGGCGACCCACCCGTCGACTGAAACGGCGAAGTCGAGCGAGACGAGATCGCCGTCGCGCAGCGTGTAGTCGAAGGGAAGGCCGTGCAGCACGGCGTCGTTCACGGACGTGCAGATCACCTTGCCGAACGGGCTGGCGCCGAACGAGGGGTGGTAGTCGATGTAGCACGATTCCGCGCCGGCGCGGCGGATCAGGTCGTGCGCGCGCCGGTCGATCGAGAGGAGGTTCGTGCCGACCTTGGTCTCCTCGCGCAGGGTCGCCAGCGTCTCGGCGACGAATCGCCCCGCGGGCTTCATCGCTTCGATCTCGGCGGGGGTGCGCAGCTCGATCATGTGGTTCCTCTCGTGTCCCGTCCATTCTCCCCGACGCCGGAGCGCTCGGCTGTGAGGATGCCTCGCGCCGCGCCGAACCCTGCCGCCGGATGCCCCGCCGGGCGTACCATCGGAGCATGTGGCTTCGACGCGGATTCTTCGGCTGGCTGATCCCCGCCGCATTCGTCCTGCCGCTCTGGCTGTTCGTGGGCTGGATCATCGCGGGAGCCAACGGCTGGGCGTTCGTCTGGATGCTGTTCGCGGTGCCGGGGGTATTCATCTGGCAGCTGCTGCTGACCCTGCTGGTGCGCGCGCGGGGGACTGTCCGAGCTCATCGCGCGGTGTCGTGGTGGGACGTGCTCGGATTCACGGTGTGGCATCTGCTGGTCGTCTCGCTCGGCTTCTTCGATCAGTCCTGGTGGTTCCCCGTGATGGTGACGACCGTGCTCGTGGGCATCGGGCTCTTCTGGCTCGCGCTGTGGCAGCTGTGGAGCGAGGCCAAGCCGTCGCGGCTCGTGCTGCACACGGTTGACGGCCTCGCCTACATCCCGCCGGCGGAGGAGGCCCCGCAGGCCGCCATGCCCGACGTGATGATCGTGCGCGAGAAGCAGGGTCCGCAGGCGCGCTGACGACGTTTTGGCGGGTTGCGGCATCCGTGGCAGAATGGATGTTTGTGCCCTGACCAGGTTCTGCCTCAGGGGAATCCGTCGTTCGGCCTCCGGCCCGCGGCTTCGGGCACACGACTTCCTTTCCGATACTTCCCGCGGTCGACCTGTGGCGGCCGCAGAGAGAAACGATCATGCAGATCCTCGACTCCGTCGACGCGGCATCGCTGCGCTCCGACATCCCCGCCTTCGGCCCCGGTGACACCGTCAAGGTGCACGTGAACATCACCGAAGGCAACCGCTCCCGCATCCAGGTCTTCCAGGGCATCGTCATCGGCCGCCAGGGCGACAGCGTGCGTGAGACCTTCACGGTCCGCAAGATCAGCTTCTCGGTCGGCGTCGAGCGCACGTTCCCCGTGCACTCCCCGGTGATCGACCACATCGAGGTCGTGACCCGCGGTGACGTGCGTCGCGCCAAGCTCTACTACCTCCGCAACCTCCGTGGCAAGAAGGCCAAGATCAAGGAGAAGCGCGAGAACTGAGTTCTGCGTACCGAAGCCCCGGACCACGAGGTCCGGGGCTTCGTCGTTTCCACGCTGACAACGTCCCGCGAAGTGCCGCGCGCGGCTCTTGCGCGGGGCCGGAATGTGGGAACCTTGAGACAAGGCCCTCCGATCCGCGGCGTGCCGGTGAAGGATCGCGCATGACCTCCGAGAAGACGGCTTCCGCCGACCCGGCGCCGTCGAGCGGATCCCGCGGCGAGGCCGCGACCATCCACCGCCGTCGCCGCGGCTGGGTGACCTTTCTCCGCGACGTCGTGGTCATCATCCTCATCGCGGTCCTGGTCTCGTTCCTCGTCAAGACGTTCCTGGTGCGGTCGTTCTACATCCCGTCCGGCTCCATGGAGGACACCCTTCACGTCGACGACCGCATCCTCGTCGACGAGATCACGCCGCGCTTCGGTGGCTACGGCCGCGGCGACATCGTGGTCTTCCGCGATCCGGGCGGGTGGCTTCCTCCGTCGGCCGATCCGGAGCGACCTCCCGTGGTGGAGGCCGTCGAGTGGGTGCTCGCCCTCGTCGGACTCTCGGCGCCCGACAGCGACGACCACCTCGTCAAGCGCATCATCGGTCTTCCCGGCGATCACGTGGTCTGCTGCAACACCCTCGGTCAGGTCACGGTCAACGGCGTCGCGATCGACGAGACCGACTACATCAAGCTTCCCTCGGGCGAGTCCGCGGCATCGGGAGATCCCTTCGACGTGATCGTGCCCGAGGAGAGCCTGTGGGTGCTCGGCGACAACAGGTACCGGTCGAAGGATTCCCGGTACAACCAGGATCAGCCCGGTGAGGGCTTCGTGCCGCTCGAGAACGTCGTCGGGCGCGCGTTCCTCCTGACCTGGCCCCTCGACAGGTTCGGCATGCTCGACTTCCACCACGACGACTTCGCCGGCGTGCCCGAGCCCGCCCAGGAGGAGTCCGCGCGATGACCGTCGCGGAGCCGCGGCTGACACTGGAGCGCAGGCTCCTCCGCGAGCACGCGATCGTCATCGCCTGCGACGAGGTCGGGCGGGGCGCGCTGGCGGGACCGGTGGCCGTGGGTGCGGCCGTGATCGACGCTCCGCGCTCGCGCAAGCGCATCCCGCAGGGGCTGCGCGACTCCAAGCTCGTTCCCGAGCCGAAGCGAGCGGATGTCGCGTCCCGCGCGGCGTCGTGGGTGTCGGCCAGCGCCGTGGGCTGGGCGAGCTCTGTCGAGATCGATGAGATCGGCATCATGCGAGCGCTCGGGCTCGCGTCGATCCGGGCCCTCGCGGACCTGCGCGCGCACGGGGTCGTCCCCGAGGAGGCGATCGTGATCCTCGACGGGAACTACGACTACATCTCGCCCGCCGGAGCCTGGGGCCTCCGCGTGCGCCCGGTGATCAAGGCCGACCGCGACTGCGCGTCGGCTGCCGCGGCATCCGTCATCGCCAAGGTGGCGCGCGACGCGCTCATGACCGAGCTGCACGATGAGCTGCCGGCCTACAACTGGGCGCGCAACAAGGGGTACGCCAGCCCCGATCATCGCGAGGCGATTCGCGAGCACGGCATCAGCGCCCACCATCGCGCTTCGTGGTCGATCGCCGACGCCCCTACGCTGTTCTGACGCACTGTCCGCCGTCGGCGGAAGCGGGGTGATGGCACCCGGCTGCGCCCATAGGATGGTCTCACCATGGATGACGAAGTCTTCGAAGACTACGACCGTGAGCTGGAGCTCGCGCTGTACCGCGAGTACCGCGACGTCGTCTCTCAGTTCCAGTACGTGATCGAGACCGAACGGCGGTTCTACCTCGCGAACGAGGTGAATGTCGTGCGGCGAGACACCGAGCACGACTTCTACTTCGAGATCTCGATGACGGACGTCTGGGTGTGGGACATCTACCGCGCCGACCGGTTCGTCAAGGCGGTGCGCGTGCTGACGTTCAAGGACGTCAACGTCGAGGAGCTGCAGCGCCGGGACTTCCACCTCCCCGAGGAGCTCTCGCTCGACACCTGAGGCCGGATGCCTCATCCCGCGGCGGACGGCATGCGCCAGCCGCCGGGACCAGGGGTCGCCGCGCCTTCGAGGTGCAGCAGCCCCAGCAGTGCTTCGGCGTGGTCGACCGAGACGCCCGCGCGGCGGGCGATCTCGGACGTGTCGCGCCACGAGCGGGTGCTCAGCGCGTCGCGCACGCGCGTGGCGTCGTCGGTGTGGGCGAGGGA
>NZ_JAYRDE010000063.1:0-17120 GCF_041909575.1 Microbacterium sp. | reverse complement strand
TTAGCTCAGTTGGTAGAGCACCTGGTTGTGGTCCAGGGGGCCGCGGGTTCAAGTCCCGTTACTCACCCCAAGTCAGGCACCGCCGCTTCGGCGAGCGGCCCCGCAGCGCTCGTGAGCGAGGCATCATGATGGAGATGGATGCCGCCACCTTCGAGCAGCTCGTGATCGATGAACTCGACCTCCTTCCCGACGACATGGTCGAGGGTCTGGACAACGTCGTGTTCGTCGTCGAGGACCGCCCCGAAGACGGAAGTCTCGACCTCCTCGGTCTCTACGACGGCTGGGCGCTCACCGAGCGCGATCGCTACGGCGTCGGTGAATTGCCCGATTGCATCATCCTCTACCGCGAGCCGCACCTCGCCCTGTGCGAGACGGACGACGAGCTGCGCGACGAGCTCCACACCACCCTGGTGCACGAGATCGCGCATTTCTACGGAATCGATGACGACCGGCTGCACGAGCTGGGGTGGGCCTGATGAGCCCGCTCGCCGCGCCCGACGTCGACATCGAACTCGGCACCGGAACCGAGGACGCACCCGCGAGGCCGTGGCAGACGATCGTGTGGGACGATCCGGTGAACCTGATGAGCTACGTCGCGCACGTGTTCCGCGAGTACTTCGGACTCCCCCGGCCCGACGCCGAGCGCCTCATGCTCGCGGTCCACAACGAGGGCCACGCGGTCGTGGCGGAAGGGGCGAGAGAGCAGATGGAACTCCATGCGCGCGCCATGCACGACTACGGACTGTGGGCGACTGTCCGGCAGGCGCCGGCATGACCGGGCAGATCATCGTGCTGGAGCTCACCAGGCTCGAAGCCGCACACCTCTCGGGCCTGGTCGGCCAGTTCGCGGAGCTCGTGGACGGCGCCGAGACGTCGCAGGGCGATCCCGCGATCGGGCGACTGGCCCCCGATGCGTACGCGGATGCCGAAGCGGCCCGGGAGTTCCGCGACCTCACCGAGGCGGACCTGCTGGACCGCCGTCGCGACGACGCTGCGACCGTGATCGCGACGCTGGCCGAGGCATCCGATATTCCCGACGATCCCGACGACCCGGCGCTGCTCGAGGTCGTGGCCGTGCAGCTGGACCAGGAGGCGACGGCCGCGTGGCTGCGCACGCTCGCCGCCATCAGGCTCGTCCTGGCCACGCGGCTCGGAATCACCGACACCGACGACCACGACGCGGATGATCCCCGGTTCGGCATCTACGACTGGCTGGGGTACCGGCTGGACGGCCTCGTCAAGGTCGTCGACGGCATACGCTGACGACGGCTCTCACGGCACCTCGAATACGAGACTCGCCAGCCGTGCCGGCTCGTCGCGGGTCACGTGGCGCGATTCCTGACGCGCCCAGCGCTCCCAGTGCGGGCGGTAGGCGTCGCCGTCGCGGTGCAGCGCCCGGTCACGCCGCGATGCCGCAGGCGACTCGAGCCACACGCGCACGTCCCCGAGGCGGGACGTGTCGGGCGTGAGGATGCCGGATCCCTCGACCACGAGCGGAAGCGACGGGTCGACCGCGTGCGCCTCGGCGGGAGCCCCGACCTCCCAGTCCCAGCGCTGCCAGATGCCGATGAGGCCCCGTGCGTGCGGCACCAGGATCTGCTCGCGGGCGAGGGCGACGCCGTCATCCAGGCCGTCCCAGCCGGGATAGAGCGAGTCGAGCGCGACCAGCTGCACCCTTCCGCTCACCGGCCAGGCGGTCACGAGAGCCTTCGCGAGGGAAGTCTTCCCGGCACCGCTGCGACCGTCGATGAGCACCACCGGATTGGCCGCAGCCACGCCTCGGACCGCGTCGACGATGCGCGACGTCGCGACCTGGAGTGCGCGGGCGACCGGGTCGACGCTACTTCTTGAGGGCGCGGATGACACGGCTGAGCGCGCGACCGGCGAAGAACACGAATGGGATCGCGACGGCGATCACGGACACGAGGTTCGGCTCGAATCGCAGATCGTCGCCCCGGCGGATGTACGCGCCGAGCGGAATCGACCAGCCGCCGCCCCCGCCGCCGCCGTTGCCCGCTTCGTCTGACCCGCCGCCGAAGCCCGACCACGTGAGCGCCACCGGGATGAGCCGGATGCCGTCGACGTCCTGCTGCTCGCCGTAGGCGCTCTTGACGCCGAAGGAGGCGGACTGCTGACCGAGCTCGAGTGCGATGTTGGGCATGCGACCACGGTACCCGTCGCGGCGGGTCGGTGTCAGCCCTGATCGAGCTTCGGAGCCGGAGGGCTCGACGGCAGCGTGCCTCCGCCGCGCGCCTTGCCGAGAAGGGTCGCACGGGTGACGGCACCGCGGCCGAAGCGCGCCGCCGCGCCGTCGAGCGCGTCCTCGACCCTCCGCCACTCCTCGTCGTCATCCCAGAGGGCGAGCGGAGCCGAGCCGGCGGACCGGAGCTTCTCTGCGCGCACGCCGATCAGCCGGATCGGCAGAGGCCGGTCGACCGCGTCGAAGAGGTCGAGCGCGGCATCCCCGATCCGCTGGCCGACAGCCGTCGGCTCGGCCAGCGTCTGCGACCGCGAGATCGTGGTGAAGTCCGCGAACCGCACCTTGATGGCGATCGTCGCCGCCTCCCAGCCGCCCGAGCGAAGACGCGCCCCGACTCTGTCGGCCAGGCGTCGCAGCTCGGAGCGCAGGATCATCGGATCGGAGATGTCATCATCGAAGGTCTCTTCGTGGCCGACGCTCTTCTCGACGCGGGCGGTGTCGACCTCCCGCGCGTCGATGCCTCGTGCCAGGTGCCACACGCGGGCACCCATCGCCGGTCCCAGTGCCCGATCGAGGACCGCGGCGGGGGTCTCGAGCACATCGGCCACCGTGCGGATGCCTCGCGACTCGAGGGATTCGGCCGCCTTGGGCCCCACGCCCCAGAGCGCGCGCACCGAACGCGGCGCAAGGAACGCGTCGGTGTCGGCGGCGGCCACGATAAGGAGCCCGTCGGGCTTGCTGATCGTCGACGCCATCTTCGCGACGTGCTTGGTGGCGGCGACGCCGATGCTGCACGTGAGCCCCGTCTCGTCCCGCACCCGGGCGCGCAGAGCCCGTGCGATCGTGCCGGGGCTCCCCCACAGCCGCCGCACACCGCGCACGTCCAGGAAGGCCTCGTCGATCGAGAGAGGCTCGACCAGGGGCGTCACATCGCGGAAGATGCGCATCACGCGTGCAGAGAGTTCGAGGTAGCGGTCGAAGTGCGGCACCACGACGATCGCAGTCGGGCACAGGCGCAGCGCCTGTGCCACGGGCATCGCCGACCGCACACCGAATCGGCGAGCCTCATACGACGCGCTCGAGACCACGGACCGGCCGTCGGGCGCGCCGACGATGATCGCCTTGCCGACCAGCGATGGGTTGTCGAGCTGCTCGACGGACGCGTAGAACGCGTCCATGTCGACGTGGAGGATGCCGGCGCCGGTATCGTCCGCACCCTCGGGCGAGACGAGCCGCCCGGTGCCGTCACCGCGTCCCATGCGTCGATTCTCCCGCGGGCCACCGACGCCGCAGCTCCGACGCCGTGCCGTGTCTCAGGACGCCGCCGCGCGCTCCAGTACCAGCTCGCGCACCCGTGCCGCGTCGGCTTGGCCCCTCATCGCCTTCATGACCGCTCCGATCACGGCGCCGGCGGCCTGGACCTTGCCGTCTCGGATCTTCGCGAGCACGTCCGGCTGCGCGGCCAGCGCCTCGTCGATCGCCGCGATGAGCGCCCCGTCGTCGGAGACGACAGCGAGTCCGCGAGCGTCAACGACCTCCTGCGGGGTGCCCTCGCCCGCGACGACGCCCTCGAGCACCTGCCGGGCGAGTTTGTCGGTAAGGGTCCCCGCGTCGATGAGGGACTGCAGCGCCGCGACATCCGCCGGCGTCGCCAGATCGGATGCCTCGCGCCCCTCGGCGTTCGCGATGCGGGTGAGCTCGCCCGTCCACCACTTGCGCGCGGCGGCAGGTGAGGCGCCCGCGGCGACGGTGGCTTCGACCTCGGCGAGCAGGCCCCCGTTGGCGACATCCTGGAACTCGAGATCGGTGAAGCCCCAGTCGGTCTTCAGCCGGCGACGGCGAGCCGCGGGCGGCTCGGGCAGCGCGGCGCGCAGCTCCTCGATCAGCGCGGGCGCCGGCGCGACCGGAAGGAGGTCGGGCTCGGGGAAGTAGCGGTAGTCGTCGGCGTCGGACTTCGGTCGACCCGGCGAGGTGGTGCCGGTGTCTTCGTGCCAGTGGCGGGTCTCCTGGATGATCGTGCCCCCGGCGGCGAGGATCGCCGCCTGGCGCTGGATCTCGTACCGCACCGCGCGCTCGACGGAGCGCATCGAGTTGACGTTCTTCGTCTCGGTGCGCGTGCCGAGCTTCTCCTGCCCACGGGGGCGGAGCGACACGTTCGCGTCGCAGCGGAGGTTGCCGCGCTCCATGCGCGCCTCGGAGATCCCCAGGGAGAGCACGATGTCGCGGATGGTCTGGACGTACGCCTTCGCGATCTCGGGCGCGCGGTGCTCGGCGCCGAAGATCGGCTTCGTGACGATCTCGACCAGCGGGACTCCCGCGCGGTTGTAGTCCACCAGCGAGTACTCGGCACCCTGGATACGTCCGGTCGAGCCGCCGACGTGGGTCAGCTTGCCGGCATCCTCTTCCATGTGCGCACGCTCGATCGGCACGGTCACCACCGAGCCGTCGGCCAGCTCGACGTCGACCTGACCCTCGAAGGCGATCGGCTCGTCGTACTGCGAGATCTGGTAATTCTTGCCCAGGTCGGGGTAGAAGTAGTTCTTCCGCGCGAACCGGCTCGACGGCGCGATCGAGCACCCGAGTGCGAGGCCCAGGCTGATCGAGTACTTCACGGCCTCCGCGTTCACGGTCGGCAGCGAGCCCGGCAGGCCCAAGTCCACCGGTGCCACCAGCGTGTTGGGCTCGGCCCCGTGGTTGTCGGCATGCGCGGGGTTCGCGGCGCCGGAGAACATCTTCGTCTTCGTGTTGAGCTCGACGTGCACCTCGAAGCCGAGCACGGGCTCGAACAGCTCGAGAGCCTTGTCGAAATCCATCAGCGCATCCCTGGCCATCAGCGTGCTCCTCCGAGGATCGGGGCGCGGTCGAGCAGCGACCCGCCCCACGAGTCGGTCAGCACGGCTTCGAGAGCCGCGCCCACCCGGTAGAGACGCGCGTCCTCGCGCGCGGGGGCGAGGAACTGGATGCCGACCGGCAGGCCGTCCTCGTCCGCGAGGCCGGACGGAATCGAGATGCCCGGGACTCCCGCGAGGTTGGCGGGGATCGTCGTGACGTCGTTGAGGTACATCTGCATGGGGTCGTCGATCTTCTCGCCGAGCCGGAACGCGGTCGTCGGAGCCGACGGCGTCGCGATCACGTCGACCTGGGTGAACGCCTCGTCGAAGTCGCGCTGGATGAGCGTGCGCACCTTCTGCGCCGAGCCGTAGTAGGCGTCGTAGTACCCCGCGGAGAGCGCGTAGGTGCCGAGGATGATGCGCCGCTTCACCTCGTCGCCGAAGCCACGGTCACGCGTGGCGGCCATGACGTCCTCGACGGTGCCGCCCGGCACGTCGACGCGGAGGCCGAAGCGGACCGAGTCGAACTTCGCGAGGTTGCTGGATGCCTCGGCCGGCAGGATCAGGTAGTAGGCGGCGACGCCGTACTCGAAGTGCGGTGCGCTGATCTCGACGATCTCGGCGCCCTGCGCCTCCATCGCGGCCAGGGCCGAGCGGAAGGATGCGGATACGCCGGGTTGGAAGCCCGCGTCGGGCAGCTCGGCGATCACGCCGACCTTCAGCCCTCGGAGCACGTCGCCGCGTGCCCCCTCGCGCGCCGCGTCGGCGAACGACGGCCAGGCGTCGGACAGGGACGTCGCGTCGTGCGGGTCGTGGCCGCCGATGACGTCGTGGAGGAGCGCCGCGTCCAGCACGGTGCGCGAGACGGGCCCGACCTGGTCGAGGCTCGATGCCAGGGCGATCGCGCCGTATCGGCTGACGCCGCCGTACGTGGGCTTGAGGCCCACCGTGCCGGTGACGTGCGCCGGCTGCCGGATCGACCCGCCCGTGTCGGAGCCGAGAGCGAGCGGCGCCTCGAAGGCCGCGACGGCGGCGGCCGAGCCTCCGCCCGAGCCGCCCGGGATCCGGTCGAGGTCCCACGGGTTGCGCGTCGGGCCGTACGCCGAGTGCTCCGTCGACGAGCCCATCGCGAACTCGTCCATGTTCGTCTTGCCGAGTGGCACGAGCCCAGCGGCCCGCGACCGTGCGACGACGGTGGCGTCGTACGGCGACATGTAGCCCTCGAGGATCTTGGACCCGCTGGTGGAGGGCATGTCGGTGGTGACGAGCACGTCCTTGATGGCGAGAGGAACGCCGGCCACGGGGCCGAGCTGCTCCCCCGCCGCGCGACGGCGGTCGATGTCGCCCGCGACCTCGAGTGCGCGGTCGCTGACGTGGAGGAAGGCGTGGACGTCGCCGTCGACGGCGGCGATCCGGTCGAGGTGCGCCTGCGTGGCCTCGACGCTGGAGACCTCGCGCGAGGCGAGCTTGTCTGCGAGCGCGGCGGCGCTCAGCTTCGTCAGATCGGTCACGAGGGTCCTTACTGCTCTTCGCCGAGGATCGCCGTCACGCGGAATCGGCCGTCCGCGGCATCCGGGGCGTTCTGAAGCACCTGCGCGGGCGTCAGCTGTCCGCTCACCACATCGGGACGGAAGACGTTCTGCATCGCGATGGGGTGGCTCGTCGCGACGACGTCGGGGGTCGCGACCTCGGACACCTTCGCGATGTTGTCGACGATGACGTCGAGCTGGCCGGTGAGGCGGTCGACCTCCTCGTCGCTCAGCTGGATCCGGGCGAGCACACCGAGATGGCGCACGAGATCGGGGGTGATTTCAGACACCCCCACAGTCTATTCGGATCGCGGCAGGCCTCCTGCGGGCTGGTCGGGCAGAACAGCCGCGGGCGTAGGCTGGGCGCCGTGACGACGTATGACCCGCCTCGCCCGTGGATCGCCAGCTACGCCGAGGGGGTGCCCGAGGATCTCGAACCGGTCACGGGCTCACTCGTCGACATCGTCGAGGCGTCTGCCCGCGACTATCCGGATGCCCCGGCCCTGCAGTTCTTCGGACGCACGACGTCGTATCGCTCCCTCCACGAGCAGATCCAGCGCGCGGCCGCAGGTCTTCGCGCGCAGGGGGTACGTGCGGGCGACCCTGTCGCGATCGTGCTGCCGAACTGCCCGCAGCACATCGTGGCGTTCTATGCGATCCTGCGGCTCGGCGCCGTGGTGGTCGAGCACAATCCGCTCTACACGCCGCGGGAGCTGAGGAAGCAGTTCGAGGACCACGGCGCGAAGCACGCCATCGTCTGGTCGAAGGTGGCAGGCACCGTCCAGGAGTTCCCGGCCGATCTCGCCGTCACCTCGCTGATCTCGGTCGACATCACGACCGCGATGCCGTGGACGACACGCCTCGCGCTGCGCCTGCCGATCGCGAAGGCGCGCGAGGCCCGGACGGCGCTGACCGAACGGGTCACCGGAGCCATCGCATGGGACGAACTCGTCGGATCGGACCCGCTCCCCGCCATCCACCCCGAGCCGCAGACCGACGACCTCGCGCTCATCCAGTACACGAGCGGGACCACCGGCGCGCCCAAGGGAGCGTCGCTGACCCACCGCAACCTGCTCTCGAACGCCGCGCAGGCGAAGTCGTGGGTGCCCTCGATCGTGCGCGGGGACGGGTGCGTCGTCTACGCCGTGCTCCCGATGTTCCACGCCTACGGCCTGACGCTGTGCCTCACCTTCGCGATGTCGATGGGCGCGCGGCTGGTGCTGTTCCCGAGATTCGATCCCGACATGGTGCTCGAGGTGACCAAGAAGCACCCGGCGACCTTCCTGCCGCTGGTCCCCCCGATCGCAGACCGCCTGCTCAAGGCGGCGAAGGAGAAGGGGGTGTCGCTCGCCGGCACCCAGGTGGCGATCTCGGGTGCGATGGCGCTCCCGCACGAACTCGTGGTGCCGTTCGAAGCGGCGTCGGGCGGCTACCTCGTCGAAGGATACGGCCTGAGCGAATGCTCGCCGGTGCTCATGGCGAACCCCGTCGCTGCGAACCGCGTCCCGGGCACGGTCGGCCTGCCGCTCCCTGGCACCGAGTGCCGCGTCGTCGACCCCGACGATCCCACCCAGGACGTGCCGCGAGGCGAGCGGGGAGAGCTCGTCGTGCGCGGTCCGCAGGTGTTCGGCGGCTATTACGGCAAGCCCGAGGAGACCGAAGCGGTCTTCGCGGACGGCTGGTTCCGCACCGGTGACATCGTCACGATCGACGATGCCGGCTTCGTGCGGATCGTGGACCGCATCAAGGAGCTCATCATCACCGGCGGCTTCAATGTCGCGCCCACCGAGGTGGAGAACGCCCTGCGGCAGCATCCGCGCGTGGAGGACGCCGCCGTCGTCGGACTTGCGAGCGAGCACTCGGGCGAAGAGGTCGTCGCCGCCGTCGTGGTCACGCCCGGCGCGGACATCGACGTCGAGGAGATCCGCGCGTCGGTGCGCGGCATCCTGACCCCTTACAAGGTGCCGCGCCGCATCTTCGTGGTCGACGAGCTGCCGAAGTCGCTCATCGGCAAGGTGCTGCGCCGGCAGGTGCGCGACCGGCTGATCGCGCTGAACTCCGGGGACTGAGAGCGCCACCCGCGCCGACCGCGCCGTCACCACGCCGTGAACTCGCCCGGTCGGGGCTGAATCCACACCGCCGTCTCGTAGCCGTCCTCCCACGGGAAGCGGCCCTCGCGGTCGTCGTAGGTGAGCTGCAGGAGTTCGACCGACACCTCGTCGGGCCGCTGGTAGTACCGATTCGCCGCGAAGGCGATGTCGCCGGGATTGGGCACCGCCTCGACGGTCACGCGGTGACCCCAGCCACCGAACTCGAGAAGCTCGCCGGGCACGATGTCGCGTCCCGCGCGCACCCGGTCCGCCACGTCGTTGAGCAGGAGTCCCGTCGTGCGCGCATCGAGCCCGAACACCAGGAGCTCGGGGTGCCCCATGCCGAACAGGCCGATCGTGTACGCGAACGGCGTCTGGCGTCGTCGCATGTCGCCCACCACGTACTCGATGCTCGTGCCGTGACGGCGGATCGTCTGCGCCGTGCGCTTGTCCTGCTGATCGAGCCAGGCGATGGTGGCGGGGTCGGGGATCATTGTCATCTCGGAGTCCGTTCGTCGAGGGATTCCGGGATTAGAACATACCTACGACACTCTCACCCGGCATCCGGGGAAAGGGCGTCGATAGCCGCCGGCCCCTCCGTGACCAGGAGGTGGAACTGGGCCGCATCGAGGATGCGCACCCCGAGCTCTTCGGCCTTCGCGAGCTTGGAGCCCGCGCCCGGACCCGCCGCCACGAAGTCGGTCTTCTTCGAGACGCTCGACCCCGCCTTGCCGCCGGCGCGGATGATCGCCTCCTGTGCTCCTTCGCGCGTGTACCCGTCGAGACTGCCCGTCGCCACGACGGTGAGGCCGTCCAGCACTCCCCCTTCGACGACCGCGGCACCCGGTCCGGGGTGACCGGGCGTGGCGAGGCGCGCACCGGCGGCCGCCCATCGGTCGACGATCTCGCGATGCCAATCCACCTCGAACCAGTCGGTCAGCGAGTCCGCGATGATCCCGCCGACGCCTTCGACGCCGGCGAGCTCATCGCGCGTGGCGGCGCGGATCGCCTCGACCGAGCCGAACCACTGCGCGAGGGCGCGTGCCGCGACCGGACCGACGTGCCGGATGTTCAGCGCTACCAGGAACCGCCACAGGTCCTTCGTCTTGGCCCGCTCGAGCTGGTCGATCAGGGTGAGCGCCTGCGCCGACGGCTGCAGGTCGGTGATCCCCGCCTTCTTCTCGGCCGCGCTCGGGTTGCGCCGGAACGGCGCGCGGCGCACCGGCTCGCCGGTCTTCTCGTCGACGCGCGGCTCGCCGGTCTCGGCATCACGCACGACGACCTCGATCGGCACGAGCTCCTCGAGAGTGAGCTCGAACAGGCCGGCCTCGGTCTCGAGGGGCGGCACGTCGGGCACGGAGGGCTGCGTGAGGGCGGCAGCCGTCACCTCGCCGAGCGCCTCGATGTCGAGCGCCCCGCGGGAGCCGATGTGCTCCACCCTTCCGCGCACCTGCGCCGGACAGGCGCGCGTGTTCGGGCACCGCAGATCGATGTCGCCCTCTTTGGCGGGTGCGAGCGGTGAGCCGCACTCGGGGCAGTCCGCCGGCATCACGAACTCGCGTTCGGTGCCGTCGCGGAGCTCGACCACCGGCCCCAGGACCTCCGGGATCACATCGCCGGCCTTGCGGAGCACGACCGTGTCGCCGATGAGGACGCCCTTCGCGCGGACGACGTCCTGGTTGTGCAGGGTCGCCTGGCGCACGACCGACCCGGCCACGCGTGCGGGGGCCATGACCGCGAACGGCGTCGCCCGGCCGGTGCGGCCGACGGAGACCACGATGTCGAGCAGCGTGGTGTTGACCTGCTCCGGAGGGTACTTGTAGGCGATCGCCCAGCGTGGGGCGCGGCTGGTGGCGCCGAGCTCGGCGTGGAGCGCGAGCTCGTCGACCTTGACCACGACGCCGTCGATCTCGTGCTCGACGTCGTGGCGGTGCTCGCCGTAATGCGCGACGAAGTCGAGCACTCCCTCGATGTCGTCGGCCGTGCGGTAGTACGGGCTCGTCGGAAGCCCCCACTCGGCGAGCAGCTCGTACGTCTCGCTCTGGGAGTCGACCGGCGGCCGGTTCCACGCGCCGATCCCGTGGACGAAGAGCCTCAGCGAGTCGAGCCGCGCCTGCCCCGCTTCGCGCTCGAGTCCGTCCTTCTTGTCGAGCTGCTGGCGCAGGCCGCCCGACGCGGCGTTGCGCGGGTTCGCGAACGACGGGAAGCGCCGTTCGGCGCTCAGACGCGCCTTGTCTTCGTCGAACGCGCGTGCGCGCGCCCGCGATTCCGCCACGGCACGGTCGCGCATGTCGGCCTGCAGCGCGTTCAGCTGCGCGAACGCGGCGACGGGGATGAATACCTCGCCGCGCACCTCGACGAGATCGGGATGCCCCGTGCCGGCCAGGCGCTGCGGGATGCCCGCGACCCGCACGGCGTTGACCGTCACGTCTTCGCCGGTGCGCCCGTCGCCGCGCGTGGCGGCGGAGGTGAGGACGCCGCGCTCGTAACGGAGGCTGATCGCGAGCCCGTCGATCTTGAGCTCGGTCAGCCAGCGCACCCGGCGCCCGGCGCCGGCCTCTGCCTTGAGGCACCACTCGCGCAGCTCCTCGAGGCTGAACACGTTGTCGAGGCTGAGCATGCGCTCGGCGTGCTCGACCGGCGCGAACATCGAGCTCTCGGCGGCACCGACCGTCTGCGTCGGCGAGTCCTGGCCCTGCAGTTCGGGGTGGAGCCGCTCGAGCTCCTCGAGCCGGTGCATCCATGCGTCGTACGTCGCGTCGTCGACGATCTCGGCGTTGCGGCCGTAGTACGCGTCGCGCGCGTTGAGGATGCGCTCCGTCAGCTCCTGCGCCTCGGCGCGGGACGCCTCGAGGCCCGGATCGGACGGGAGGGCCGCGTCGTCGCGGTGTTGCGAGGCGGGCGTGTCGAGGGCGTCGTCATCCGTCACCTCGCCAGTCTAGGAGCCGCCTCCGACACCTCGGAGCCTCCGGTCGTGGCCGGGCTGCGGCATCCGCTCTACGCGTCGACCGGGACGGCCGACACCGTGCGGTCGATGGTGAACTGGCCGATGACCCGGGTTCCGTCGTAGAGCACGGCCGTCTGGCCGGGCGCCACGCCGTCGAACGGCAGCTCGGGGATCACCGTCACAACGCCCCCGGCCAGGGCCGCGCGCGCGGGCACCGGATCGGCGTGCGCACGGATCTGCACGTGGCAGTCGAAGTCGCCCTCGGACTGCGGACGCCCGGCCCAGGAATAGCGCTCGCCGGCGATCTCCGCCGTGGCGAGGGCCTCCTTCGGCCCGACGACGACCGTGTTGGAGACCGGGCGGACCTCAAGGACGAAGCGCGGCTTCCCGTCCGGGGCGGGAACGCCCAGCGACAGCCCGCGCCGCTGCCCGACGGTGAAGGCGTGCGCGCCTTCGTGCGTGCCCACGACGGCGCCGGAGCGATCGACGACGTCCCCCGTCGCGGCGCCCACCCTGTCGGCGAGCCAGCCGCGCGTGTCCCCGTCCGGGATGAAGCAGATGTCGTGACTGTCGGGCTTCTGCGCCACCGACAGCCCGCGGGCCTCGGCCTCAGCCCGGACGATCGCCTTGGACGGCGTCGAGCCGAGCGGGAAGTAGGTGTGGGCGAGCTGCTGCGCGGTCAGCACGCCGAGGACGTAGGACTGATCCTTGGCGGCATCCGATGCCCGGTGCAGCTCGAGACCGTCCGGGGACTCTACGAGCGTGGCGTAGTGGCCGGTGCACACCGCGTCGAATCCCAGTTCGAGCGCGCGCTCGAGGAGTGCGGCGAACTTGATCTTCTCGTTGCAGCGCATGCACGGATTCGGCGTGCGTCCGGCGCGGTACTCCGCGACGAAGTCGTCGATGACGTCGTCTCGGAAGCGCTCGGAGAAGTCCCATACGTAGAACGGGATGCCCAGCCGGTCGGCTGCGCGCCGCGCGTCCATCGCGTCCTCGATCGTGCAGCATCCGCGGCTGCCGGTGCGCAGCGTGCCGCCCGCCCGCGACAGGGCAAGGTGCACGCCGACGACGTCGTGGCCCGCCTCCACGGCCCGTGCGGCCGCGACGGCGGAATCGACGCCACCGCTCATGGCCGCAAGGATCCGCATGGGTCCAGTCTACGAACCCGCGCCTGACCGGGACCCGGACGCCGCGCGCGCCCGCTCGACGAGGGCGGGGAGGACCGCGAGCACCGCCTGAACATCGCTCGCCTCCGAGGTCCGCCCGAGGGTGAGCCGCAGCACCTGGCGGGCCTCGGCATCCGTCCTCCCCATCGCCTGCACGACGTGCGAAGGCTCGGGGATGCCGGCCTGGCAGGCAGACCCTGTCGACACCGCGATGCCCGACTGGTCGAGCAGGAACAGCAGCGACTCCCCCATCGCCCCGGGGAAGAGCACGTGGACGTTGCCGGGGATCCGGTCCGAGGGATCGCCGAGCAGCTGCGCCGACGGCACGGAGGAGAGGATGCCGCGCACCAGCTCGTCGCGCAGCGCCGAGAGACGTCGAGCCTCCGCCTCGCGCTCACCCTCGGCGAGGTCCGCCGCGACGGCGAACGCGCTCGCGCCCGCGACGTCCTGCGTTCCGGCACGGAGGCCGCGCTGCTGTCCGCCGCCGTGGAGCAAGGGCGACAGGCGGGCGTGGCGAGACACGACGAGGGCGCCGACGCCGACGGGGCCGCCGATCTTGTGCGCCGACACGCTCAGGGCGATCAGGCCGGTACGGGAGCTTCCGTCCCCT
Source organism: Microbacterium sp. (assembly GCF_041909575.1). GTDB lineage: Bacteria > Actinomycetota > Actinomycetes > Actinomycetales > Microbacteriaceae > Microbacterium. The sequence continues at coordinate 3,747 of NZ_JAYRDE010000063.1, read as the reverse complement.
CGCCACCGGCGGAACCGCACCGGGACGTGGCCGAACGCGGCCACGGCATCCAGGTGCAGCGGCACCGCCGCGGTGAGGGCCGCTGCGGCGAGGCCGGCTGCGTCGTTGATCGTCCCCACCTCGTTGTTCGCCACGAGCGCGGTGGCCAGCGCCGCCCCCGGAAGCCGTGCGGCGAACGCAGTGGGGTCGATCGCTCCCCGCACGGTAAGAGGCACGGGCCGCACTGTCGCGGACTCCGACGTCCGCAGCCACTCGATCGCGTCGAGCGTCGCGTGGTGCTCGCCGTCGGGCAGGACCACGGCATCCGTCCCCGTCGAACGCGACCACCAGAGCCCCTTGAGCGCGAGGTTGACCGACTCGGTCCCTCCGGAGGTGAAGACGACCTCGATCGGGTCGCAGTCGAGGACGGCCGCGAGTCGCTCGCGCGCCTCTTCGGGGGGGCGGCGCGCGGCTTGTCCGCAGCCGGGGATCGTCGAGGCGGTGCCGCTCGCCTCGGATGCCTCGAGCCAGGCGGCCCGCGCCTCCGGTCGCAGCGGAGTCGTGGCAGCGTGGTCGAGATAGACCTGCATCGCGTCTCCTCCGGCTGCGGCGCGGCGGCCCGCGCCCTGCGCCCGGGTCTCGCGGACGCGGGAACCCGGTCCCGTAACGTCCTCGACTCACGCCCTTACTACTCTAGAGCGCATGCCCAGTCTCGAGTCCGCCGCCCTGACGCTTGCGTCGGGACTGCACAGCGCCGATCTCGATCGCCTCGGAGTGACGCTCGGAGACGGTCAGGCCACCCTGCGCGTGTGGTCGGGATCGGCGGATGAGATGGAGCTCGTCGTGTTCGACGACGTCGACCTCGACTGGGCCGTCGACACCGTGCCCCTGAAGCCGGTGGGCGGCGGCGTGTGGGAGGTGACCACGGCGCTCCTGCGGCCGGGAACCCGCTATGCCGTGCGCGTCGACGGCCCGCACGGGCCCGGCAACACGTTCAATCGCGGCACGATGCTCGTCGAGCCGTACTCCCGCGGACTCGCGCGTGGCGGCTACGACGACTGGCGCTCGGTGGTCGTCGAGGGGTCCTTCGACTGGGGCGGGGTGGGCAAGCCGGGGATCCCGCTCGATCGCACCGTGCTCTACGAGGGTCACGTCAAAGGCATGTCGAAGCGCCATCCCGGCGTGCCGCCCGCGCTCCACGGCACGTACGCGGGCCTGGCGCACCCCGCGATGGTCGAGCACTTCCTGGCGCTGGGGATCACGAGCATCGAGCTGCTGCCGGTCCATGCGTTCGCGACGGAGCCGCGCCTCCTCCAGCACGGGCTCGCGAACTACTGGGGCTACAACTCGCTCAACTTCTTCACCCCGCACGCGGCCTACGCGACGGAGCAGGCGCGCCGGGAGGGGCCTGAGGCGGTCCTGCGCGAGTTCAAGGGCATGGTCCGCCTCCTGCACGAGGCTGGACTCGAGGTGATCCTGGATGTGGTCTACAACCACACCGCCGAGGAGGGCATCGGCGGGCCCCGCTCCAGCCTGCGCGGAATCGACAACCGCGCGTACTACCGTCAGCACGACAACGGCGAGTACATCGACGTCACGGGCTGCGGCAACGCGGTGGACACGTCGACGGATGCCGCGTCCCGGCTGATCCTCGATTCGCTGAGGTACTGGGCGCGAGACGTCCAGGTCGACGGCTTCCGGTTCGATCTCGCCGCGACGCTCGGCCGCGACTCCGCGCACCACTTCACGCCGGAGCATCCGCTGCTGCGCGCGATCATCGACGATCCCGCGCTCGCAGACGTCAAGAAGATCTCCGAGCCGTGGGACGTCGGCATGGGCGGCTGGCAGACGGGGAACTTCGGCAACGGCTGGAGCGAATGGAACGACAGGTACCGCGATCGGGTGCGCAACTTCTGGCTGAGCGACGTGGACTACGCGCGCCGGGCTTCGACGGCGCCGGTGGGCATCGGCGGATTCGCGACACGACTCGCCGGATCGTCCAACACGTTCTCCGCCGAACGCGGACCCCTGGCGAGCATCAACTTCGTCACGGCCCATGACGGCTTCACGCTGCGCGACCTCGTCTCGTACGACGTGAAGCACAACCTGGGCAACGGGGAGCACAACCGCGACGGAGCCGACACCAACCGCTCGTTCAACCACGGCGCGGAAGGCCCCACCGACGACGAGGGGATCCTGGCGGTGCGCCGCCGTGCCATGCGCAACCTGCTGGGCACGCTGCTCCTGTCGGCCGGCGTGCCGATGCTCACCGCGGGCGACGAGTTCGCCCGCACGCAGCGCGGCAACAACAACGCCTACTGCCACGACTCGCCGCTCACGTGGCTCTCCTGGGAGCACGCGCCGTGGCAGCGGGACCTGTTCGCCCATGTGCAGCACCTGCTGCGCATGCGGAGGGAGAACCCCGCGCTGCGACCGATCCGGTTCGCGCGGCTCGACGTGCACACTCCGTCGGCGTCCGTCATGGAGTGGTACGACGAGCACGGCGAGACGATGTCGATCGACCGATGGACCAATCCGTCCCACCGCACGCTGCAGTACGTCGCGGCATCCACTCCCGAGCACGAGGAGTTCAACCGCATCCTGCTCATCGTCCACGGCACCGAGCACCCGACCGAGGTCACGCTGCCCGTGATCGACGGCGTGCGCAGCTACGTCCCGCTCTGGTCGAGCGTCGACGAGGCCCCCGGGCAGACGGGTCCGGCGCGCGAGCCGGGCGACACGGTCGCGGTGCCGGGCACCTCGATGCACCTGTTCCGGGCGGAGTGATCTTGGCGCCGCGCCGCGCGCCGCGCAAGCTCCTATCGACCGATGGGTGCGGCCGGTAGGTTCGATTCGTGGCATCGACCCAGCGTCCGACCTCCGACCGTCCGTGGCGGAGCGCCTCCGCGCTCCCCCTCCGTCCCGCTCGCGAGCACGCGTCTCCGTTCCCCACGGCGACCGGCCGGATCCCCCTCACCAAGCCGTCGCCCGCCATCCCCGGCGAGCCGTACCGGCCCAAGGCGTTCAACGGCGAAGCAGTCCCGTTCAGCGTGACGGCATTCCGCGAGGGGCACGACCGGATCGGCGTGCACCTGCGGCTGCACTCCCCCTCCGGCGATGAGTCGCTGCATCGGGTGACGCCGCTCGAGAACGGATTGGACCGCTGGACGACGATGGTCGCCCCGCTCGAGAACGGCCTGTGGACGTTCCGCTTCGAGGCTTTCGGCGACGACTTCCTCACCTGGCAGCACGCCGCGGACGTCAAGATCGAGGCGGGGGTCGACGTCGAGCTCATGCGGGAGCTCGGCGCGCTGCTGTTCGACGCCGCCCGGGCGGAGACGGACCGGCCGCCCGCACAGCGCAAGACGCTCGCGGGCGCCGCCGCCGCGCTGCGGGACCCGCACGTCGGGGTCGAGGGCGCGCTCGCCATCGTGCGCGATCCGGCGATCTCGCGGTTCTTCGCGCTGCGCCCGGTCATGTCGATCGCGTCCCAGGGGCCGCTGCTGGAGCTCCTCGTCGAGCGCGAGCGGGCGGGCGTGGGCTCATGGTACGAGTTCTTCCCGCGCTCGGAGGGTGCCAGGCGGTTCAAGGACGGACGCGTGAAGCCCGGCAATCTGCGCACAGCCCGCAACCGCATGCCGGCGGTGCGGGACATGGGATTCGACGTGCTGTACATCCCGCCCGTCCACCCGATCGGCACGACCAACCGCAAGGGCCGCAACAACACGCTGACCGCCGAGCCGGGCGACCCCGGCTCGCCGTACGGCA
>NZ_JAYRDE010000062.1:0-17371 GCF_041909575.1 Microbacterium sp. | reverse complement strand
CCTCTCGCGCCGCTCCTCTCGGACCCCGATCGCCGGCGCGTGATCGAAGCGCTCACGGCGGCTCGGCTCATCGCCGTGGATGACGACGCGGTGACCGTCGCGCATGAGGCGGTCGCCACGGCGTGGCCGCGCCTCGACGCGTGGCTGGAAGAGGACGCCGACGGTGCGCGTGTCTTCCTCGCGATCGAGAGCGCGGCCGTCGCCTGGGACGCCGGCGGACGATCCGAGGACGACCTGCTTCGCGGCTCACGACTGCACAGCGCTGTTGAATGGCGCGAGCGCGCACGTCCGGATCTCACTCCCACCGAAGTCGAGTTCCTCGACGCGTGCCAGGATCGAGAGAGCGTCGAGGTGCGCGAACTCGCCGCACGCGCAGCGCGTGAGCGCCGCCGGAACCGGACGCTGCGCACCGCGCTCGCGGGCTCGGCGCTCCTCCTGGTCGTGGCTCTCGTCGCGGGGGGCGTCGCAGTCGTCCGCGGCCAGGAGTCGGCGCTCTCGGCCGAGAATGCGCGGATCGAGGCGCTCGTCGCAACGGCGCTCGGCCTGCGAGCCACCGACCGCGAGGTGGGGGCACTGCTCGCCGCGGAGGCCTTCCGCCGATGGCCGGACGACGGCCGTGTTCGCTCCGCTCTCATGGGGACGATGACCGGAGCGGGTGGATTGATCGACATCCATCGCGCCGACGGCCGCTACTCCACGCTTGCGATGATTCCGGGCACCGTCACCGCGCTGCGGGTGACCGATTCGCTACCCGACGAAGATTCCCCGCAGCGGGCAGGTGAATCCCGCGTCGACATCGTCAATGTCTCCGACGGGGACGTCGTGCGCACCCTCGAGGTGGAACTGCCTCAGCTGGACCCCCAGTTCCTGCGCAATGTCGAGGTCAGCCGGGACGGCGGCGTCGCGGTGATCCAGACCGGGCGACTCGTCGACGCCTCGGACCCGAACACCTGCTGCTGGAACCATGTCGCCTTCCTCGACCTTGAGACCGGAGCAGCCCTCCCCGGAAGCCAGCTGCTGCGGATGCGCACGAGCACGATCATCGACCTGGGCGAGACCGGAGACGTGGCCTACATCGCCCATCCGATCACCGGCGACCTCGTCGCCGTCGATACGCGCAACGGGGCGGTCCGCGTGTCGGGTCCGGGCGCCCTGGAGGACTTCACCGGCGAGGGCGGGATCTACAACTCCGTGGTCGTCATCGACGAGAAGCGAGTCGCCACAGGCACCGGCGATCGCCTGCAGGTCTTCGATCGACGATCGCTCGCGCCGCTCCAATCCGTGTCGCTCGGTGCGAACCTCGCCAGCGAGGCGATCGTCCTCGACGGCGACGGCGGGCTGCTGACCAGCGGCCGGGACGGCAGTGCGCGCATCGACCTGCGCGACGGCACCGTCGCGTGGACCCGGCTGACCAGACCCGCCGAGCAGTGCATCTTCCTCGCTCTGACGCCGATCGGCACGGTGGCATGCTCCACCTGGGGTGCCGTCGTCGAGCTCGACCGCACGACGGGTGTTCCGACGGGCCGCGTCCTGGAGACACAGCTCGACACGGCGGCCGAGCTCGACGTGATCGATGACCACACGCTGCTGGTGGCCGCCGCGTGGGACGCTCTGTGGATGCGCTGGAGCATCGCGGGCGCAGGACCGGCCACGCGCGTGCTCGCGCAGGGCCGGCAGATGTTCGGCAGCCCGGATGAGGGCGGCGAGCGGGTCGTGACCGTCCCCAGCGGGGTGGACCCGGACGATCCGGGCCCCTCACTGCTGTGGAACCTCACCACTGACTCCCCCGTGGGCGCGCCGGTTGACGGAATGACGCTCCTGGGCGGAGGCATCCTCGAGGTGTACAACGCCGACACCGGCCTGCACCTTGAGAATCTCACCACCGGTGAACGGCACGACTACGACGTTCCTGGCTTCTCCCTCATGGATTCGCAGCTGGTCACCGGCGACTGGGGGCCCCACGTATTCGCCCAGCTCGACGGGGTCGTCATCGCCGTCGATCCCACGACCGGCCGCCAGGAGGGCGCCGAGATGATCCTGAATACGGGGCAGCAGGTCGCGCTGCAGTCGGCCTCCGAGGCGGCGGACGGGAGGCGTGTCGCCCTGACCTGGCTCGATCTCTCCGACAACCGCACCCAGACATCCGTGTTCGATCTGCAGACGGGAGAGGAGATCGTGCGTGGACTGCCCGACCGCGACCAGACGCTGATCGTCGGCCCGGACGAGCTGATCGCCGTGGGGACCGAGGTGGCCGAACGGGTGGAGCTCTCCACCCTCGAACCCCGAGGCAACGTCAGCAGATCTGCGGGCGGAAGCCGGCTGGTGATGGCGAGCCTCGACCACCGGACGATGCTCAACGTCGGTCAGTCCAACTCTCTGACCCTCTATGACCTCGCGAGCAACGTCGTGCTCGGCGATCCGATCGACACCGACGGACTGGCGGCTCACGGCGGATACCTCACGGCGGACGGGCAGCGTCTGATCACGACGGCGTCGCCGGACGGCATCGCGGTGTGGGACCTCGACCCGGAAGCACAGGCAGCAGCCGCGTGCCGACTCGCCGCGCGCGAGTTCACCGCCAGCGAGTGGTCGACCTACTTCCCCGGCGAGCCGCACCAGCAGACCTGCGCCCTGCTGACCGCACCCTGAAGCTCCCACCGGCGCGAGCTGAGAAAGGGCCGCCCCTTCGTAGGGGGCGGCCCAGGGCGTGCCGGATGGAGGATGCTCCCCCGTGCACCGGATCGAGGGCCCGCGCGCTCCGATCAGGAGTCGACGCGAGCCCTCGAAGATTCGGTCAGCGCGCGGCGCTGCCCTCGGTGTAGTCGGCGTCCTGCTGCTTCCAGGCGAACAGGCCGCGCAGGTCGCGGCCGACCTCCTCGATCGGGTGCTGGGCACCCTTCTCGCGGAGCGCGTAGAACTCGGGCGCGCCGGCGTCCTGGTCGGCGATGAACCGCTCGGCGAACGCGCCGGACTGGATGTCGGCGAGCACCGCCTGCATGTTCTCCTTGACGTGCGGGTCGATGACGCGCGGGCCCGAGACGTAGTCGCCGTACTCGGCGGTGTCCGACACCGACCAGCGCTGCTTGGCGATGCCGCCCTCCCACATGAGGTCGACGATGAGCTTCAGCTCGTGCAGAACCTCGAAGTAGGCGATCTGCGGCTGGTAGCCCGCCTCGGTCAGCGTCTCGAAGCCGTACTGGACGAGCTGCGACACGCCGCCGCAGAGCACGGCCTGCTCGCCGAAGAGGTCGGTCTCGGTCTCCTCGGTGAACGTCGTCTTGATGACGCCGGCGCGAGTGCCGCCGATCGCCTTGGCGTACGACTTCGCGAGGTCCCACGCGGTGCCCGAGGAGTCCTGCTCCACGGCGATGATGTCCGGGATGCCGCGTCCGGCGACGTACTCGCGGCGCACCGTGTGACCGGGGGCCTTCGGGGCGACGAGGATCACGTCGACGCCCTCGGGCGCCTGGATGTAGCCGAAGCGGATGTTGAAGCCGTGCGCGAAGGCGAGGGTCTTGCCGGGCTTGAGGTGCGGCTTGATCTCGTCGTTGTAGATGCCGCGCTGGTGCTGGTCCGGCGCGAGGATCATGATGACGTCGGCCCATTCGGCCGCGTCGGCGACGGTCTTGACCTCGAAGCCCTCCTCCTCGGCCTTCTGGGTCGACTTCGAGCCCTCCTTGAGGGCGATGACGACCTCGACGCCCGAGTCGCGCAGGTTCTGCGCGTGCGCGTGGCCCTGGGAGCCGTAGCCGACGATCGCGACCGTCTTGCCCTGGATGAGCGACAGGTCGGCGTCGTCGTCGTAGAAGAGTTCAGCCATGGTGTGTGTATCTCCTTGATTGGTGGTGGCCCGCCCTGAGCGAGCGAAGCGAGTCGAGGGGTCAGCCGCGCAGGACGCGCTCGGTGATGCTCTTGCCGCCGCGCCCGATGGCCAGGAGGCCGGACTGGGCGAGCTCCTTGATGCCGAAGGGCTCCAGCGCTCGCAGGAAGGCCTCGACCTTGCCCTTGTCGCCGGTGACCTCCACAACGAGCGCGTCGGTGGCGTAGTCGACGATGGACGCGCGGAAGAGGTTGACGACCTCCAGCACGTTGGAGCGCGTCTGGTTGTCGGCGCGCACCTTGATCAGCATGTGCTCGCGCTGCACGGATGCCGTGGGGTCGAGCTCGACGATCTTGATGACGTTCACGAGCTTGTTCAGCTGCTTGGTCACCTGCTCGAGCGGAAGCTCGTCGACGTCGACGACGACGGTGATGCGCGAGAGGCCGGGGACCTCGGTCACGCCCACCGCGAGCGACTCGATGTTGAAGCCGCGACGGGCGAAGAGCCCGGCGACACGGGTCAGCAGACCCGGCTTGTCCTCGACGAGGAGGCTCAGCACGTGAGTGGTCATGGCGCTCAGTCCTCCTGCTCGAAGGCGGGCGCGTGGTCGCGCGCGTACTGGACGTAGCTGTTGCTGACGCCCTGCGGCACCATCGGCCACACCATCGCGTCGGCGCTCACCACGAAATCGATGACGACCGGCCGGTCGTTGGTCTCGAGCGCCGTCTTGATCGCGGCATCCACGTCCTCCTCCTTCTCCACGCGGATCGCGAGGCAGCCGTACGCCTCGGCCAGCTTGACGAAGTCGGGGATCCGGATGGTGTCGTGTCCGGTGTTGAGGTCGGTGTGCGAGTAGCGGCCGTCGTAGAAGAGGGTCTGCCACTGGCGCACCATGCCCAGAGACGAGTTGTTGATGATCGCGACCTTGATCGGGATGTTGTTGATCGCACAGGTGGCGAGTTCCTGATTGGTCATCTGGAAGCATCCGTCACCGTCGATCGCCCACACGTGGCGATCCGGCTGGGCGACCTTCGCACCCATCGCCGCCGGCACCGAGTAGCCCATCGTGCCCGCACCGCCGGAGTTCAGCCACGCGTTCGGGCGCTCGTACTTGATGAACTGCGCGGCCCACATCTGGTGCTGGCCGACGCCGGCAGCATAGATGCCCTCGGGCCCCGTGAGCTCGCCGATGCGCTGGATCACATACTGCGGCGACATCAGGCCGTCGGACGGCTGCGTGTAGCCGAGGGGGAACTCGTCGCGCAGACCGTCGAGGAACGACCACCACTCGGCGGTGTCGGGCTGCGAAACAGCGGATGCCTGCCGGAAGGCCACCTCGAGATCGACGAGAACGTCCTTGAGGTCGCCCACGATCGGCACGTCGGCGGTGCGGATCTTCGAGATCTCGGCGGGGTCGATGTCGACGTGCACGACCTGCGCGTTGGGCGCGAAGAGGGCTGCCTTGCCGGTGACGCGATCGTCGAAGCGGGCTCCGAGCGAGACGAGGAGGTCGGCCTCCTGCAGCGCGAGCACGGCGGGCACCGTGCCGTGCATGCCGGGCATCCCCAGGTGCTGCGCGTGCGAGTCCGGGAACGCGCCGCGCGCCATGAGCGTGGTCACGACCGGCGCGCCGGTGGACTCGGCGAGGGCGAGCAGCTCCTCCGACGCCTTCGCGCGGATCACGCCTCCGCCGACGTAGAGCACCGGCTTCTTCGCCTCGGCGATCAGTTGCGCGGCCGCCTGAATCTGCTTGCCGTGGGCCTTCGTCACGGGACGGTAGCCGGGCAGATCGATCTTCGGCGGCCACACGAACGGCGCCTCGGCCTGCTGCGCGTCCTTCGTGATGTCCACGAGCACCGGACCGGGACGGCCGGTGCCGGCGATCTCGAACGCGGCGGCGATCGCGCCGGGGATCTCGGAGGCGTCCTTCACGAGGAACGAGTGCTTCGTGATCGGCATCGTGATGCCCACGATGTCTGCCTCCTGGAAGGCATCCGTCCCCATCAGGTTCGAGAAGACCTGGCCCGTGATGCAGACGATCGGCACGGAGTCCATGTAGGCGTCGGCGATCGCCGTCACGAGGTTGGTCGCACCGGGTCCGGACGTCGCGATGGCGACGCCGATCTTGTTGGACGCGGCCGCGTAGCCCTCGGCGGCGTGGCCGGCGCCCTGCTCGTGGCGGACGAGGATGTGGCGCAGGTCGCTCGAGTCCATGAGCGGGTCGTACACGGGGAGGATGGCGCCGCCCGGCAGCCCGAAGACGTCTGTGACGCCGAGCAGCTCGAGCGAGCGGACGACCGCCTGAGCGCCCGTGAGCACGGGCGCGGTGGCGGTGCGAGCGGGTGGCCTGGGAACGGCCGCAGCGGTTTCGGCGGGCATGGTGATGATCCTCGATCAGTCGGATGAAGTGTCGGAAGCCGAGCTCAGCCCGTCGTGGCGCCCTCTGCTGCAGAGCGCACGAGACGGGAGTACTTGGCAAGGACGCCACGGGTATAGCGCGGAGGAAGAGGCTCCCAGCCAGAGCGGCGGGAGTCGAGCTCTGCATCGTCGACGAGTAGGTCGAGAGTGCGAGCCGCGATATCGACCCGTATCAGATCACCATCGCGCACGAAGGCGATGGGACCAGCGTCCACCGCTTCGGGTGCTATGTGGCCGATGCACAGGCCGGTTGTGCCGCCTGAGAATCGTCCGTCCGTCAAGAGTAGTACATCTTTTCCGAGCCCAGCGCCCTTGATGGCGGCGGTGATGGCGAGCATCTCGCGCATGCCCGGGCCGCCCTTGGGTCCCTCGTAGCGGATGACGACGACGTCGCCCGCGACGATCTCACCGGCCTCGAGCGCGTCCATCGCGGCACGCTCGCGCTCGAACACGCGGGCAGGGCCCTCGAACACATCGGCGTCGAAGCCCGCGGACTTCACCACCGCACCCTCGGGGGCGATCGAGCCGTGCAGGATCGTGATCCCGCCCTTGGCGTGGATCGGGTCGTCGAACGTGTGGATGACCGTGCCGTCGACCGGGTCGGGGTCGAGGTCGGCCAGGTTCTCGGCGAGCGTCTTGCCGGTCACGGTGAGCGCGTCGCCGTGCAGCAGTCCCTCGTCGAGCATCGCCTTCATGATGACCGGGATGCCGCCGTGGCGGTCGACGTCGTTCATGACGTACTTGCCGAACGGCTTCATGTCGGCCACGTGCGGCACCTTGTCGCCGATGCGGTTGAAGTCGTGCAGGCTCAGCTCGACGTCGGCCTCGCGCGCGATCGCGAGGAGGTGGAGCACCACATTGGTCGAGCCGCCGAGCGCCATCGCCAGGGCGATCGCGTTCTCGAACGCCTCCTTGGTGAGGATGTCGCGGGTCGTGATCCCCTGACGGAGCAGGTTCACCACGGCCTCGCCCGAGCGGTGGGCGAAGTAGTCGCGGCGGCGGTCGGCCGACGGCGGCGCGGCGGAGCCCGGGAGGCTGAGGCCGAGCGCCTCGGCGACAGAGGCCATCGTGTTGGCCGTGTACATTCCGCCGCATGCGCCCTCGCCGGGCGCGATCGCGCATTCGATGCGCTTGAGGTCTGCCTCGCTCATCTTGCCGGCGAGGCACGCGCCGACGGCCTCGAACGAGTCGATGATCGTGACGTCCTTCTCGGTGCCGTCCGAGAGCTTCACCCAGCCGGGCGCGATCGAGCCGGCATAGAGGAAGACGCTCGACAGGTCGAGACGCGCAGACGCCATCAGCATGCCCGGGATCGACTTGTCGCACCCCGCGAGCAGCACCGAGCCGTCGAGGCGCTCGGCCATGATGACCGTCTCGACCGAGTCCGCGATGACCTCGCGCGACACGAGCGAGAAGTGCATCCCCTCATGGCCCATCGAGATGCCGTCCGAGACCGAGATCGTGCCGAACTGCAGCGGGTAGCCGCCTCCGGCGTGCACACCCTCCTTCGCGCCCTGCGCGAGCCGGTCGAGGCTCAGGTTGCAGGGCGTGATCTCGTTCCAGCTCGACGCGATGCCGATCTGCGGCTTGTCCCAGTCCTCGTCGCCCATTCCGACAGCGCGGAGCATTCCGCGCGACGTCGTCGCTTCGATGCCGTCGGTGACCACCCGGCTGCGGGGCTTGATGTCGATGGAGTTGTCAGGCTGGGGCATGGGGGAAGTCTATTCCCGCGCGCGTGACCGCTCGGCCGCGATGACGGCGAGGAGGTCCGCCATCGCCGGGATGTCGGGCACGCAGATCGTGGCCGCTGTCGGGCGGCTCCCCACGTGCACGCCGAGGTCCGCGTCGCCGAGACTCTTGAGCGCATCCTCATCGGTGATGTCGTCGCCCGCGAAGACCACGGCCGAGGCATCCGTCCGCTCTCGCAGCTCCGCGATCGCGGAGTCCTTGCCCTCGTGGCGGAAGGCGTACTCGACGATGTTGTGCCCGGTGCGGCGGCGCCAATGCGGCGCCTCGGACGCGACGAGCGCGTCGACGAGGCGGTTCGCCTCCGCGGCGTCGGCGGGCGTCGACTTGCGGGTGTGCACGCCGAAGCCGAAGCGCTTGGGCTCGATCCAGACTCCGGCGAGGTCGGCCGTCGCCTGCTCGGCGTGCGCGCGCAGCTCGTCGCGGAGGGCAGCGTCGCCCGGATCGTCGGCGTGGGTCAGCGCGCCCTCCCCCGGGATCCAGAACTCGGCGCCGTGCGATCCGGCCAGCAGCAGCGGCGAGTCGTCCCCGTGCTCGGCGATGATCCGCAGGTCCGAGAGGCTGCGTCCGGACACCAGTGCGACCAGCGTGTCCGGGGCGGCCACGACGGCATCCACGGCCGCTCGCGCGGCGGGAAGCATGCGGGCATCCATCGGCTCGTCTTCGAGCGGCGCCAGCGTGCCGTCGAAGTCGAGCGCCACGAGGAGGCGATCGGATGCCGCGACCCGCGCGACCGCGACGCTGATGCCGTCTGCCGTCGAGCTCATGCGCTGGCCCTTCGCGCGTCGGCGCGGCGTTTGACGGACTTGGCGTCGTCGAGGGCCGCGAGGAACGAGCGGGACCACCGGGCGACGTCGTGCTCGATGACGCGTTTGCGCAGCGCCCGCATGCGGCGGCCCTGCTCGGCGGCGGGCATGTCGATCGCCCGCATGATCGCGTCCTTCATGCCGTCGATGTCGTGGGGGTTGATGCGCACGGCGCTCGGCAGCTCGTCGGCGGCGCCGGCGAACTCGCTCAGCACGAGCACGCCGCGGTTGTCGACGCGAGAGGCGACGTACTCCTTCGCGACGAGGTTCATGCCGTCGCGGAGCGCCGTCACCAGCATGACGTCGGCGGCGAGGAAGAGGGCGACCATCTCCTCGCGCGGGTACGCCTGGTGCAGGTAGCGGATGGCGGTGTGGCCCATCGTGTCGTAGTCGCCGTTGATGCGGCCGACGGTGAGCTCGATCTCGTCGCGCAGCTGCACGTAGGCCTCGACGCGCTCGCGGCTCGGGCTGGCGACCTGCACGAGCGTGACGTCGTCGACCGAGACGCGGCCGTCCTCGAGAAGCTCGCCGAACGCCTTCAGCCGGTGGCGGATGCCCTTGGTGTAGTCGAGGCGGTCCACGCCCAGCAGGATCTTCCGGGGATTGCCGAGCTCGGCGCGGATCTCGGCGGCGCGCGCCCGGATGTCGGGGCGCTGGGCGAGCTCGACGTACGAGGCGGCGTCGATCGAGATCGGGAACGCCTTCGCGAGGGCGTTGCGCGTGGCACCGTCCGCCTCGGGGACGGTGATCCCGGACGCCTTCGTCGGGAACCGCAGCACGCGCCGGACCGCGCGCGCGAAGTTGCCGGCATCCGCCACGCGCTGGAAGCCGATCACGTCGGCCCCGAGGAGCCCGTCGAGCACCTGGCGGCGCCAGGGCAGCTGCGAGTACAGGCCGTATGCCGGGAAGGGAATGTGGTGGAAGTAGCCGATCGTGAGGTCGGGTCGCATCTCGCGCAGCATGCGCGGGACGAGCTGGAGCTGGTAGTCCTGCACCCACACCTCGGCGCCTTCGGCGGCCGCGTCGGCCGCCGCCTCGGCGAAGCGCCTGTTGACCCGCACGTAGGAGTCCCACCACACGCGGCGGTATCGCGGCTCGGCGATGACGTCGTGGTACAGCGGCCAGAACGTGTCGTTCGACATGCCCTCGTAGTAGTTCTCGACGTCGTCAGAGCTCAGCGACACCGGCACGAGGTAGGCGCCCTCGAACTCGAACGGCTCCACGTCGATGTCGGGCTGACCGGGCCAACCCACCCAGGCGCCGTCGGCGCGACGCATCACGGGCTCGAGCGCCGTCACGAGCCCTCCGGGCGAACGCCGCCAGGAGGGTTCGCCGGAACCGTCGACCACACGGTCGACGGGAAGTCGGTTGGCGACGACGACAAGCTCTGCCTTGGTCACTCGGGCTCCTGACGGTGGCGGGGGGACGAGGCATCCTCAGGCTATCGCGGTCCGCGCCCGCGCCCATGCCGCTTGACTCCCCGGGTCATCGCTGTCAAGGGAAGACGGTGACGGATGCCGCGCGCTAGCGTGGGCGCATGAGAAAGTACCTCTTCGGCACCGGCCTGCTGACCGCCATCACCGGAGGGCTCACGCTGCTGCGCGGGATGCGCGAGGACGCCCCCTTCACGTGGCGCAGCGCTCTCGGCTGGATCAGCTGGGCGATCTCGGTGGCCCTCGTCATCGGCGCGGTCGTCGACATCCGCCGCGCGTCGACGGGGCACACGATCGACCCCGACTCCCCCGTGCACGGGCAGGAGAAGAAGCTCATGAAGGAGCGCGCGCGGCGAACGCGGGCCTAGAGCTCGATCTCGTAGTGCACGAAGCCGGTCGAGGTCGCGACCTTGTCGTACAGCGACCGCGCCGTCGCGTTGTCCTCCTTCGTATGCCAGTACACGCTGGTGGCGCCGAAGAGGCGCGCCCAGTCGCGCACGTGCTCGATGAGGGCGGTCCCCGCTCCTTCGCCGCGGGCGTCGGGGTCGACGTACAGGTCCTCGAGGTAGCAGACGACCTTGCTCGTCCAGGTGCCCGGGTGGGTGAGCCAGTGGACCAGCCCGATCGGCCGGCCCTCGGCATCCCGCGCGAACGCCCCGTGGAGGTGCTCGTCGGCCACGATCCGCTGGAAGGTCGACTCGGTGACGTCGGCGGGCACCTCCGCCTCGTAGAACGTGAGGTACGCCTGCCACAGCGCCTCCCAGGCCGGTCGGTCGTCCGCCGTGATCGGAGTGATGGAGCTCATGCCGCGACGGTATCCCGTCCCGCCCACCGCTGCGGTGCGGCGCGCGCACCGCAGCGGTGAGGACGGAGCGGATGCCGCGTTTCAGCGCGTCAGGATGAGCGCGTCGCCCTGCCCGCCGCCGCCGCACAGCGCGACAGCGGCCGTGCCGCCGCCACGGCGGACGAGCTCATGCACCGCGTGCACCACCAGTCGATTGCCGGACGCCCCGATCGGGTGGCCGATCGCGATACCGCCGCCGTGCGGGTTGACGATCTCGTCGGAGAGCCCGAGCTCGGCCTGCGACCGCGCCACCACGGCGCCGAAGGCCTCGTTGATCTCGACGAGGTCGAGATCCGATGCGGCGATGCCCTGCTTGGCGAGCGCCTTCTCGATCGCCCGTGCGGGCTGGGAGTGGAGCGAGTTGTCGGGACCGGCGACCTGGCCCGAGGCGCCGACGACGGCCAGTACGGGCCAGCCGTTCTCATCGGCGTGCGAGCGGCGCGTGAGCACGACCGCGGAGGCGCCGTCGGAGATCTGGGAGGAATTGCCCGCCGTGATCGAGCCGCCCTCGGCGAAGGCGGGACGCAAGCGGGAGAGGGTCTCGACGGTGGTTTCGGGACGAACTCCCTCGTCGCGCGTGACGACGACCGGCTCGCCCTTGCGCTGCGGGATCTCGACCGGCACGATCTCGGCGTCGAAGAGGCCCTCGGACTGAGCCTGGGCGGCGCGTTGGTGCGACCGGGCCGCGACCGCGTCCTGCGCTTCCCGCGTGACCTCGAGACGGCCGTTGTGGCGCTCGGTCGAGGCGCCCATGCTCTCGCGGTCGTACGCGTCGGTGAGTCCGTCGTACGCCATGTGGTCGAGGACCTCGATGGAGCCGTAGGTCCAGCCGTCGCGCGAGCCCATCAGCAGGTGCGGGGCGCGGGTCATCGACTCCATGCCCGCCGCGACCACGACCGAGGCATCGCCGACGGCGAGCATGCGGGCGCCGTCGATGATGGCGGTGAGCCCCGAGAGGCACACCTTGTTCACCGAGCCCGCGTGCACGTCCCAGCCGATGCCGGCGCCGACGGCCGCCTGGCGGGCCGGGTTCTGCCCCGCGCCGGCGGCGAGCACCTGCCCGACGAGCACGGCGTCCACCGCCTCGGCGGGAATGCCGCCCTGAGCGAGCGCGCCGCGGATCGCGGCGCTGCCGAGCTGCACCGCCGTGAGCGGCGCGAGCTGCCCCTTCAGGCGGCCCTGCGGGGTGCGGGCTGCGGCGACGATGACGACGTCTTCGTGGTTCATGATTTCTCCTCGAGTCCGGGGGCGACGGCGAGCGGTGGCTCGGTCGCGGCGATGACCTCGTCGATCGTGGCGCCGGGGGCGACCTCGACGAGCACGAGGCCGTCGGGGGTCACATCGATGACGGCGAGGTCGGTGATGATGCGGTCGACCACTCCCCTGCCCGTGAGCGGCAGGCTGCAGTCGTGGACGATCTTGGGCGAGCCGTCTTTGGCGACGTGCTCCATCAGCACGATCACCTTCGCGGCTCCGTGCACGAGGTCCATGGCGCCGCCCGGGCCCTTGACCATCTTCCCCGGGATCATCCAGTTCGCGAGGTCGCCCGACGCCGAGACCTGCATGGCGCCGAGGATGGCCGCATCGATCTTGCCCCCGCGGATCATCCCGAAGCTCATCGCCGAGTCGAAGAACGCGGCACCGGGGAGAGTGGTCACCGTCTCTTTGCCGGCGTTGATGAGATCGGGGTCGACGTGCTCCTCGAGAGGATACGGGCCGACGCCCAGGATGCCGTTCTCGGACTGCAGCACGACGGTGACGCCCTCGGGAACGAAGTTGGGCACCAGGGTGGGCAGGCCGATGCCGAGGTTCACGTACGCGCCGTCCGGAAGCTCGCGGGCGGCTCGGGCCGCCATCTCGTTGCGGGTGAGCGCCATCTCAGTCGCCTGCCTCTCGCACGGTGCGCCGTTCGATGCGCTTCTCGATGCCCGATCCGACCTCGACGATGCGGTGCACGTAGACGCCGGGCAGATGGACGCAATCGGGGTCGAGCTCGCCGGGCTCGACGAGCTCCTCGACCTGCGCGATGCACACACGGCCGGCCATCGCAGCGAGCGGGTTGAAGTTGCGGGCCGACTTGTTGAAGATCAGGTTGCCGTGCCGGTCGCCCTTGAGCGCGTGGAGCAGCGCGAAGTCGGTGACGATCGCCTCTTCGAGCACGTACTCGCGCTCCGCGCCCGCGACGGCGAAGGTGCGCACATCCTTCACCGGCGAGGCCACGGCGATGCCGCCTGCCCCGTCGTAGCGGCGCGGAAGACCGCCCTCAGCGACCTGCGTGCCGACCCCGGTCTGCGTGTAGAACGCGGCGATCCCCGAGCCCCCGGCGCGCAGCTTCTCGGCGAGCGTGCCCTGCGGCGTGAGCTCGAGCTCGAGCTCGCCCGACAGGAACTGCCGCTCGAACTCCTTGTTCTCGCCCACGTACGACGACGTCATCTTTCGGATGCGCTTGGCGTTCAGCAGGATGCCGAGTCCCCAGTCATCCACGCCGCAGTTGTTGCTGACGATGCTCAGGTCGCTCGTCCCCTGGGCGAGCAGAGCCTCGATGAGCGCGCTGGGGTTGCCCGAGAGGCCGAACCCGCCGACGGCGAGCGATGCGCCGTCCGGGATGTCGGCGACCGCTTCGGCGGCGGACCCCCACGTCTTGTCGATCACGTGCCACTCCTTCGTTGCCGGATGCCTCCATCCTGCGCCTGTCGCTGGGATGCCGCACGCGGGCGTTTGCCATGTGGAGGCGGGCGCGCGTAGTGTCCACATCGTGGACGACTCCAGGAACGCGCGTCGCAGCGTGCCGGGTGCGCAGTCCGTTGCGCGGGCCGCGCAGCTGCTGCGTCTGGTCACCTCGGCGGGGAACGACGGGATGCCGGTCGCCGAGCTCGCACGGCGGGCAGACCTCACGCGTCCGACGACCCACCGGCTGCTGACGGCCCTGCGCCATGAGGGACTCGTCGACCAGGACGACCGCACCGGCCTGTGGATGCCGGGACCCGAGCTCTATCTGATGGGCACGGTCGCGGCATCCCGCTACGACATCACCGGCATCGCGCGCGACACCGTGCGCTCCCTCGCGGTCCGCACGGAGGAGAGCGCGTTCCTCTCGGTGCGGCGCGGGGATGAGACCGTGTGCCTGCTGCGCGAGGAGGGGAGCTTCCCGATCCGGTCGTTCGTGCTGTCGGAGGGCGTGCGCTTCCCGCTCGGCGTCGCGTCGGCAGGGTTGGCGATCCTCTCGTTCCTCCCGTCCCACGATGTGGACGCGTACTTCGAGCGGCATCCCGCTCTGGCGCGCGAGTGGGGTGCATCGCACGGCGAGCAGCGGCTACGCGCCCGACTGCGCGAGACGCACGAGCGCGGGTACGCGATCAATCCCGGCCTCATCGTCGAGGGGTCCTACGGTCTCGGCGCGGCGGTGTTCACGCGCGAGGGGCATCCGCAATGGGCTCTCAGCCTCACCGGCGTCGAGTTCCGGTTCGGACCCGAACGCCTCCCCGAACTCGGCCGCACGCTGCTCGCCCACGCGCACCAGCTCACCACCCGCATCGCCGCGACCCGCTGACCGCCCCTCCTCAGGGCGCATAACTCCTGCAGTTTGCGCCGTCTAGGCTCCATTCGGCCCCTGTGGGACGTCCGGAGGCCCGAAGTGCAGGAGTTATGCGCCGTGCGCGGTGCTCACCGCGGATGCCGCGCCCGCCCGAGTGACCCGCCGAGTGCCCTAGTCGCCCGACCCCGGACCCGCAACCCCTCTCGGTTCACGGGGCCTGCGACCTACCGTGGACTTCTCGATCCGGAGGAGGTCCGGTCATGCCCGACAGCAGTACACACCATCGCGTCCTGGTCATCGGCGGCGGGAATGGCGGCGTCTCGGTGGCCGCCCGGCTGCGGCGCCAGGGGGTCGGCGACATCGCGCTGATCGAGCCGCGCGTGGAGCACGTCTACAAGCCGCTCTTCTCGCACGTCGCGGGCGGAACCGCGCGCGCGGGCATCACCGTCCGGCCGCAGCGGGGCGTCATCCCTCCCGGCGTGGAGTGGATTCAGGACTCCGTCGTCCGCGTCGATCCCGAGGCCAGCAGTGTCGAACTGGCGAGCCTTCGACGGATCACCTACGACCACCTCGTCGTCTGCCCGGGCATCCAGCTCGACTGGGACCGGATCCCCGGACTTGCACGGGCCATCAAGACGCCGGCCGTGGCATCCCATTACCGGTTCGATCTGGCGGAGAAGGCATCCCTGCTGCTGCGCGATGTACGCCGCGGCACCGTGGTCTTCACCCAGCCGGACGATCCCGCCTCGTGTGCGGGCGCCGCGCAGAAGCCGATGTACCAGGCGTGCGCGTACTGGCGGGCGATCGGCGTGCTGGACGACATCCGCGTGATCATGGTCGTTCACGGCGACCGTCCGTTCGGGGTTCCCGCGATCGCGGGCGAGCTCGAGCGCGTCATCGCCGAATACGGCATCGAGCTGCGCACGAACAGCGAGCTGCTCGAGGTGGACGGCGCTGCGAGAGAAGTCGTGATCGGCAACAGCGAGGGCACCGAGCGCGTGTCGTACGACGTGCTCAACGCCGTCCCGCCGCAGTCGGCACCGGACTGGCTCAAGGGCTCCGCGCTCGCCGCCGACGACGGCGGCTTCGTCGCTGTAGATCCCCGGACCCTCCGCAGCCCGCGCTTCCCGAACGTATGGGCGCTGGGGGATGCCGCGGCCACGACGAACTCGAAGTGCGGCGGTTCGCTGCGCAAGCAGACCTACGTGCTCGCCAAGAACCTCGCCGCGGTGCTGCGCGGCAAGGATCCGCGGTGGTCGTACGACGGCTATGCGGTCTGCCCGTTCACGGTGTCGCGCTCGACGGTGGTGTGGGCGGAGTTCGACGACAAGGGCGACCTCGCGCCGACGATCCCGTTCTGGAAGACGATGTACCGCGAGAGCCGCCTGTCGTGGATCTTCGATCGACACGTCCTGCCGTGGGTGTACTGGAACCTGATCCTCACGGGCCGCGTCTGAGACGACGAAAGCGGCCCCGATCGGGACCGCTTCTGTCGATGGTGCACCCCCAGGGACTTGAACCCTGAACCCACTGATTAAGAGTCAGTTGCTCTGCCGATTGAGCTAGAGGTGCGTGATCCGCACGAGGCGAACCGAGCGTCAACGTTACCATCACGATTGCGTCACCGGAAATCGAGACGCCCCCGGCCGGATATCCTGATCACGTGACCTCCCCCTCCGCCGCGACGCCCTTCGATGCGCCGTACGAGGGCGACCTGCGCGCCGAGCTGGAGTTCGCTCTGAGGCTCGCGGATGCCGCGGACGAGGCATCCATGAGCCGATTCGACGCCCCCGATCTCGAGGTCGCCACGAAGGCCGATGCGAGCCACGTGACCGAGGCCGACCTCGCCACCGAGCGGGCGATCCGGGCGCTGCTCGAGGCCGAGCGTCCCGACGACGGCGTCTTCGGCGAGGAGTACGGCATCACGGGCAGCACGCAGCGCCAGTGGATCATCGACCCCATCGACGGCACGGCGAACTACCTCAAGGGCATCCCGATGTGGACCACCCTCATCGCGCTCGCGATCGACGGCGTCCCCCGCGTCGGCGTCGCGAGCCAGCCTGCGATCGGCCGGCGCTGGTGGGCGGCCACCGGACTGGGCGCGTGGACGAACACGCCGGCGGGCGAACCGCGCCGGCTCTCCGTGTCGTCCGTCGACTCGGTCGCCGATTCGAGCGTGAGCTTCCAGAGCATCGGGCAGTGGCGGGATGCCGGTGAGCTCGACGCCCTCGAACGACTCACGGCCGCCGTCTGGCGCGACCGCGGCTACGGCGACGCGTGGCCCTACATGCTCCTCGCCGAGGGCCGCCTCGAGTTCGTGGCCGAATTCGGGGTGAAGGAGTATGACATCGCCGCGCTCGTTCCGATCGTCACCGAGGCCGGCGGCCGTTTCACCTCGTATACGGGCGCCGACTCCCTGTCGGAGCGCTCCTCCCTCGCCACCAACCGCCTCCTCCACGACGCCTACCTCACCCTGCTCCACTCTCCCTGACGCATCACCTCCCCCAACCCCTCCGGAGACCGCTCGATGTTTTCCCCACGACACCGAACCGGCGCCGCGATCGTCCTGGCACTGGCCGTCACCTCCCTGGTGACAGCGTGCGCGGAATCCCCACCGCCCGCACCGCAGGCCACCGAGACCACCGCCGGCACCCCCACCCCCACCGCGCCCGCACCGTCGCCGACCCCGACTGTCGGCGGCGCCGGCGCCCCGCCGCCCGGGGGGAACCGGATCGGACCCCACGTCGTCGCCGACTTCGAGAAGGGCGG
>NZ_JAYRDE010000061.1:0-17586 GCF_041909575.1 Microbacterium sp. | reverse complement strand
GCACATCGCGGAAGCGGTCCAGCAGCGCCGAGCGCGTGAGGCCGAGCGTCTCGATGCGGGCCCGCACCGCAGGCAGGCCGACACGCGCGAGCAGGGCGTTCGCGGCGAGCGCGTCACCGGTGGATGCCGTCAGCACCGCGAGGTCCGACAACGGGAGCGCCGGCGCCTTGAGGTGCTGCCACACCCCGCCGACCGTGACCGGCTCGAGGCCTTCGCGGTCGATGATCTCGAGCGGATCCAGCGTGCCCTCCTCGAAGCCGGCAGCGACCTCGATGAGCAGCGGCACCACCCCGAGCCCGGCGACCGGCAGCGTCACGAAGTCGTCGCCCGTCAGCACGGAGCTGCCCCGGTCGAGGTCGGTGATCCGCACCGACACCTTCGCGCCGGATGCGGCGAGGTCGTCGAGCGCCTTCAGCGTCGACGTGAACGATCGGCGTCCGACCGCCGCCCTCCTCGGCAGTCGTCTGCTGGTGCTTCGTCGCGACCCCCGCTGCGACTCGGCATCCCTTCTGGGCTCAGTGCCCACGGGGTTCCTTCCGGTGGTGTTCGGGTGGTGTTCGGTGGGATTCGGGTGGTGTTCGGTTAGGAGAGCACGGTCCCCAGGACGCGTGCGGGTCCATCTCACCAGATGGTGACGCGCTGCTCCTTGTCGAGCCACAGCGCGTCGGCCTCCGTCACCCCGAATGCGTCGTAGAACGCGTCGATGTTGCGGACGATCTGGTTGCAGCGGAACTCGTTCGGCGAGTGCGGGTCGATCGTCAGCAGGCGGATGGTCTCGGCATCCCGCCCCTTCTGCTGCCAGATCTGGCCCCAGCTCAGCAGCAGGCGCTGCACGCCGGTGAAACCGTCGATCACCGGCGCCTCCTCGCCGCCGAGCGAGAGCTCGTAGGCCTTGAGTGCGATGCCCAGGCCGCCGAGGTCGCCGATGTTCTCGCCGATGGTGAGCGAGCCGTTGACCTTGTAGTCCTCGCCGAGGCCCTCCGGAGTGAGCGCGTCGTACTGGGCGATGAGCACCGTCGTGCGCTCGGTGAACGCCGCGCGGTCGTCGTCGGTCCACCAGTCGCGCAGCGATCCGTCGCCGTCGAAGCGGCTGCCCTGGTCGTCGAAGCCGTGGCCGATCTCGTGACCGATGACCGCGCCGATGCCGCCGTAGTTCGCCGCCGCGTCGCGGTCGGCCTCGAAGAACGGGTACTGCAGGATCGCCGCCGGGAACACGATCTCGTTCATGAGCGGGTTGTAGTACGCGTTGACCGTCTGCGGCGTCATGTACCACTCGTCGCGGTCGATCGGCTGCCCGACCTTCGCGAGCTGCCGGTCGTGCTCCCACACGTGTGCACGGCGCACGTTGCCGACGAGGTCGGCGGCGTCGATCTCGAGCGCGGAGTAGTCCTTCCACTTCACGGGGTAGCCGATCTTCGGCGTGAAGGCGTCGAGCTTGGCCAGTGCGCGCTCACGGGTCTCGGGGCTCATCCATTCGAGGCTCGTGATGGACTGCCGGTAGGCCTCGATGAGGTTCGCGACGAGTTCGTCCATCGCCTCCTTCGCGGCCGGCGGGAAGTGCCGGTCGACGTAGACCTTGCCGATCGCCTCGCCCATCGCCGCCTCGGCGAGGCCGACGCCGCGCTTCCAGCGTTCGCGGTTGACGGGCACGCCGGTGAGCTGCGTGCCGTAGAACGCGAAGTTCTCATCGACGAACTCCTCGGACAGGAAGGCCGCGGAACCGTGGATGATCGTCCAGCGCAGCCACGCCTTCCAGTCCTCGAGTCGCTCCTCGGTGAGCAGCGAACCCAGGCCCTCGACGAAGCTCGGCTGGTAGACGTTGATCTCGGCGAACGCGTCGCGATGACCGGGAGCCAGGCCGTCGAGCCACGGAGCGAGGTCGATGCCCACGAGCTCCTGGACGGCATCCCACGTCGTGAGGTTGTAGGTCGCGACCGCGTCGCGGCTCTTGACGTTGTCCCAGTGGTGGGTGGCGAGCTCGGTCTCGAGCGCGAAGATGCGATCAGCGGATGCCGCGGCCTCGGCCACTCCCGCCAGCTCGAGCATCTTCTGCACGTGCGCACGGTAGGCGGTGCGCGTGGCCTCGAAGTTGTCGAGCCGGTAGTAGCTCTCGTCGGGGAGCGACAGGCCGCCCTGGATGAAGAACGGGACGTACCGCTGCGGGTTTCCCGGGTCGGGCTCGATGTACAGATGCACGAGCCCGGCGACGCCGTCGCGCTCGAGCTCGCCGACGGTGCGCAGGAACGACGGGATGTCGGTCACCGCGTCGACGCGCGCGAGCTGATCGGCCAGCGGTCCAGCGCCGAGTTCGTCGATGCGCGCCGTGTCCATGAAGCTCGTGAAGAGGTCGCCGATCTTGCGCGCCTCGGTCCCGGGCTCGGCGCCCTGCGACTCCTCGACGATCGCGTGGACGTCCTTCTCTGCCTGCTCCGCGATGAGGTGGAACGATCCCCACCTCGCCTTGTCGTCGGGGATGTCGGTGCGGTCGAGCCACGAGCCGTTGACGTGACGGAACAGGTCGTCCTGCGGGCGGATCTCGTCGCTGAGCTCGTCGAGCGCGAGACCGGAGCGGGGGGCGTCGGTCATGCGTCCAGGATATGTGCCCCTCGCCGCCGCAGGGCAAGCCCGTCGGCGGTCCGGCCTAGGCTCGGAGCGTGACGAGCCGCCCGCAGACGCTGAACCGCGACATCCTCCGGCTCGCCGTCCCGGCGCTCGGCGCACTCATCGCCGAGCCCCTGTTCCTCATCGTGGATTCGGCGCTCGTCGGACACCTCGGCGTGGTGCCGCTGGCGGGTCTGGGAATCGCGTCGGCGGTGCTGCAGACGATCGTCGGGCTCATGGTGTTCCTCGCGTACTCGACGACGCCGGCGGTCGCGCGCCGGTTCGGCGCCGGCGATCCGTCGCGCGCCGTGTCGGTCGGCATCGACGGGCTCTGGCTCGCGCTGGGCCTGGGCACCGTGCTGGCGCTCGTCGGCTGGTTCGCGACGCCGTTCCTCGTGGGGCTGTTCGGCGCGACGCCGGTCGTCTCGGAGCAGGCCGAGATCTACCTCGGCATCTCGATGTGGGGTCTGCCGGCGATGCTCATCGTGTTCGCCGCGACCGGTCTGCTGCGCGGCATGCAGGACACCGTCACCCCGCTGTGGATCGCCGGCCTCGGCTTCGGCGCCAACGCGCTGCTGAACTGGCTCTTCATCTACGGCTTCGGCTGGGGCATCGGCGGGTCGGCGTTCGGCACGGTCGTGGCGCAGTGGGGCATGGTCGCGGCCTACGTCGTGGTCGTCGGGCGGCTCGCGCGCAGGCACGAGGCATCCGTCCGTCCGCATCGCGAAGGAGTGCGCGGGTCCGCGCGATCCGGCGGGTGGCTGTTCCTGCGCACGGTGTCGCTGCGCGTCGCGCTGCTGGCGACCGTGGCCGTCGCGACGGCGCTCGGCACCGACGAGCTCGCGGGATGGCAGGTGGCCTTCACGATCTTCTCGACCGCCGCGTTCGCGCTCGACGCGCTGGCGATCGCGGCGCAGGCGCTCATCGGCAAGGGCCTCGGGGCCGACGACGTCCCGCTCGTGCGGCGGGTGCTCGGGCGCACCGTCGCGTGGGGCGTGTGGTTCGGTGTGATCGTCGGGGCCGTGATCGGAGTGTTCTCGGGCAGCATCGGGCTGGTCTTCACGGGAGATCCGGCCATCGCCGCCCTGGTGCAGCCCGCGCTCATCGTGCTCGCGATCGCGCAGCCGCTGTGCGGCGTCGTATTCGTCCTCGACGGCGTGCTCATCGGCGCCGGCGACGCCAAGTACCTCGCCGTCGCCGGAGTGTTCAACCTCGTGCCGTACCTGCCGGCGCTGGTGCTCGTGGCGGCGATCCATCCACCCGGCGCTGCGGGCCTCGCGTGGCTGTCGGTCGCGTTCTTCGGCGTGTACATGCTCGCGCGCCTCGCCACCCTCGGCTGGCGCGTCCGCGGCACGACCTGGACGACCATCCCCGCCTGACGCGGGCAGCAGGGCATCACGCCGACCGGCGCGGCTTCAGGCCCAGCGGCGGCACCACTCGTACATCACCACGGCGCCGGCGGCGCTCGCGTTGATCGAGCGGGTCGAGCCGTACTGCGTGATCTCGATGACGGCGGATGCCGCGGCCAGCGCCTCCGGCGAGAGTCCCGGCCCCTCCTGCCCGAACAGCAGCACGGACCGCTCGGGGAGGTCGGCGCGGTGGAGCGGCACCGACCCCTCGACGTTGTCGATCGCGAGGATCGGGAGGGATGCGGCATCCGCCCACTCCCGGAACGCGGCGACCGACTCGTGGTGGCGCACGTGCTGGTAGCGATCGGTGACCATGGCACCGCGGCGGTTCCACCGGCGCCTGCCGACGATGTGCACCTCCGCCGCGAGGAACGCGTTGGCGCTGCGCACGATCGACCCGATGTTCATATCGTGCTGCCAGTTCTCGATGGCGACGTGGAACCCGTGGCGTCGCCGGTCGAGGTCGGCGACGATCGCGTCCATCGTCCAGTAGCGGTAGGCGTCGACGACGTTGCGCGTGTCGCCGTGCGCGAGGAGCTCCCGGTCGTACCGCGGATCGCCGGGCCAGGCATCCGCTCCTCCGGGCCACGGACCCACGCCGTACGGGAGGGTCGGCTCGTGGGGACTCGGATCGGTCACCGGCTCAGGCTATCCGGCGTGTCCCCCGAATGTCGGGTCGACGGGTCGGCGGCGGATACACATACTGGAACGGTGCCGTTACGGCAGAGGGGGCCTGTTTGTTCAACGACGAGAAGCGGCAGCGTGCCGTCGAAGCACTCGGAGTGCTCGACACGCCGCCCGACGCGCGGGTCGACCGCGTCACCCGGCTCGCGCAGGAGCTGTTCGACGTCCCGATGGTCAGCGTGACGCTGATCGACAACGACCGGCAGTGGCGCAAGTCGCAGATCGGCCTCGGCGGCAGCGAGGCGCCCCGCGAGGGCGCCTTCTGCGACGTGACGGTGCGCAAGGGCGACACGCTGGTGGTGGAGGATGCCTCCACCGACGAGATCTTCGCCGACAACCCGTTCGTGGTCGGCGACCCGCATCTGCGGTTCTACGCCGGGCACCCGCTCGCGGCACCGGGCGGCGAGCACTTCGGCACCCTGTGCATCCTCGACACGAAGCCGCGGAAGCTCGACGAGCGCCAGGTGGAGCTGCTGCGCGAGCTCGCGCAGTGGGTGCAGGCCGAGCTGACCGAGGTGAAGCAGCTCGGCGCCGCCTCGCTGGTCCAGGAGGCGATGGCCGCGCGCACGCCCGATGTTCCCGGCTACACGCTGGCCGCCTCGGCGACCGCCGCCGAGCAGCTCATGGGCGACGTGTACGACTGGTACGTGCACGACGGCCGACTCCGGGTCACGCTCGCCGACGTCATGGGCAAGGGCGCAGGGGCGGCCATCATCGCCGCCGAGGTGCGCGCCTCCTTGCGAACCGCACCGTCGCGCTCGCTCGCCGAGGCGGTGACCGAGGTCGACCGCCTGCTCGAGGACGACATCGGCGGAACCAACATCTTCGTCACCGCCGTGCACACCGAGATCGACCTCGCCTCCGGCGAGCTCTCGTTCATCGACGCCGGCCACAGCCTCGCCTTCATCCTGCGCGCCGACGGGCGGTGGGAGTTCCTCGAGTCGACGGGCCTGCCGCTGGGCATGGGCATCGGGCTCGACGAGACCCGCGAGCCTGCGACCACGCGCCTGGAGGTGGGCGACAGCTATCTCGTCTGCAGCGACGGCCTGCTGGACGTGCTCGACCCCGACGACCCCTACGGCCACGTGTACCGCGTGCTGACGAGTCTCGAACCCGACGGCGCCGTGGCCGAAGCCGCGCGCCTCGCCCGGGCCGTCAAGGCTCCCGACGATGTGACGGTCGTGGTGGTCAGGCGCGACCGATGACCGCGCGCTTCGTCGCCATCCGCATCCTCGCCCTGCTGTCGGTGCTGTTCGGCCTCAACTACGTGGTGTGGCGCTGGATGGACTCGGTCAACTGGTCCGCCTGGTGGATCGCGGTGCCGCTCGTGATCGCCGAGACCTACAGCCTCATCGACACGTTCCTGTTCTGCCTGACGATGTGGCGGGCGCGCGCCCGCCCCGCGCCGGTGTCGCCGCCGACCGGCACGGTCGACGTGCTGATCACGACCTACAACGAGCCGGTCGACATGGTGATCTCGACGGCGCAGGCCGCCAAGCGCATCGCGTATCCGCACGAGACGTGGATCCTCGACGACGGCGCACGGCCCGACATGGAGGCGGCCGCGCGCGCGGCGGGCGTCGGCTACATCACGCGATCCGTCGACTGGGAGGGGAAGCCCCGTCATGCCAAGGCGGGCAACCTCAACAACGCGCTCTTCGCGACCGAGGGGGAGTTCCTGCTGATCCTCGATGCGGATCAGGTGCCCGACCCGCTGATCCTGCACCGCACGCTGGGCTACTTCGCCGACGACCCCGAGGTCGCCCTCGTGCAGACGCCGCAGTGGTTCGTCAACGTCGACGACGCCGACCCGCTGGGCAGCCAGGCGCCGCTCTTCTACGGCCCGATCCAGCAGGGCAAGGACGGCTGGAACGCGGCGTTCTTCTGCGGGTCCAACGCGGTGCTCCGGCGCGATGCGCTCATGCAGCTCGGCATCGTCGGCTACGTGCGGACCGTCGAGCAGTCCACCCTGCGCACGCTGCGCACGGCGGAGGCGATGCTGGCCAAGGCGGCGCGCGACCGCACCGGCGACGCCGGCCTGCGGGTGCAGTTGCGCACCCTCCGCGACGACGTCGCCGACGCCCGCACGCGGATCGCGAACGGGGAGCCGATCGCCGATGTGACCTATCGCGTGCAGACCTCGGTGGACCAGGCATCGCGCACCCTCGTCCGCGCCGACCTGGCGCAGGTCCGGGCGGATCTCGCCGCCATCGGCGAGCTGCCGGTCCAGCGCGACAGTGAGCTCGACGTGATCGTCATCGACGACTCCGGGCTCGATGCGCTCGCCGCGCGCGAGCTCTCGCCGCTCAGCGCGATCGAGTCCGTCGGCGCCCTGCTGGCGGCTCTGCGCGTCGACCGGCCCGAGGAGGCGCAGCCGGTGCAGCCCCTGGCCACGATCTCGGTCACCGAGGACATGGCCACGGCGATGCAGCTGCACGCCCTCGGCTGGCGCAGCGTCTATCACCACGAGATCCTCGCGCGGGGCCTCGCCCCGGAGGACCTGCGCACGATGCTCACGCAGCGCCTGCGCTGGGCGCAGGGGACGCTGCAGGTCATGCTGCGCGACAACCCGCTCGCGAAGAAGGGCCTGTCGGCCGGTCAGCGCCTGATGTACTTCGCGACGATGTGGAGCTACCTGTCGGGGTTCACCGCGATCGTGTACCTCGCCGCGCCGGTCATCTACCTCGTGTTCGGCGTGATGCCGGTGACGGCGTGGAGCCTCGACTTCTTCGCACGGTTCCTGCCGTACTTCATCGTGAACCAGATCCTCTTCCTGGTCGTGGCGCGGGGGCTCAAGACCTGGCGCGGCCAGCAGTACTCGCTCGCCCTCTTCCCGGTGTGGATCAAAGCGTGCACCTCGGCGTTCGCGAACGTCGTGCTGGGGCGCCCGCTGTCGTTCGCCGTCACCAAGAAGGACGGCCGCAGCGAGCTCGGCCCGCCCTGGCGGGAGATCTGGCCGCAGCTGACGGCGATGGCCGTGCTGGTCGTCGCCCTGGTCATCGGGCTCGCGCGCCTGGCCGTGGGCACCGCCGACGGCACCGGAACCCTCGTCAACACGGTCTGGGTCGTCTACGACCTGGTCGTGCTGAGCGTCATCGTCCAGGCTGCGCTGTACCGCGGCCCCACCGCCCGAGAATCCCAGGAGGTCTCGTGAACCTGACCGTCACCCCCGGCGGCGACTACGCCGTCATCCGTCCCGAAGGGCGCCTGACGGCGACGACGGTGCCGCAGCTGCGCGCAGCCGTCGACGACCTGGTCGCGGGAGGCAGCATCCGCATCGTCGTGAACCTGGAGGCGACGGAGTTCGTGGACTCGTCCGGCCTCGGCGCCCTGATCGGCGGCCTCAAGGCGGCGCGCCTCGCGGGCGGCGACCTGCGCATCGCGGCGATGACCGAGCCGGTCCGCAAGGTGCTCAAGCTCACCAACCTCGACCGGGTCCTGCGGGACCACCCGACCGTGGAGTCGGCCTTCGATGGCGACTGAGTCGGCCATCCGCCTGGAGGGCATCGCCGATCCCCTCCTCGTCGACCGCGTGCACGATGCGCTCGACCGGCTCTTCGAGCGCGCCCCGGGCGCGGGCGACGAGGACCGCATGCTCTTCCGCCTGGCCGTCAGCGAGGTCGCCACGAACGTGGTCGAGCACGCGCTCGCGCGGGAGCCCATTCACGTGACGGTGGAGGTGGATGCCGCCCCCGGTGCCTTCTCGGCGGTGTTCACCGACACGGCCGACCCCGCGCTCATCGATCTCGGCGCCGTCGAGATGCCCGGCGAGGACGCCGAGTCGGGGCGCGGCCTCGCGATCGCCCTCGCTGCGCTCGACGAGCTCGTCCACGAGCGCAACGGCGGCAACACCTGGCGCCTGCTCCGCCGCTTCCGCGGCGAGTAGCCCGGGACTTTTCGGTCTGCCGAAAACTCGCTATGGTTTCGGTGTGCCGAAAAATCCTGCGGTCCTGTCGATGACGACGGATGCCGCGCGCTCCGGGTCCGTCCCGCGCGCCGCGTGGCTGATCGGGCCGGCGCTCGTCGCCGGTGTCGCCTACCTCGATCCCGGAAACGTCGCGAGCAACATGACCGCCGGCGCGGTCTACGGCTATCTCCTGGTGTGGGTGGTGGTGCTCGGCAACGTCATGGCCTGGCTCATCCAGTACCTTTCCGCCAAGCTCGGCATCGTCACCGGCCGGAGCCTGCCCGAGATGCTGGGCGACCGCATCGGCAACCGCTGGGGCCGGCGCGCGTACTGGCTGCAGGCGGAGCTCGTCGCGATGGCCACCGACATCGCCGAGGTGATCGGCGGCGCGGTGGCGCTCAACCTCCTCTTCGGCGTGCCGCTGCTGTGGGGCGGGCTCATCACGGGCACCGTGTCGATCGTGCTGCTGCTGGTGCAGTCGCGGCGCGGCGCGAAGACGTTCGAGTTCGTGGTGATCGGGCTGGTCCTCATCATCGCGATCGGCTTCACCTACGGGGTGTTCGTCGCCCCGCCCGATCCGGCGGGCGTCGCCGCGGGCCTCGTGCCGCGCTTCGAGGACTCCGGGTCGGTGCTGCTCGCGGCATCCATCCTCGGCGCCACGATCATGCCGCACGCGATCTACGCGCACTCCGCCCTCGCCCGCGACCGCTTCGCCCCCGCAGGCACCCCGTCCCCGCACCGCTCCCGGTCTGCGCACCGCTCCGCGCCCACCTTCGGCGACGAGAGCCAGGGCGCGCGGATCCCGGCGCCCCTCGAGGAGCTGCGCGGCATCCCCACCGTCCGCCTGCTGCGCGCCACGAAGTGGGATGTCACGATCGCGATGCTCATCGCCGGCACGGTCAACCTGTGCATCCTGCTGCTCGCCGCAGCGAACCTCGCAGGCGTGCCGGGAACGGACACCCTGGAAGGCGCCTACGCGGCCCTCGATGCCGGCCTCGGCCCGGCCGTCGCGACGCTCTTCGCCGTGGGCCTGCTGGCGAGCGGTCTGGCCTCGACCTCCGTCGGCGCGTACGCCGGAGCCGAGATCATGCACGGCCTGCTGCACGTGCGCATCCCGCTGCTGGCGCGGCGCCTGGTCACGCTCATCCCGGCGCTGGTGATCCTCGCTGCGGGGGTCGACCCCACCCTCGCCCTCGTCCTCAGCCAGGTGGTGCTCTCGTTCGGCATCCCGTTCGCGCTCATCCCGCTCGTGGCGCTGACGGCGAAGGCCGAGGTGCTCGGCCGGTTCCGCAACCGCGTGCTCACGACGGCGGCCGGGATCGCGGCATCCGTCTTCCTCATCGCGCTCAACGCGATCCTGCTGTGGCTCGTGCTCACGGGGTCGTGACGGCCGGCCGGTAGCCTGGGACCGTGCCCTCGCCCGCCGTCGACGACTACCTCAAGACGATCTACCACCACACCGAGTGGCAGACCGAGCGCATCACGCCGTCGCAGCTGGCCGGCGAACTGGGCCTCGCGCCGTCGAGCGTGACCGAGATGGTGCAGAAGCTCGCCGCGCAGGGGCTCGTCACCCACCGCCCGTACGGCCCCATCGCGCTCAGCGAGGCCGGTGAGCTGCGCGCGGCGGGGATCATCCGCCGCCATCGCCTGATCGAGACGTGGCTCGTGCGCGAGTTCGGCTACGCCTGGGACGAGGTGCACGACGAAGCCGAGGTGCTCGAGCACGCCATCAGCGACCGGCTGCTCGAGGGCATCGACGAACGGCTCGGGCGCCCGCGTTTCGATCCGCACGGCGATGCGATCCCGGATGCCGCGGGCCACGTGCACCGCGAGCCCTTCGTGCTGCTCGCCGCCGCCCCGGCCGGCCACACCGGACGCGTGCTGCGGGTCAGCGACCGCGACCCGGAGCTGCTGCGCGCCGTCGAGGCGGCGGGCGTCGCGGTGGGCGCCGAGGCGACGGTGACGGATGCCGCAGCCCTCCGCATCGGGAGCACCGACGTCACCCTGCCGCGGGCTGCGGCCGACGCGGTCTGGCTCAGCGCCTGACCGAACACGGCACCGGCCCCGGGGTCAGCGCCCGACGGCGGCGGCCGCCTCGGCGAACGGCCAGCGCACGCCGGTCGCGTCCTCGGCGGCCTTCCACACGCGCGCGGCAACGGCCTCGTCGCGGGTGATCCTCGATGCGGTCTGGCGGCGAGGCTCGCCCCGGGCCACGGTGCGCGGGCCCCAGAACTCGCCGCCCTCGATCTCGGGATCGACGAGCGCGCGGACGAGCGACCAGGCGCCGTGCTCCTTGGACTGGGCGATCGCGGCCTGGAGGTTGTCGCGGAACCGCTTCGCCCGCGTCGGCGCATTGACCCCGGCGATCCCGGGCGTGCGCCCGCTCGTCGAGTAGCCGGGGTGCGCCACGACGCTGCGCACCGGCACGCCTGCGGCGCGCAGCCGCCGATCGGCCTCGAACCCCAGCGCGGTCGTGGCGACCTTGGACTGCACGTACGCGCGCCACGCGGTGTAGCCGGTCGAGAGCTGCGGGTCGACAGGGTCGTACGGGGTGAGCGAGGTCGACAGGCTCCCGAGCCACACCATCCGTCCGTCGCGCAGTGCGAGGGGCGTGAGCAGCTCGCCGGCGAGCGCGAAGTGACCGAGCGCATTGGTCGCGAAGACCACCTCGTGTCCGTCGACGGTCGTCTCGCGCGACGCGGGCGGATGCACGATCCCCGCGTTGAGGAGCAGCCCGTCGAGGCCGCCGCGCCCCCGCACGCTCGCGGCCGCGGAACGGACCGACCCGAGGTTGCTCGTGTCGAGCACGAGGGTCTCGGCGGCGTCGGGCGCAGCATCCGGAACCCTTCGCCGGATGGCCGCACGTGCGGCGGACAGGCGATTCGGATTGCGCCCGGTCATGAAGACGCGGGCGCCCGCACGGATGAGCTGCTCCGATGCGAAGTAGCCGAGGCCCTTGTTGGAGCCGGTCACGAGGTAGGCGCGTCCGGACAGGTCGGGGAGGCTGCGGGGATCCCAGGTCGACGCCACGAGTTCGACCTTAACCCCCGCGGCCCTAGGCTGGGCGCATGCGGACGCGCGCCGAGATCGAATGCTGGCTGACCGACATGGACGGCGTGCTCGTCCACGAGAACACCCCCATCCCGGGAGCCTCGGAGCTGCTGGAGCAGTGGCGCGACGCCGGGACGCCGTTCCTCGTCCTCACGAACAACTCGATCTTCACGCCCCGCGATCTGTCCGCCCGGCTGCGGGCATCGGGGCTCATCGTCCCCGAGGAGTCGATCTGGACGTCGGCGCTCGCGACCGCGGACTTCCTGAAGTCGCAGATGCCCGGCGGGTCGGCGTTCGTCATCGGCGAGGCCGGGCTCACGACGGCGCTCCACGAAGCCGGCTTCATCATGACCGAGACCGAGCCCGACTATGTCGTGGTGGGCGAGACCCGCAACTACTCGTTCGAGGCGATCACCAAGGCGATCCGCTTCATCGGCGCGGGCGCGCGGTTCATCGCCACCAATCCCGATGCGACCGGCCCGTCCACCGACGGCGTGCTGCCCGCGACCGGCGCGATCACGGCGCTCATCACGAAGGCCACCGGAATGGAGCCCTACGTCGTCGGCAAGCCGAACCCGATGATGTTCCGGTCGGCGCTCAACCGCATCGGCGCGCACTCCGAGAACACCGGCATGATCGGCGATCGCATGGACACCGACGTCGTGGCGGGCATCGAGGCCGGCCTGCACACGGTGCTGGTGCTCACCGGGATCAGCGACCCCGCCGAGATCCAGCGGTA
The DNA here is from genome assembly GCF_041909575.1 of Microbacterium sp. Classification (GTDB taxonomy): domain Bacteria; phylum Actinomycetota; class Actinomycetes; order Actinomycetales; family Microbacteriaceae; genus Microbacterium. The sequence goes on along the minus strand of NZ_JAYRDE010000061.1, from coordinate 5,195 downwards.
CCCGTTCCGGCCCGACGAGGTGCTGGACTCCGTCGCCGACCTGCTCTCGTCCGAGCCCATCGAGAGCGAAGAGGCGGACATCCTCTGACCTCCCGTCCCGAGATCAGTCGTGGTGGAAGATCTCGGGGAGCTCGTGCCACCACTCGCCCTCGGCGCGCTCGTCGAGCGGGCGCTGCAGCGGCTCCTGCACCGCCCACCAGCGCTGGGTCTCGGGGTCGGCGGCGATCGCGGCCATATCGGCCTCGTAGTCGTCGCCGACGTACTCGAAGTACGAGAACAGCAGCTCGCCGTGGCGGTAGATCGAGTAGTTCGCGATGTTGCTCGCGGTCAGCCGCTCGAGCACCGCCGGCCAGACCGCGGCGTGGTACCGCTCGTACTCCTCGCGGTGCTCCGGGGGCAGTCCGATGACCGATGCCACCCGCTTCATCGGGGATCCGCCTCCTCGGGCACCGTGACGGCGACGCCCTCGCGCTCCTGCGACGCGTACGCGGCCTCGACGACGGCCATCGTGTGCAGCACGTCGTCGACGGAGGTCGGGAGCGTCGGCACCGACCCTTCGGCGAACCGCTGCACGGCGCCCATGGAGCCGATGAACGCGTCGGGGAACCACGAGCCTTCGAACGGCATCGGCTGCCATCCGGCCGCCTTGTCGGCGAGCCGCACGATCTCGAGCGCGTCCGGTCCGCCCTCCGGGTAGTCCAGCAGGAGCCCCATCTGCGCGCGGATGGCACCCTCGGTGCCCTCCCACTTGATGAAGCTCTCCTCGTAGGCGGGTCCGAACGCGTGGTCGTGGTTCGTGCTCACGGTCACCCGCAGCGGCCGGTCACGGTAGCGCAGCAGGATGGTCGAGCGCGTGTTCGCGACGTCGTCCTTCGCCGGATGCCGAACCGTGACGGCGCTCACCGAATCGGGGTCGCCGAAGAACGAGCGCACCAGATCGAGATAGTGCACGCTGTGCATGTTGATCTCGAGGCGCTCCAGCCCGAACACGTGCGGGAAGAGATGCCAGGGGGTGTCGACGGAGACGCGCACCTCCATGTCGTACACCTCGCCGATCGCGCCCTCGGCGATGAGGCGGCGCGCCTGCTCGACATACGGGGCGAACCGCAGCTGGGTGTTGACGGCCGCGATGAGGCCTTTGCGCCGGCACAGGTCGCGCAGCTCGATGCCCTGCTCGAGCGTGTGGCCGAGCGGCTTCTGGATGAGCACGGCCGCTCCATCCGGCAGCGCCTCGAGCGCGTCGAGGTACTGCTCGGGCATGAGCGCGATGTCGTACACCGCGTCCGCCGGGGCCTCGGCGACCGCCTCGGCGACCGTGCCGAAGACGTGCGCGATCCCGTACTCGTCGGCGAGGGCCTGGGCGCGCGAGACCGTGCGGTTCACGAGCCCCCACACCGGGTAGCCGGCCTTGCGGTAGGCGGGGAGGTGGGCGTCCTTGACGATTCCACCCGTGCCGATGATCACGATCGGCCGAGGCCGGGCGGGCAGCCGCACGGTGTACGCCTCGGCGGGATGGAGCTCGGGATGGTCGGTCATGTCCGTCAGCCCTTCACCGCTCCGACCGTCTGGCCGCGGACAAGGTAGCGCTGAGCGCCGAGGAACACGATGAGGAGCGGGACCATCGAGATCACGGTCGCCAGGGCGAGCTGCGGCATGTAGAGCTTGACGTCGAGTCCTGCCGCCACCGTCGCGTTGAACAGCGGGCTCGCGCCGATGAGCTCCTGGATGCCGATCGAGATCGTCTTGTTCTGCTGGTTCGAGGTCAGGAGTGCGAGCGGGAGGAAGAAGTTCGTCCAGTTCGCCACGAACGAGAAGAACGCCACCAGCGCGACGGCCTGCTTCGAGATCGGCAGGCCGATGCGGAAGAAGATCGCGAGCTCGCCGAGTCCGTCGATGCGCGCGGCCTCGACGAGTTCGGGCGGCATCGTGGTCATGAAGTGGATGTAGGCCAGATACACGCCGAACGGGAAGAACCCCATGATCACCGCGACCGGCCACAGCTGGCCGACGGCGCCGAGCGCATTCACCTCGAGGAACAGCGGGATCACGAGCACGGTGTTCGGCATGACCATCGCGAGCAGCGTCGCGAACAGCCAGATCTTGCGCCAGCGGAAGCGCAGGCGCGCCAGCGCGTAGCCGGCGGGCAGGGCGGCGACGAGCGCGAGTGCTCCCCCGGCGACCGCGAGGATCAGCGAGTTGAGGATCCACCGCTGGTAGAGCCCGCCCTCGCCGGGGCCGAAGCCGGTGATCTGCTCCCAGCTGTAGACGACGTTGTCCCACGACATCCCGCCCAGGCCGAGGAATCCGTCCGTGCCGGCGGCGACGTTCTCCTGGTTGCGGAACGCCATGGCGATGAATCCCACGATCGGGATGATGAACATCGCGGCGACCACGAGCATGACGACGACCCGGCTGACGCGGCCGACGCTCCAGCCGCGGGTGCCGACGGGCCGGTGCATCTCGGCCTTAGCTGCACTGCTCATTTGGACTTCTCCGATTCGCCGAACAGTCCACTGCGGAACACGATGAACATGCCGATCGCCAGGGTGATGACGAGCAGGATCACCGACATCGCCGCCGCGGCGGGGAAGTTGCGGTTGGTGAACGCGAAGGCGTAGCCGAGCTGCGTCGGCGCCCACTCGGCGTCGATGGAGCCCGCCGAGATCTGCCGCATGAGATAGGGCTCGAGGAACAGCTGGAATCCGTAGGCGAGGTTCATCAGCGCCGCGTAGCCGATCCAGGGTCGGATGAGCGGGAGCTTGATGCGCCACGCCAGCTGCCAGGCGTTGGCGCCGTCGATCTGCGCGGCCTCGAAGATCTCGTCGGGGATGCCGTTGAGCCCGCCGTAGACGATGACGATCCACGTGCCGACGCCCTGGAAGAAGAGCATCGCGGTGAGGATCCAGGGGAGGTTCTCGGTGGTGGCGACCTCTTTGAGGTTGTCCATACCGGCGCCGCGCCACAGGAAGCCGATCGGCGAGATCGACGGGTTCAGCAGATAGACCCACAGCACGAAGTTCGCGATGCCGGCGAGCGCGCCGGGCAGGAAGTAGATGAACCGCATCGACCCGCCGAAGCGGCCAGGGCTCGCGTGGACCAGCAGGGCCAGTCCCACCACGCCCAGGATCATCAGCGGCAGCCAGATGATCATGACCGTGAAGATGTTCACGAAGGTGTCGATGAACCGGTAGTCGGTGACGGCCGTGATGTATGCGTCGAGCCCGCCGAAGCCGGTGGTGGGATCGACGAGGGTAGGCGCCTTCTGGAACGAGATCCACAGGGCGTAGCCGATCGGGATGGCGGCGGCGACGAGGAAGAGCGCGGCGTACGGCGCCATCAGGATCCACGCGCCCCGCGCCTCGACGCGGTGGGGAGCGCGGCGGCGTGAGGTCGGGGGCCGCGGCGCTCCGCGACGGCGCTGGGCCGTCGTCAGCGTCTCGGTCGCAGTGACTGTCATGGCTTCTTCCTCGAAGTCGTGAGGTGCGGCAGGGGCATCGGTCGCGACCGATGCCCCTGCCGGCCTGGATTACTGGACGGTGTAACCGACGGACGTCGCCTGGTTGACGAGCTCCTCGCCGAACTTGGCGATCGCCTCCTCGACCGTACCGTCGGCGATGAGCGTCGGGCTGACGGTCTCGGTCCACACCGATCCGGTGTCGTACAGCATGTAGGAGTACGGCTGCACCGCGGATGCCGCGTCCTTGAAGGCCTGCTGAACGGTGGGGATGTCGGCGAAGTAGGCGTCCGACTCGAGCTTGGCCAGCCAGGCGTCCTGCACCGGACCGTAGCCCGGGAGGCCCGTGCTCAGTTCGACCTGCCACGCCGGGTCGGTCGCGACGAAGGTCGCGAAGGTCAGCGCGTTCTCGAGCTGCTTGCCCGTGATGTGCGAGGAGACGCCCCACAGGCCGCCGCCCTCGTTGCCGGTCGAGGGCTCCGACTCGCCTTCCCAGCTCAGCGGCGCGACAGCGCTCATCTCGCCGGCAGGGATCTTCCAGGTGTCCCGGAACAGGTAGTTGCCCCACCACACGGCACCGGGGCTCATCACGAGGTTGACGCCGGCCTCGGCCGCGTCGCCGTCGAAGATGCCCTGCGTGCTGAGGGCGCCGGCGTCGTACATCTGCGTGAGCAGCTCGGTCGCGCGGACGCACGTCGGGTCGGAGAGGTCGATGTGCGCCTCGGACTCGGACACGCGGTCGTTGGTCGGGCAGCCGGATGCCTGCAGGTAGCGGTTCACCGCGTAGGCGTCACCCAGGAAGCCGCTGATCTTGCCGGGGTGCTCCTCGGCGATCTGGACGGCGAGGTCGCCGTACTCCTCCCACGTGGTGGGAAGGGTGTACCCGTTCTCATCGAGGAACGCCTTGTTGTACCAGAACACGTCGGGCGCGGCGTCGTTGCGGAGGCAGCGGATCTTGCCGTCGATGTCGCAGAACGACAGCACGGCAGGGTCGTAGCCCTCGATGACGTCGGGGAGGAGCTCGGTCAGGTCGGCCGCGTAGTTGCTCGAAGAGCTGGTCGCCCAGGCGATGTCGTCGTTGGACGGGAAGAAGATCGCGTCGGGCCATCCTGATCCTGCGGCATCGAAGTTCGCGAACGACTGCTTGACCGTCTTGCCGCCGACGGTGCCGTCGATCTGGACGACGTCGATCTCGATGTCGGGGTACGCCTCTTGGAAGGCCTCGGCAGCGGGGACGCGGGGCGGGTCCACCCACACCGTGATCTTGCCGCCGGAATCGGTCTGCGGCTGCTCCGAGGCGCCGCCGCCGGAGTTCCCGGCACAACCGGCGAGAGCGAGAGCGGCCGCGATGAGCCCGGCACTCCCTACGAGGATCCTCTTGGTCTTCATTGACACTCCTTGGTGTGAGGTGGCGTCCCAATCGCACGCCCTGGTGGGCCTGTGTCGTGCGCCGGTCGGGAACCTGCTCAAACGTTATCCCTGTGTTCCGACGAAGTCAAACGTTTGCTCAGATTGCTGGGTAATTGGGCCCCGGCGCCGTACTCAGAGAATACATCGGATGAATCTGCGCGTCCAGCGTCGATTGCAACGAAAAGGTGACGGCCCGCTCCGCAGTGATTAGATCATTGAGCGCGAAAGGCGCATCGGGTCCAGGCGGTAGAACTCCGCGGCGGTCCGCCCGAGGATCTGCTCGCGCGCGCGGTCGTCGAGGGAATCGAAGAGTGGCTGCAACCCGTTCCAG